>CAYOXS010000041.1:0-27027 GCA_964407935.1 uncultured Caldilineaceae bacterium
TATTAAATATTGCAAAGTTCTAAAACGCATGCTATAATCTGTCACTGTGGAGAAATTGCAGTAACCAGCCTGTGACGAGAGAGAAAGTATATGGCCGACCAACGAAAAAATGGGAATTTGCTTTACAAACAAATGCCGACGACCCGCCGTCGGATTTTGAAGCTTTTGAAGGAAAAAGGCCAGCTCACCGCCGATGAATTATCTGAGCTGCTGGGCATCAGTTCGGTGGCGGTGCGGCGTCATTTAACCAAACTGGAAAGCGACGAACTGGTCACTTACGATGAGGTTCAGCGCGGCATGGGCCGCCCCAGTTTTGTTTACAGCCTGGGACCGGCGGCAGCCAGCTATTTTCCGCGCCGCTACGAGGAACTGGCGGCCAACGTGCTGGAAACCATCACCGAATTGTACGGAGTGGAAGCGGTTGACGCAATTTTTCGGATGCGCTCCGAGCATATGATTGGCCTTTACCGGCGGCACGTTAACGGCAATACGCTGCCAGAACGGCTCATCCAGCTCACGGAACTGCGCGAAGCCGATGGCTACATGTCTACCTGGGAACCCAACAACGACGGCAGCTTCACCCTGCGCGAAGCCAACTGCCCCATCATCCACGTGGCCGAAGGCTGCGGCTCGGCCTGCAATTACGACCAGATTTTGCTGGAAGATCTGCTCGATGCCCGGATTGAGCGCAAAAGCCACCTGGCCCGCGGCGACGGCGCCTGCGTTTATCATGTGTCGGTCAAAGCCGGCTAACCCCAAAAACCGAAGGATCATCCTTCGGTTTTTTAAATTTGCCAAATTTCAGTTTGGGGCTACAGTACACCAGTGTTAAAAACGGAGTCCAAAACTACAGTATTGTAGAAACTGTGTAGGGGCGCTTCGCGAAGCGCCCCTACATTCGCAATTCGCAATTCGCAATTTCCAAAGGAGCTTGTTATGCCAACTGTTACCCAGGCGCAAGTCACCGAAGCCTTGAGCCACGTGATTGAGCCAGAACTGCACAAAGACCTGATCACCCTCAAAATGATTGAAAACCTCAAAATCGATGGCGGTCGCGTCTCCTTTACCATTATTCTGACTACTCCGGCCTGCCCGTTGAAAAATGTGATGGAAGCCGATGCCGTCAAAGCGATCAACGCCATTCCCGGCGTGGAACAGGTGGCCATCAATTTTGACTCACGTGTGCCTGCCGACTCGCGGCTGATGGGCCGGATGAACATTGGCGTGAGCAACGCCATCGCGGTGGCCTCCGGCAAAGGCGGTGTGGGCAAAAGCACCACCGCCACCAACCTGGCCATCAGCCTGGCGCTCGATGGGGCCAAGGTGGGCCTGCTCGACGTGGACGTGTACGGCCCCAACATCCCGATGATGATGGGCGTTACGGGCAAACCCAAAGGCCTCAACAACAAAATTCAGCCGCTGGAAGCCTACGGTGTTAAATTGATGAGCATGGGCTTTTTAATTGAACGCGGCCAGGCGGTTATCTGGCGCGGGCCGATGATCCACAACGCCATTCGCCAGTTTTTGGAAGATGTGGATTGGGGCGGGCTTGATTATCTGATCATCGACCTGCCGCCCGGCACCGGCGACGCCAGCCTGAGCCTGTCGCAGAGCATTGGCCTGACCGGCGCTGTGATTGTCACCACCCCGCAGCAGGTGGCGCTCGATGACGTGGTGCGCGGCGTGTCGATGTTCAAACAGCTCAATGTGCCGGTGTTTGGCGTGATTGAAAATATGAGCTATTTTGTGGCCCCCGATACCGGCACCCGGTACGATATTTTTGGCCACGGTGGCGGCCAGCAAATGGCCAAAGACGTAGAAGTAAGCTTTTTGGGCGAAGTGCCGCTCGATTCGGCTGTGCGCATTGGCGGCGATGAAGGCACGCCTATTGTCGTCAGCCAGCCGGATTCGCCGGCCGCCAAAGCCATCCGCGATATTGCCCGCAAAGTGGCGGCGGCAGTAAGCCTGCAAAATATTATGAGCGGGCAGGGTGATTTTCAGGCCGATCCGGCGCTGTCGATTATCAACTGAACGTGGTTTTTACCGCTAAAACGCGGGAGTGGCCGGTTAGCCGCTCCCGCGTTTTTTTGTGTAATCTGGCACAAAATTAAAATTGACAATCCGCCAAATTTGGGAACAATACCAGCGTACCAGCGTTTTAGTCATCAAAGGGGATGATAAATAATGAGCACCACTATCGTTGATGCCGAGGCCTTCATTGCCAGTATTGAGCAGAAATACGCCGAACTGAGCCGGATTTACCGCAACGTCCCCCCGGCCCGGCTCAGCGACCCGGACCTGACCAACGGTTGGTCGGTAAAAGATGTGGTGGCTCACATTGCCGCCTGGGAATGGCGCTGCGCGTCTTTGTTAGAGGCATCCCGAGATACCGATGCTCCACTGCTGGCCGAACCGGCTGTTGATGCGCTGAACACCGAGATTTATCAGGAACGCGTTAATTGGAGTTGGGTTGAGGTTAAATTTGATGCCGAAAGAGCGCATCAAAGCCTGCTGGCGGCGATCCGCGAATTTCCGCCGGAGCGGTTGGGCCACGAGGTGGTTTATCGCACCATTGTCCAGGAAACACTGGAACACTACAGCGAGCACCTGCTGGATTTGCGGCGCTGGCACCACAACCTTATTTCGGTGTACCAGTGATCAGTTGCTCCAACTGATCTGCTCGTCCCACCAGTAGCGCGGGCCGTGCTGGTTGTAGGGCAGGCGTTCTGGCGGGGTTAACGCCCCATTTTCAAAGGCTACGGTCTGGAACAACTGGCCGCTGGCCACATTGATGATCCAAATTCCCCACATCCCGCCGCGATCAGACACAAATGCCAACCACTCCCCATCCGGCGACCACGCCGGCAGGCCATCAATGGCCGGGTCGTCGGTCAGCCGCCGCAGATTCTGGCCGTCGCTGTCAATCAGATACAAATCCCAGTTATCGTTGGGGTTGGCCATGTAGGCAATAGTTTCGCCCGTTGGCGACCAGTCCGGCGATTTTAGGGTTTGTTCTTCCAAAACAGGCTGGGCGTCAAACTCGCTGTTGTTCAAGTTGTCCACCCACAACCCGCACCGATTGCCGGTTTCGTTGCAGGCTTCAAAGGCAAAGCGCAGGCCATCCGGGGCAAATGTTGGTGATCTTCCTTCGCGGCGCAAATTCACCTCAATTGAGGCATCTCCCCACACACTGTACAACCGCCACTTCCGGTCACTTTCCCGCTGTGAGGCGAAGATCAGCCGGTTTTCAACCGGCGACCAATCGGGTTGGGCATCTTCCCAAAAATGAGTAATTGAGGCCGGGCTTTGGCCGGCAATATCACTGCTAACCAGCGTGCGCGGGCCGTCGGGGTCGTTCCATGAACGGTAGGCCAGCGACACATCATTTTGGGTTGGGTGCAGCGCCGGTTCGGAAACGCCGCTGATCGGGTACAACCGCTGGTGGGAGCCGTCGGGGCTGACCAGATGAATCTGGTACATGTTGTTGTCAAACAGGGCAAAAGCGATGGTTCCGCCGGGCAACTCGGCCACTTCTGCCGTTGATGCTGCCGGTTGAGCCGGCATTCCGGGCGATCTTTTGGGCTGGGCCACCAGCGGGGTGGAAAGCGCTGCCGTTCCGTTGGCCGGGGTTAGCCCCGTCAGGGTGTCGCCGGTGGATTTGCGGGCGGCAGTAGTGGTGGTTTCAACGGCCAGGGTGAGGGTGGGGGCCGGGGTTGGCGGTTCATCACCGCCGCCGGCTAATGACCGCAGCGTAATTTGCGAGGTGTACACTGCCGGTACACCCGGAAGTTGGCCACGAATCACCGTGTACGCGCCAAAGGCCAGCAAGGCTACCACGGCTACCGTGCCGGCAGCGTTGAGCAGCCGGCCGGTAATGCTCCAACCTATCGCCAAACGGCGCGGCGTCTGCTGCCGTTCCAGCGCTAATTTTACGGCGGCCCGCAAATGAGGCGGCAGTGCTGGCTGACCCAACGCCGCCTGCAATACCGGGCGCAGCTCCCGGTGCAGGCGTTCGGCTTCGGCCAATTGCTGGGCGCAGGCAGAACAGTGGTTAAGGTGCTGCTCTACCTGCAACTGAACGGCTGGTGATAGTTGTCTGTCAAGATAAGCTTCAAGGTGCTTATCTACATGGTTAGTGCGCATTCTGAGCCTCAAGGATTTCTGATGCAGTGACGCCTTGCGCGGCCAGCGTTTCTGCCAATCGACGGCGGGCATTGTGCAGCCGGGAATAAATAGTGCCCTCCGGACAATTGAGCATAACCGCAATGTCTACTGCCGGCATTTCCATATAATAATGCAACGTTACAACTTCTCTGAGCGGGGCACTCAACTTTTGCACCGATTCCCACAGCAGCCGGCGGTATTCGCCGTGCAGGGCGCAGGATTCCGGTCCCAGGCGGGAGTCCGGTAATTCTGGCCCTTCGCCGGTGGAGCGCAGCCACGGGATAGTGGTTAGCCGTTTCCGGCGCAGGTGGCTGCGACAGTAGTTAAGTGCAATTTGATACAACCACGTGCCAAAGCTGGCCCGGGACGGGTCAAACCGTTTGCGGGCTTTGTGTGCTCGCATAAAGGCTTCCTGCACCACGTCTTCGGCCGCCTGCTTCTGCTGGAGCATCGCCCAGCCCAACCGGTAAATGGTTTGGGCGTGGCGGGTGTAAAGCTGGTCAAAAGCCGATGGGTCATCGTTTTGCCAGCGTTCTACCAGCGCCAGCTCGCTCGCACCCTGCTCAGGAGGTGTTGTATTTTGCATCATATTATACGCCGCCGTTTCAAAAACCCTTGGCTCAGGATACCCCAATAGGGTAACACAGGTTGGTTAGAGAAACGTGAGTGGTTGCGGTTATATTTCCAACGGTTTGCCAACGGTTGAACCAACGCCTCATCGCCGGGCGCTACGCATTTGAAAACATAAGAGTTGACTACCACAATTATTCCTGTTATGTTATAATTGACTTTACATATTACCTTGACATATTGCTATTAATTGGGGGTTTGCCCAAAGGCCAACAATGTAACTGTAGCGAGTGGCGAGTCGCAGGGGAGTGAGAGAGCAGCGAGTGAGGAGTGAAGTGAGTTTGGTGCGTTCGGTAGGTTGTCATTCGCAATTCGCAATTCACTATTTTCAAAGGAGTCTGATTCAGCCTGTGGCGCGGCAACGAGTATAAATTTTTGTTGGGGCGGTTCGCGAACCGCCCCTACATTCGCTGACTCGCTGATTCGCAGACTTGTTTATTTTCACAGGAGTCCAAAACTGTAGTTTTGAACTCCTGCCGCAAATTTTTAGAAACCGGGACAGGAACGCCCCCTGACTCCCGACTCCTGACTCCTGAATCCTATCTTTAGAGGAGCGCAGCCCGAGATGCCGTTAAAGAAATATGCCCGCGTTTTCTTAGCCATACTTGTCATTTTACTGCTGTTCAGTCTGGGGCTGGCCACAGCCTGTTCCAGCTTTGGCGGCAGCCAGACCGACATGGGATTGCAGACCTGGATGCTGGTGCGCGCCCCGGATGGCCCTTTGCCGGCCAACCGGCCCATTACAGTTAAATCTCGCACCCGCGACCCCCAAAATCACCTGTCGCATGTTGAGTTGTACGCGGTTGAGATGCCGGTTCAGGACAACGCCGCGAGCACGCAAAAAGTCGATTTATTGATAGATACACAATTTGTGCCATTTGAGCAAACTACATTCACCGCGAATCAAACATTTATCCCCGTTTGGCGCGGTGAATATGTCATCAAAGTGGTAGGTTACAACACCGGCGGCCAAAAGAGCGAGTCGGAATATATTCGCTTTGCGGTGCAGTAAATTTTTCAGTGAGCTTCTTTTTATAGAGGTTGGGCAATGGCTAATTTTAGGATACATACTGTAAAGCCCGGCGAGTCGTTGGCGGATATTGCCAAACGATACGGCGTTCCTGTGGGCTATATTCAGAAGGCAAACAGCGTTGACACGGCCGAAGAAGGCCAGGTGCTAACCATTCCGGCCAAGCACAATGCCACACCTGTTGAAAAGCCCGAAGACATAGCCAAAGAATACAATGTTGCCCCGGCTAACGTGATCATTGGCAGCGAACAGCGATTTATTGTGCGGCCGCCGGTTGTGTTTCCCGAATATGTGCTGCAGGCTAATGAAACTTTGGGGGCAGTGGCCCACAAGTTTGGCCTGAGCAGCCAGTATATTGCCGAAGCCAACGACACCGAGTCGCCGCGACCGGGCCAAATCCTCAAAATTCCCATCAAGCACAACATCAAGCTAGACGAGCCAACGGAAAAAGTAGCCAGTTTGTATGGCGTGCAGCCCAACAAGGTTGTGCCTATTTCAAACTACGCCATTGTTATTCCGCCGCAAACCGGAGCCGTATTCCCCAAACATCTGGTTCAGACCGGCGAAACAATTAACAGTATTGCCGGCAAATATAATGTGCTGGCCAAACATATCATGATGGCCAACAACGTTGAAACCCCGCATGTGGGGCAAATTATTGGCCTGCCGCTGCATTACTCCCCGGACTTGGGCGGCTCGCCCGCCAGCCTGGCCAAGCTGTTTGAAGTGCCAGAAGATCACGTGCTGGAAACCGATACCGTGGTGCTGCCGCCGCCTCGTTTTATTGAACACGTGGTTCAATCCGGCGAAACTCTGGTTGACATCGCCCAGAAATATGGCGTTGAAACCCGGCTGATTATGGAAGCCAACGGCCCTGGACCGCTTAAACCCGGCCAGATTTTGGTTTTGCCCGTTAAACACATTATAAAAATGAACGACAGCACCAGCGCGGTAGGGCGGCGTTACGGCGTGCTGGCCGATCATGTCATCCCTCAGGATGACGGGGTGCTCATCAAGCCAGACGCCACCCGCTTTCCGCAGCACCTAGTGCAGCCCGGCGAAACCCTGACCAGCCTTGCCGAAAAGTACAGCGTTGACCCCAGCGATATTATGCAGGCTAACCATACCGATCTGCCCCAGGCGGGCCAGATTTTAACCATACCGGTGGTTAAGCAGGCCGCACCGGGCGACACCGCCAGCCTCCTGGCAGAAGAATACGGTGTTTCGGTGGATAATGTGACTCATACCAGTGATCGGGTGTTTTACGTGCTGCCGGCAACCGGCCGCTCGCGCATTCCTCTGCCGCTGTTGGTGGGGTTGGTTGCCCTGCTGGCGCTGGTGCTGGTTGGCGCGTTATTGTATCGATTTTGGCCGGCAGACACCGCTCAATTTCTGCCCGGCCAGCGGGACAAAGCGCAGATCAACGCCCCGGCCGACGGGGTTAACGTGCTGCTGGGCAGCCCCATTCAGGTGCTGTCGCAGCACACCGGCAACGATATTTCCCGCGCCGAGTTGTATGTTGCGCCCCAGGGCCAGCCTGCCGCAGAAAAACTGGTTCGGGCCGACATCCCCATTGACGGCGTTATGATGCAGTCGTGGCTGCCGTCCGCCGAAGGCAACTACACGCTCAGAGTGGTTTCGGTGAACACTAAAAATGAGCCAATTGCGGAATCAACGGTCACTGTTAGGGTGGCCGCCAACCCGGCCATTCAGCGGCCGCAGCAGCAGGTGAGCAGCAGCGGCCAGCTTCAGTTGATGCCCGGCGGCGGCGAAGCCTTTCAGCCACCCCCCGGCGCAACAGCAACCCCCGCCGAACCGCCTGTTCAAACGCTGGCGGCCTGTTCGGCGTTTAACGCGCCCGGCGCGCCGGCAATTCGCACCCTGCGTGTGGTTGGGGTAGAAGATGGCACCGTTTCCCGGGCCGCCAATGCGCCGGCTAAACCCATCACCCTGAATTTGGGCGACACCCTGCTTGTAGATTGGGAGGTTGACGGCGCCAGATCCGTTGACTTTGATGTTACCGCCCCCAGCGGCGGCCAGCCGACAACCTACACCTTTAACAACGGCGGTGACCGGCTGTCGGTGCCGCTGCAAGAGATTGGCACATACCAGATTTTAATGCGGGCCTACCCCAGCGGCGGCGAATGCCAGCAGCCGGTAGAAAAGCAAATTCTGCTGATCAGCGCTGAAGGGATAATAGCCCAGGTTGTCCCGCAGGCAACCCTGATTATTCCACCCACGCCCACGGCCACCATCGAACCAACCCCTACTCCTACCCGCTATTTTGACCCGCCGCCGCCCGCGCCCGGCGTGCCGCTTGGCCCCACTCAGGATCAGCTCCCCGAGCTGCGCCCGCCGGTGTGTGATGCCGCCGATTTGCTGGGCGTTTTCGTGCCCAGCACCGGCCAGCGCATCGAAATCAAAGAGCCGGATGAAATCCCGGCCAAAACTGTGGGCGGCTCAACCATATTCCGCGCCTGGCGGCTGCAAAATACCGGCACCTGCACCTGGGGCCCCGGTTACGAGCTGGCCTTTTACGGCGGCCGCTCAATGGGCTCCGGCGGGGTGTCCTTTGAAAACACCTGGCCCAGCGAACCGGGCCGGCGCAACATTGTCATCGACGGCAACCGGCTGATTGTGCCCCAGGGCAAACCCAACCAGGTGGCTAATGTAGAAGTGATGCTGCTAGCGCCGGTAACGCCCGGTATCCACCAGAGCTACTGGCGCATGCGCAACCCGCAGGGTGTTTACTTTGGGCCAATCATGGGCGTTACTCTGGAAGTGGTGCGCCAGTGTGAATTTGGTATTTACGGCGCGCCCACCATTAACAAGTTTGAGATTTTGGGGGTAGGCAACGTCTATCGCCCCGTCAACCCAATTTCGGTTGAGGCTCAGCAAAGTGATCCGGTTACGCTGGATTGGAATGTTATCAATGCCACCAATGTGGATATTGTTGTTGAAGGCCCTACCGGTGAAACCGAAACCCTGTCTACCGGCGATCCGTCGGACCGGAAACCGTTTATCCCTAACCGGTTGGGCCGCTACACTGTTACCCTGTACGCCGATAACGGAGCCTGTACAGTTTCGGCCATCGTTTACGTGGAAGTTGTCCCCCGCGAAGACGACACCCAGACATTTATTATGTCGGTGCAGCAAACCGCCGATATTTCAGAAATCCGGGTTGACTGGAAGCACGCCGACAAGAATGTTAATCAGTTTGAGCTGGTGGCCCAAACTTACGCCAAAACCAGCAGTACTTCCTGCTTGTTTGGCTTAACCGAGCAAAGCCTGTGGGATTGGGCCAAACCGCTGGCCTGTTCTCAAAGTACCGGTTTTGCCCAGGTTACCGGCAGTCAGATGCCGTCGATTTACGGGATAGTCCCCCCCAGCGAGGGGGTAGCGGAGGGCGTTAGAGGCGATGCGGAAATTCCCAAACTGATCCCCAGAGATAGCGCCGTACTTGTTCCGGGAATTTCGGCCGGTGGGCAACTGGTTAGACGCGGCGAAGATACTCTGGTTAGGCTGCCGTGGCAGGGACAGAATGCAGGTTACGCAACCATTAGAAATGTGCTGTGGGGTTTGTGCCCGGCCGATGGCGGAGACTATAAAGTACTTTTTGCTTTAACCGCGTATCGTAATGGCAAGCTGGTGGGTTCCAGCTCTACCAGTTCTCTGAGCTGTAACGATTATAGCAAAGCCGGCACCCCGTCTTTATTTGACGCTCCGGCGCCGCAGCCAACCAGCACCCTGCCTGTTGAATTGCCGCAAGAAATCCCGGACGACTCCGGCCAGTAATCCGTTTGTCACTGTTTATAAAAAGGCGCATCGTCGCGGGTTTGACGATGCGCTTTTTAGTTGAGTCTGCCGCGTAATTAAATTATAACTGTGTTGAAAAGTCATTATAACTCAGTCATAATGACATTATAACTGAGTTATAATCTGATTATAACTCAGTTATAATTGGTTTTTTCCGGCGGCAAAGTAAGGTTACGCTTGTAGTAAGTAGGTTACGCTACTCCGCCATCAATTAACAATTTGATACGTGCCGCTCGATGGGCCGGTGTTGGGCCGCCGCTGAATGGTAATATCGCGGCCCCAAACCGTAATGCAGGAATTGGACGACAGCGACACCGAGCGGCCATCGACGACGACAAACGGGTAGTGAGTGGTGTTATCCAGGTAGCTCAAATCATTGGTGCAGATTCTTACCTGGGCCAGCCATGTATTGGGCAGGGGGAAACTGGTGACGCTGCTCTCAAGCGACCACGTTTGCTGCGGCGAGGGCGCGGTTTCGCTTTTGGGCGTCACTTCAAGCCGCACCGAACGCAGGCCGCTGTTGCCCAGGGCGGTCAGTTCAAGCTCTAAAAAATAGCCGTAGTAGGCGTTGTTTACAATTTCCTGCTGCTGGATTACGGTGCGGGTGGTTTCAAACGCGCCGCCGGAAAAGTTGGCCGTACTTGTTGATTCGGCCAGGTTTAGGCAGCGGGCCTGGCCGTGATCGCAGCGTTTCAGGCGTACCCGCACTTCGCCCTGCGGGTCGTAATCCTCGCCAAAAATGGTGAGCGCCTGCAACTGGCTTTGGTCGGGCAGGCTGAGCGCGGCCACAAACACGTTGCGATCATACGTAAAAATGCGGTTGGGGCCGGTTAGAGTGAGCAGTTCTCGCTGGGTATCCTTAAAAAAGGTTGAGTTTTGCTGCACCGGCACAAAGGCCATTGCCGAAACGCTGGTATAATTTATACCCTGCGTCACCGGTTGGGCAGCTTCGGCGCGGCCGGTAAACCAAAAGACCCCGGCCAAAATTGCCAGCGTTAATGTGGTGGATAGTCCGGCGGCTGCCAGCAGTTGACGAGCGTTCATAATTTTTGCCTCCTGCACTAAAAGTTAGTCGGTTGATTATCCAAAAGTAGCGTGCATGTCATTCTGAAAGACCGAAGGGAGTGAAGAATCTCCAGTTTGGCGATAAAATTGCTAGAGTTAGCGGAGATCCCTCGTCGCTCCGTTTCTCGGAATGACATGTGGGTAAGTACTACAAGTTGGCTTAAATGTATCACGATTGGCGGGAACATTCAACCGCAAAAAACGTCTTACTAATTGATTTGCCCATCAACTAACAGATGCAATACAATGTAACCATCACCTTATGATTTTGGATTTACGATTTGCGATTTACGAAATCATTCGTAATTCGCAGATTCGCTCATTTTCAAAGGAGTATTTCCCTAACTCCTGACTCCTGACTCCTGAATTCTTATTTTCAAGGGAAGGATATTATCGATGGCTCAGAACTTTTCTGACGCACTCCCGGCAGAATCTTTGCCTCAGTTGCAGGTGGTTGTGCATGCCGGGCCGCTGGCCGGCAAAGGGTATCTTTTTGGCGGCGAGTCCATCACCTTTGGCCGCGCCCCGGAAAACGATATTTTCTGGGAAGATACCCAGGTATCCCGGTTTCACGCCAGATTATCGCGGCAGGGCGACCGGCTGATTTTAGAAGACCTGGGCAGCACCAACGGCACCCTGGTTAACGGCAAACTGATTGCCGGACCGCATATTTTGCAACCGGCAGATATTATCAGCATTGGCTCTTCTGTGTTTGGGGTAAAAGGCTTTGCCGCGCCGCAAACCGTTAGCATTACCCAAATATCCATGCGCAAAGCCGAAGCCTCAAAACCCCGGCCGGCCAGCGAACCGCCCACCCGGCGGCCAGCCCGCCCGTCTCCGCCCCGGCCGCCCTCAAAACCGGCGGCCAGTTCGTCCAGCGGCGTGAGTGTGATGACCATTGCCGGCGTGTTGGTGCTTATTTTGCTGATTTTGGGGCTGGCGGTGGTGACGGCCTATTTTGTGTTTGCCGGCCAAAACAGCGCGCAGGCATCTGCGCCGGTGGTGGTGATCACCACCCCGGTGAACGGCAGCCAGGCGCAGGTGGGGCAGGCCACCGTGATCCAGGCCACTGCCTCGGACCCGGCCGGCGTGGTGCGGCTGGAATTGTGGGTGAGCGGCTCCAAATTGGAAGAAGTTCGTAGCCCCGCGCCGCAGGGGCAATCAACCCTGACCGCGTCGATCCCGTGGACGCCCACCGCGCCGGGGAATTACACCGTGGAAATCAAAGCCTACAACGTGAACAACCGGGTCAATCAGCCGGCCTCAATCAATGTGACGGCAGTGGCCGCCGCCGCGGCCACGGCTACGCCAACCGCTACCCCGGCCACGCCCACGCCAACAGTGCCCTCGACGCCGGGGCTGACCGCTCTGACCGATTTGAACGTGCGGATTGGGCCGGATATGTTTTATGATCTGGCCGGGCTGCTGCCGGCCGGGGCCAGCACCGAAATTACCGGTAAAAGCGACAACGGCGAATGGTGGCAGGTTAAATTTGCCCCCGCGCCCAACGGCCTGGGCTGGATTACCGCCGATCCGGCCTTTTCGACGGTGACGAACGCGCAAAACGTACCCATCGCTGCGGCTCCGCCAACGCCCACCGGCACCCCCACCGCCACCCCCACCGATACGCCCACCGTTACCCCAACCAGCAGCCCGGTGCCGCCTACTTTTACGCCCACCCCCACGCCCACGGCGACCAAACCCAGCAGCCAAATTGAATTTAAGGTCAACCCAACCAGTATTCAGGGCGGCCAGTGTGTTGAGGTCTCGTGGAATGTGGTCGGCGTTAAAGAGGTGTACTACCAGGAGCAGGGCGTGGCCGGAACCGATAAACGGACGGAATGCCCGGCGCAAACCACCACCTACACCCTGCGGGTGGTTAAACAGGACAACACCGAACAAATTGAGCGGGTTACGGTTGAGGTGATCCAGCCGATTGCCTCGGCGGGCAAACGCGATTTGAATCTGGGCGATACTATCGATTTTGACCGGGGCAATGTGCCGGGTGATGATTTTACCTGGCGCAAAGATGGCGACAACCGCTATTTTGAGGCGCTCACCGGCGTGGCCCTCTCGCCGCAGAGTATTATGAATTCGCTGGACAACCTGTCGCTGGCGGATTGCAAAAAGGCCGATTACAGCCGCTTTATCAACCTTGATGGCAGCGATGTGATTTTAGACCCGGCCAATGAACTGACGGACGGCCGCACGGCCTGTTACATCACCACCGAAGGTCGCTTTGGCAAAATGCGTTTTCCCAAATACAGCACCGGCGCAATTACGGTAGAGTGGTTGACCTGGAAGTAACAGAATTGCCATGTGGATGACTATTTGATAACATGGTGCAGCCTTTAATATGGCGCTTGCGAGCGCGTTTATTCCGGAGGAATTATGGCAATGTATGATAATGAGCCAACAATGATGGGGCAGGGGCGGCCATCGGCGACGCTGGTTATCCGGCAGGGGCCGCAGGCCGGCATGAGTTTCCCCCTGGTTGGCAATCAGGTAGTGATTGGCCGCGAAGAAGGACTGGATATTTCATTGCAAGACCCCGAAGCCTCGCGCCGCCACGCCAGAATTACCTGGCAGGCCGGCCAATACATTATTGAAGATATGGGCAGCACCAACGGCACGTTTGTTAATGGCGTGCAGATCACCTCGCCCCAAATCCTCAACGCCGGCGACAGCGTTGGGATTGGGCAAACCGCGCTGGTGTTTCAGATTGCCGGCGGTTACATGGGCGCGCCGCAAGCCTACCAGTCGCCCTCGCCGCGGGTGGCCGCCCCGGTAATTGAGCCACGAGCCAACACCTCTGCCGCCGCCGAGAACAATAAAATGATGCAGTACGCGCTGTACGGCTGCGGTTGTTTGCTGCTGCTGATCATTTGCGCCCTGATTTTGGTGGCAGTCTGGGCCATTTTTAACCAGGATGTCATCGACAGCATGTTATCGATGAGCCAAACGCCGCTGGCAACGCTGCTTGGCTGATCACATTACGCTGACAAAAAAAGAGACCTCGCCTCGAGGTCTCTTTTTTGTTGCCGGTGATGAGGTGTAATTACTCATCCGCACCATTCTGGATGTCATTCCCGCGCGTTTTTAGCGGGAATCTACCGTTTTGGTCTTCAGTGGATGCCCGATAAAGACATTCGGGCATGACGGCTGTAGTTACGATGAGGCTATTCTTTGACGGGCAAAATTACCTCGAACACGGTGAAAACGCCCGGTTTGCTTTTGGCCAAAATTTGCCCGCCATGCTGTTCAACAATAACCCGCGCGGAGTACAACCCCAGGCCCAACGCCTTGTTGGGCGGTTTGGTTGTAAAAAATGGATCGAAGGCATGTTTTAGGTTGCGCGAGTTTAAGCCCTGGCCATTATCGCTAAAAGTAACGCTGACCGTGCCATTTGGGCGCAGGCGGGTACCGATTTCAATTTTAGGCGGCGTGGCAAAATTGGCCACAGCGTCTTTGGCGTTGAGCAGCAGGTTTACCCACACCAGCTTCAGGTGGCTGACGCTGGCAATAATCGCGGGGTCGGCCTCAAAATTCCGGGTGAGCTGCACGTTGGCCTTCATCAGCGAACGGCTCACCAAATCCAGCGCGCTGTCAATGGTGTTGACCAGTCTCACTTCGGTAAAGTAATATTCGTCCTGGTTAGAAAATTCCAGCAGGTTAGCCACCGAGTTTTGAATGCGCTGGCCGGCTTTGAACACGGCTGTGGCCAGTTCCTGAATTTCAGAGTCCGGTTCGGCATCAAGCATGATCAACTGGCTATTGGTCATGGTTACAGTGAGCGGGTTATTTATTTGGTGCGCCACACTGCCGGCCAGTTGGCCCACCGCGGCCAGGTTAGCCGAACGGAACAAGGTGGCCTGCCACTTTTGCCGTTCTGATACATCCTGGGCAAAAACAATAACCTGTTCGGGTTGCCCCAGCCGGTTATTAATGGGGTAAATTCTAAATTCTTTATCTTCAAAATAACTGTCGTCGTTGCTGTCCAGAGCCATCCAGGTGGTTTCATGGCCGGTTTCCAGTACGTGCCTGATTTGTTCGATCAGCCGCGGGGCGTTGGCTGAGCCGGGCAACGCCAGAAAACTCTGCCCCACCAGTTCTTCGAGCGGCGCCCCGTGCCGGTCGGCCGCCACCCGGTTGAGCGCGTTAATCGTCAGGTCTTTGTCAAGAATGTACAGCCCGTCGTGGATATTATCAAAGACGGCCTGGAGGGTGTTTCTGCTCTGTAAAATCTCTTTTCTGCTTTGCGCCATGTCGTCGTATGCCACGGACAGATTGTGAAACAGTTGGGCGTTTTCAATGGCCACAGCCGCCTGCTGGCAAAATACGGTGAGCCATCTGATTTGATCGGATGAGAAAGGCGTTTCCGTATGACGGCCTAACGCGAGCGCCCCCACCAGCCGATCGCCAGAAAATAGCGGCAGCAGCAGGGCCGCAGCCAGCGTGCCTTTGCCCGTTGTAAATCGCCGTGAAAGAAATTGCCCGGCCGTAACCGCTTCCTGAGCCAGGTTAAACAGCACTTCATCTTCCGGGGGCAGAGCGGCCGGCCGGGCCAGCGTGCGCTCGTTTTCAATCAGCCAGATTTTGGCCACATCTACCCGGGAAATATGCCGGGCTTTGGCCAAAACCATATCGTGAGCTTTATCGGGATGGAGGGTTTGTAATAGCTCCTGAGTTGCCTCATTGAGCATCATCAGTTGGTCTGTAATGGAGAACAGCGCCGAAGCTTGAAATTCGGGTTGGCGTGTTTGCAGGCAGCGACGGGATTTGATAACCAGTTCGGCCATGGCAAAGGGGTGCAGCAGGTAGTCGGTGGCCCCCTGTTCCAGGTGCAAAACGGCCCGGCTGCGCTCATTTGGGTGGGCCAGCAACAAAACGCTCATATACGGGTGGCTGCTGCGCAGGTGTGGCATCACCGCATTTTCATCGCGAAGCAGGCCGCCAAACAGTCCCACCTCAACAATGAGCAGCGTGTATGGTTCCTGGGCTAATTTGGCCCATATCTCAGCCGCCTCGTCTACCATGTCTATGGGCAGGCCCAGATGTTGGGCCAGGTGGCGGCGATAAGTTTCAGCTTGTTGAGCAGCAATCAAAACCCGGTTCAAGGTTTACCTGTAATGGTAGAATAGATTATAATTTACTATACCACATCTTTGGGAGCGTTTGAAAATGCTGGCGGCAGTCCCCACCGCAAAAGAAGTTGACGTTGATTTTTTGGTGTTTGTTGAACGATATGCCACCGATTTGCTGCGGTGGGATATTATTACTTTTTTCGGCAAAAACCCCGACTATTGCGGCACCACCCCGCAAATTACCCGCCGGCTGGGGCTGAGTTTGCAGGTCATTCGGCCGGAACTGGGCGATCTGGCCTTGCAGGGCATTCTGGAAAAAACCCAAATGCAGGATGGCAGCGCTTTGTACCGGCTAACCAAAACAGCCCAACTGCGGCGGATGGCGCTAAAATTGGCGGGCAGCGCGCTGGCCAAACGGGGCTGATCGCGCCGAAACGCTGGTATTTTGTGATTTCTTCCCTAAAAATTTTTGTTATGGTAAAATTGAACCAAATTATTAACTAGAGGATCAAACAATAACATGGAGATTATCTGGTACGGCCACGCGTGTTTTCGATTAAAAGATAAAAATATAACCGTTGTGACCGATCCGTATGACAAATCTTTGGGTTTGGCCTTACCGCGCCCCAAAGCCGATATTGTAACCGTAAGTAACCCGGCCCCGCATCACAATCACATTGCCGGCGTTAAAGGCGAATTTAAGGTGGTGGATGGGCCGGGCGAATATGAAATTGGCGGGGTTTTTATTACCGGAATCAGGATGATCCCGCCCAAAAAGAGCGACAACGGCCCCTCGTTAAATAACATTTTTGTGTTTTATATCGAGGACCTGACCGTCTGTCATCTGGGCGATATGACCCATATTCCTACCCAAAGCCAGGTGGAAGACATGGGTAACATCGATGTGCTGATGGTTCCGGTCGCCGGCAGGCGCGCCCTCAGCGCCGCCCAGGCCGCGGAAGTGATCAGCGTTATTGAACCGTTAATTGTTATCCCTATGCATTACGACCTGCCCGGACTGACCGTTACTCTTGACCCGGTCAGTAAATTCCTCAAGGAAATGGGCGCTGCCAAAATAGACCCCATTCCGGCGCTGAAGATTACCAAAAGCACCCTGCCCGAAGAGACCCAAATTGTACTGCTGGAACCGCGCGCTTTAGCCAAAACTGCCAATGATGAATGATAAGGATGCCGTAAGCCCGTTGCCCCCCACTCATAGCGACGAGTCGCCCAAAAGCCTCGGACTTGGCTGGAAAATTGGCCTTGGTATTGGGGCGCTTTTGGTTGCAGCCGTGTTACTGTTACCCGTGGTTTGGCCTGCGTCAAACAACGCCGAGCCGGCCGCGGGCGCGGCTCCGGCAAACGTTGCGCCTGTTTCGCCGGTGAGCTTGCCAGATACCGCTGCCGCCCGCTTTGAGTTGGGCAACAGCCTGTATGAGTCCGGGCAGTTTGATCAGGCGGTTGCGGCATTTTTAGGCGCTATCGAACTGGACCCCAACTATCAGGCCGCTTACGCCAACCTGGGCGTTGTTTACTACCAGCAGCAAAAATTTGATCTGGCGGCGTCGCAGTACCAAAAGGCGCTCGAACTTGACCCCAACGACGGCGACGTGGCCTACAATCTGGGCGTGCTTTATTTGCAGCAGGCGTTATCAAAAAGCAATCAGCCGGACCCGCAGTTGCTGAACAAGGCTGTGACTCAACTGCAGCAGGCCCAGCAAATCTCCCCGGAACTGGCCGAACCTCATTTTAGTTTGGGGGTTGCCTACCTGGCCCTGAACCAGCCGGAAAAAGCAACTGCCGCTTTTGAAACCTTTCTGTCGTTTGAGACACAGGTTGATCCCCGTGCCAAACAAGAAGCTGAACGGTACTTAAAGCTTTTACAGGAACCTCAATAACTGCTGTTCCCCAACGACTACCGGCTGTTGGGTTATAGCCAGTTACCTTAAAATTATTAAATTCCCACAAACTTTTACCGATAACAATAGTTGGGCGCGATGTTTGCGCAAAATTGTTTCTATTGCTGGCAACAACAAGGGGATGCCATCATGAAAAATGCCTCAAAGTTTGCTACCAAAAGCCATCCGTGGTGGAGGGTTGTGGCCTTTGCCATACTTTTTTCTACTGTACTTTATTTTTTGCCCGTTATCCCAACCCGGGAGCAGAACCTGCCGGCGGCGGCCAGCGTTACCGGCGAGCTGCCCGCTGGCCCGCGGCTGCCGTTTAACCTGGCGCTGCTTTCTTACGCCAAAGCGGCCTCAACCACGCTGGAACTATCAAAAACCGGCCCCACCGAAACTTTTCCCGGTGACACAATTTCGTACCAGCTCAGCCTGACCAACTCCGGTACAATTTCCGCGGAAAAAGTGCTGGTCACCGATTTTTTCCCTTCTGCAAGCAACTCCCCGGTGCTGGGATTTCCGCCGGCTGGCTGGGGTATTTTGCCCTCCGGTCCCAACCCCGATAGCGTGGGCTGGTTTAGCGCCGACTTTTTCCCCGGCGGTAACCCTATGCCGCCCACCAGTACCGTTAAATTCTCGTTTCAAATTGATGTCAATTCGCCGCTGCCTAACGGCGCGGTGCTGACCAACAGCTACACCGTCACCTCAACCAATGCCGATGTCGTACTGCTGCCGGGCTATTTTACCACCACCGTTCGCGCCCCGGAGTTTGGCCCGCTCACCAAAATCGTATCGCCCGCCAGCGTCACCCCCGGCGACCTGCTGACTTACACTCTCACCCTGGCCAACGTGGGCGCATACACCGCCACCAACGTGGTCATCACCGATGTTATTCCGGCCCACACCAGCTATTTTGACTCCACGCCGCCAGCCAGCGCGCCCGCCACCACCGCCGGCAGCGTGATTACCTGGACCATTGCCCAGCTTGATGCCGGCGCAACCGCCACGGTCACTCTCCGCGTCCGTACCGATGCGGTGATTACCAACGGCGTGGCCATTGTCAACAGCGATTACCGCGCCAGCAGCAGCAGCGTGTTTACGCCGGTTGTCGGCGCGCCGGTAACGGCCACCGTGGCCAGCGCCCCGGCGCTCACCGTCACCAAAACGGCTACGGCCACCTCGGTAGAGGCCGGCGCTTATCTGGGGTACGTGATCACTGTTACCAACCAGAGCAGCGCCACCGATTACGGCCGCAGCCTGCAAATTGTCGATCTGCTGCCGCTGCAAACCCTGTTTGTCAGCGCCGGGATCAGCGGCGGCACCGCCACCATCGATGCCCCCGCGCCGGGCAGCACCGGCGCCATCACCTGGACAATAACCAGCCCGGCCGGGTTGGACGCCGGTGAATCGCTGGTGTTGACGGCAACCGTGCGGGCGCAGTCGCCGTATACCAACAACACCGTTATCACCAACACCGCCATGCTGACCGCGGCCAATATTCCCGCCGAAATTTCCAGCCCGCCGCTGACCACTACCATCACCAGCAGCCCCCAAATTACGCTGACCAAAATTGTCCAGCCGGAGGCGGTGCTGGCCGGCCAGCCGCTCACGTACACCGTGATCATCACCAACAGCGGCAACGAAACCGCCTACAACATCCCGCTGACTGATACCCTGCCGGCCGGCTTTTCGCCGGCGGTGGTCAACCGCACCGAAACCATTACCGGCGTCGGGTTGCTGCAAGAGCCGGTGGTGGTCACTTTTACCATCTCCGCCACGGCCGGGTCGATGGGCGGGCAGTTCCCCAACCTGATCACCGCCACGGTCAACGGCGTCGATATTGCCAGCGGCCCGGTGGCCACCATCACCGTTATTCCGCAGGTGTTCACCGTTACCAAAACCGCCAGCCCCGAGCCGGTGACGCCGGGATCGGTGCTAACGTACACCATTGTGGTCACCAACGAGACCACTTCGGCGGCAACGGCCATCATCACCGACACATACCCGGCCGAGGTTCAGTTTGACTCCGCCTCGCCCGCGCCCACCACGGGCAACAACGTCTGGCAGATCAGCGTTGGCCCGCTGGCCAGCGAAACAATTGTGGTTTCAGTGACGGTCAATTCACCGCTGACCAATTCGCTGGTGTTTACCAACCGGGTAGATGTGGACAACTTTGTCAGTTCGCCGCGGGTTTCGGCCACGGCGGCCAGCACGGTGGTCAGCACGCCGACCTTGCAAATTCGCAAAGTGGCCTCACCCTCGCCCGCCGAGGCCGGCCAGCCGCTCACTTACACCATCTTCTACTCCAACACCGGCACGGCCATTGCCACCGGCCTGCGCATCACCGATACCCTGCCGGCCAGTGTTACCGTGAACAGCGTTACCCCCACACCGGCAATTTCTGTGCCCGGCCAACTGGTCTGGACGCCCGCCCCGCTTTCGCCCGCCGATGGTGAACAGAGCCTGACCGTGCATGTAACCGTGACTCAGCCGGTGGTCAGCGGTACGCTGCTGGTTAACCAGGTTGACATCGGCGCGGCCAACGCCGCCAGCGCCACGGCCACGCTCAATACGCCGGTCAACAGCCTGCCGCTGCTGCAAATCAGCAAAACCGCCAGCAGCGACCCCATCGCCGTGGGGCAGGTGCTCACCTACACTCTCACCTATACCAACAGCGGCACGGCCGATGCTACCAATGTGTTCATCACTGATACGCTCGACAGCAACGTGATTTATCAGGGCAATTCCGGCGGGCAGGTTAGCTGGAACATCCCGCAAGCGCCGGCCGATGGCCTGCCGCAGTCGGTATCTGTGACCGTGACTGTGGCCGCCACCCTACCCAATAACTCGGTGCTGACCAACCTGTATCAAATTGCCAGCGATGAAACCGGGCTGGCGGCCAGCGGCTCAATTACCACGCTGGTACAGGCTCCGCAACTGGCCGTAACCAAAGTGGTTTCACCCGCCGGTTTTGTTCGCGCTGGCGAGGCGGTGGAATACACCATCACTTACAGCAACACCGGACCTATTACGGCCAGCAACGTGCTTATCACCGATACCTATCCGCTAAGCGTCACCAATATTGTTTCCGCCAGCACTAACGCGGTGTTTGACTCCAGCCCGGCGGCGGATACGCTGATCTGGCTCGATGCCGTAGTGCCGCCCGGCAGCAGCGGCTCGATCACCCTCTCCGGCAGCGCGGTTACTTCGCCGTGGCCCGCCGCCGGGCTGAACATCACCAACACCGTGCTGGTTGAGTCGGGCAGCCTGTCTGCCACCGATGATGCCGTGCTCGAAGGCCGGCCCGGCCTGCCGGCGGGCAGCATCACCGTAATTCCCGTGCCGTCCAGCCAAACCGTGGGCCAGAATATCGCCGTGATGACCTCGGTGGCGGACGCTTACGGCAACCCGGTTTACGATGGCACGGCCATCACGTTTACCACCAGTTTGTCCGGCAGCAACTATAGCAGCGCGGTGGTTAACACCAGCAACGGCATGGCCACCGGTGTGCTCAGTTCAACCGTGGCCGGTACGTCAATGGCTGCGGCCGAGGCCACCTCCGTCGTGAGCGGCAGCGCCATTGTCACCTTCACCGCCGACGCGGCGGTGCGGCTGGTGCTGCAAGCCACCTCACCGCAAACGGCCGGGGTCACGTTCCCCATCAGCATTACCGCGGTAGACCAGTTTGGCAACCAGGATACCGGCTTCAACCAGTCGGTTTCGCTGGCGGATACCACCGGCACGCTGACCGGCGGCCCGGTAACCTTGAGCAACGGTTTTGCCGTGGTCAGCAATGTGGCGGTGCTGTCGGCCACCACGCCGGCGTCAACCATCATTACCGGTACGGGCGGCGGAATTTCCGGCACGGTGGCGGTTGAAATTGTGCCGAATCTGGCTAATCTGCAACTGGCGCTGGCCGTCGATAGCCCCATTCGTGTTTGCGAAAGCGGCACGTTTACCGCCACATTGACTGACAACGTGGGCAACCCGGTTGCCGGCGAAACCATCACCTTCAGTTATCCGGCCACTAAATTTTCGCCAATCCCCGACCAAAACCGTACCACCACCAGCAGCGGCGTAGCCACGTTAACAGTAACCCGCATTGGCAGCAGCGTGTCGCCGGATTTGGTCTCGGCGTTTAGAGGCACCAGCCCCATCGCCAACCAATTTGTGAGCAGCCTGCCGGCCGATCCGGCCTCGACGGCGATTACGGTGACGGTTAGCCCGGCCAGCATCCCGGCCAACGGCTCGGCCACAACGTTGGTTTCGGCGCAGGTGGGGAACTGCGCCGGCCCGGTAGCCGATGGCACGGTGGTCACTTTTACCTTATCGCCGGCGCTTGGTCTGACTCCGACGCCGCCGTTTACCGCGGCTACCAGCGGCGGCACGGCCAGCGCCACCCTCACCGCCGGCGTCCTCACCGGCACGGTGACCATTACCGGCGAAACCTCCGGCAAAACCGATACCGCCAGCCTGACGTTGACCCCGCCCGGCGCGGCGGCGCTGACCATCACCAAATCGGCCACACCGGCCGGCGGCAATGTGCTGCCCGGCAGTGCCATCAATTACACAGTCAGCGTGCAAAACCTGGGCACGCTCACCGCCACCAACGTGGTGATTACGGATGACCTCGACGCGGCGGTGCAGTTTGTAACCGGCTCCAACAGCAGTAGCGGCAGTTTTAACCACTCCTCCGGCCGGGTGACAGTGCAAACGGCGTCGCTGGCGGTTGGCGGCCAGCTCACGGCCACATGGTCGGTTACGGTAACGGATGTCGCCTCCGGCACAACCATTCAGAATACGGCCAACGCCGACAGCGACACCACCGGCCTGATCACCAGCACTACCGTCACCCATCAGGTGATCACCCAAACCACCTCGCCGGCCACAATTTACCTGCCGATCATTATCAAAAATTGCTGCCTGCCCAACCTGGTCATCGACAGCTTCACCGTGGATACGGCCTTTAACCCGCCGCATGTAACGGTGGTTGTCAGAAACAATGGCCAGGCGGCCATTACCAGAGGTTTCTGGCTGGATGTGTACGTGAACCCCACGGTTGAACCGAAAAATCTGATCAGCGGTCCCAACCCCGGCGACCGGCGTTGGCAGCGGATCAGAACCATCGATCGCGGGATTGCCTGGCCCATCAGCACGGCTTTGCAGCCCGGTGATACACTGACCAGGGTGCTGACCGCGCCGCTGACTGTGCCCAACGAAACCAACTGGGTCGCCTTCCCGGCCGGCGCGTACACCTTCTACACCTTTGCCGATAGTTACGACGCTGACGACAACTATTTTGTGGAAATTTTTGAAAGCGATGAAATGGACAACCAGGCCCAAACCGGCGTGCTGTCGATAACCGGCGGGCTGGAAATCGCCGGCGATGAGTCCGGGCCAGTACCGGCCGGGCCGCGCCGCGATCTGTCCCGGTAGTAGCAAAAAAGGGGCGAGGCGCTGTTAACACCCCCCCGCCCCAGCTAATTAACCCACAAATTAACCCAAATAACCCCAGGCCGGACATTGGGCCAGCCAATCCAGCACGGGCGCAGCGGTTTTGTCTAATTGGCTGTAGGCGGCCTGAGCATAGCTGGCCAGGTATTGGTGCAGCGCGGCCTGCGAGCGGTTGTGGTTGAGCAGCATGTCTCGAGTCCAGGTCTGGTCTTCATCCAGATAAGCCATATTGCCCAGGGTTAAAGCGCCCATAATGTTACGCGAGACAATAAAGTTCCAGTACGACAGCGTAACGTGTGGAAAATCGGCGTGGTCAACCGCTTCCCATACGGCGGACTCAATCATGGGCTGCCGGTCGCGGTAATGAACCAGGGCTTTTTTGTGGGAATCTGGGATGGGCGTGGCTTCGGGGGCCGGCAGAGTTTTGGCCAGCACCTGTTGAACCACGTGCGACACCTGATCAAGCTGTTCGCCCAGAAAATAGCCGGGAATTCGACTGCGGAGCGCAGGGAACTGGTTGAAGGGTTGTCCGCCAAAAGCCACCGGAATGTTGGCGGCGCGGAGAACTTGCGCGGTTTGCAGAAGCGTTGCCGCGGTATACAACTGCTGGGCGGCCAGCACCACCAGGTCGGGTTTAACCACAGAAATGGTTTCTTCCAAATGTGAAACCGGAACATTGGCCCCCAAAAACAGGGTATCCCACCCATTGCGGCGCAGCAAAAAGGTGACCATCAGCAGGCTGAATACGTGAAGTTCCTCCGGGGGGCAGGCCACCAGAATTCGCCCGGGGCGGGTAGCGCCGGATGAGGCGGCGATCAGCGCCTCCAGCCGCCGCACCGCCAGCGCTGAGGCAAAATGCTCTTGCTGGACCGTGGCTTTGCCATCAAACCATTGCTGGCCAATGTAAGCCAGCCCTTTTTGCAGAAATTCAACGCACACCACTTCTGGCGAATACAGGGCCGCCGCCTGGGCCAGCACCTGTTCGGCTCGTTTTTCGTCAAATTTCAGGCAGGACTCTATCCAATCGTTGCGCATGGCTTCAATGTTGCCGCCGTGACCCAAAAGTTCCGATATTGCCGGCGTTACGGCCGGCGGTTCGGCGGCGGCGGTGCTGAGGGGGTTCTGGCCTTCGGCTTCTAACCTGTGCCACAAATCCACGGCCCGGCTAATGCTGAGACCCTCGCTTTGGCGGGCCACCAGCCACTTGAGAATATCAATATCGCGTTGAGAATACAACCGATGCCCGCCGCTGGTTCGCTCCGGTTGTGGAATGCCGTAGCGGCGTTCCCAGGCGCGCAGGGTGTCTTGTTTTAAGCCGGTTTCCCGCACTACAGCCTTTAAATTAAAAGTAGGTAGATGATTTGGATGCGTATGGGTTGTCATGGTCTTGCCCAAGTTTAAATTGACGAATCTAACAAACCTGCCAGAGTTGTCTGCTTAAAACATAGCAAGTTTTTGCAAAATTGTCAAGTTTTTGTCAAGTTTTTGTTGAAAAATTAAGCGAGGTGTTTGGCGGAACAATTTGTGGAATGAGCGATCAATTTTTGGGGTGCGGGGCTAATTCCACCAGCGAGACAGCAGCGGAATGCTGCGGCAGCCGGCTAGCTGGTTGCCCAAAACCTGCAATCGCTCTCTAACAATCGGCCAATCCTGCGATTCGGAGTCGAGATATTTCACGGCCTGGCGGTAGGCATGGCTGGCCGAGGCATATTTTTCCTGAGCTTCGTAAGTTTGGCCCAACCTGGCCCAGGCCTGGCCGTGCTGCGGATCAATTTTGGTGGCGTATCTGAGTTGTTTACGGGCTTCATCGAGCCGGTTTTTGTGAAACATTAAATCGCCCAGGGCGTAATACGTTTCTGATGACCGGGGAGCGGTAGACATCGCTTCGCGGTAGACCTCTTCGGCGCGTTCCCAGCGGCCTTCCTGCTGCAAAACTTTGCCCAGCGCCAGATACGGGCCAATCTGGTCCGGTTCTTTTTTAACGGCTTTTTCCAACGTGGTGATCGCCGCTGCCGGCTCGCTCATTTCCGTGAGCACCTCGCCCATTTGCCGGTACAAATCAGGCTGGTTGGGGTTGAGTTTTTCCGCAATGCGCAGCGCTTCAAGGGCGCGCCCCGCCCGCCGATGCTCACGGTAGCCCATGGCCAGTTGGGTAAAATAGACCGATCCCAGCCGGTAGTCGCCCATTTCGTGGCCGCATTCGGTGCAGGTGCTCCACTCAACATCCATCGGTGTGGTGCAGGCCGGGCATTCCATTACCAGCGGGGTCTGGCAATGGGGGCATTTGGAGTCCATTGTTGAAATGGCCGCCTTGCAGAAGGGGCATTTGGTTTCAAGCGAGGTTGGCCGGGCTGTTGTATGCTGTTTTTGCAGCAGATCAAGCCCTTTGAGCGCGGCTTCATTGTGGGGATCGATGGCCAGCGCGTTGTTGAAGCAGGTCAGCTTTTCGTCGGGGTTATCGACTACAGAGGCCAGCCACAGCCAGGCTTTGAGATTGGTTTCGTCCAGGTTGGTAACTTGTAGCAACAGCCCGCGAGCCTGTTCTTTTTGCCCGGCTTTGGCCGCTGCAATTCCCTGCTGCAATAGTTCGGTAATGCGTGCCGGCATAGGGTCATCCCCGCCTCGATGAATTATGTTCGGTTTATTTTATCACTGATTTTGTCAGGTGGCAATGAAAAAAAACAGCCTCGCAGAACACATCTACGCGGCTGTGGTTTAGTTAGTGTCACGGAATTTTCGCCACCCCGCACTTGGCTGTGGTCAGTTGCGAGTGGCGGGTGGCAAGTGGCGCGTTTTTACCCGCTACCCGCTACTTGCCACTCGCTACCTTTTTCAAGTGGCGAAAAACTTAAAGACACTAACTGGTTTAGAACAGCAGGTTGGCCAGCTTTTGCCGGTACTCCCTCACCACCGGCTGCCCCTCACCGATGATGGTGAAAATGGCCAGCATAGCTTTGCGGGCGCCGTCATCGTTGTATTTGCGGTTGTAGCGCACCACCTCTAAAAAATGATCCATCGCCTGAACATACTTTTGCCGGGTGGCGTACAGGCTGCCGAGCGCGTAATGGCTGGCCGCATCGCGCGGGTCGGCCTCAATTTTGGCCAGCATGTCGGCTTCGGTGTGACCGGCGGCGAATTTTTGAAACTGCGCCGTTGCCAGCAGGGCGTCGGCCACGCCGCGCTCGCTGATACCCTGCGGAATGCTTTCCAGCAGCGCCACGCCTTCATCCACGCACCCCTGCGCCAGCAGCACCCGGCCCAGCGCAATTTGAGCCGGGTAGTGGTCGGGCTTTTTTTCCAGCGCGGCCCGATAGTTGGCCTCGGCCATAGCCGGCTGGTCGCTCACTTCCCACTCGTAGCCCTGTTTGGCCAGCAAGTCGGCCTCGGATGGCACCAGCCCTTCCAAAAATTTGCGCACTTGCGGTTCGGGCAGAGCGCCGGTAAATTCGCCCGCCATCTGCCCATCACGGAAAGCCTTGACCGCCGGGATGCCCTGCACCCCGTAGCGCCGGGCTGTGCCCTGATTTTGGTCCACATCGAGCTTGGCCAGAATGAAACCGCCCTGATATTCCTGGGCCAGCCTTTCCAGCACCGGGCCGAGCATGCGGCACGGGCCGCACCAGGCGGCCCAAAAATCGACGACCACCGGCACGGTTTTTGAGCGTTCCAGCACCTCGCTGGCAAAATTCTGGTCGGTTACATCGATGATGTAATTTGTAACGGTTGTTGTGGCATTCATTGGCTGCTCCTTGTGAGAATAGGATTTGGTTAACCCTCACCCCCCTTCCCCTGTCAGGGGGAGGGGAGGGGGTTAATGAATTTTTACCTGTCCCACAGGGAGGCTTCGCACTGCCAGGGATACCGCAAGGGTATCCCTTTAGGG
>CAYOXS010000042.1:0-26821 GCA_964407935.1 uncultured Caldilineaceae bacterium
GTTTTGGCCACTCCACCAGCGCCAAACATTTGGGCGCGATAGGTTTGTTTCAATCTCGCGGTCGAGATTTATGTTTTGGCCTCATGGCGGCACTGGCCCAGGGCGGGTTATCCGATTCTGTTTCAATCTCGCGGTCGAGATTTATGTTTTGGCCTCGCACGCGACCCGTAGCGCCCGCGGTCGCGTGCATAAAGTTTCAATCTCGCGGTCGAGATTTATGTTTTGGCCTCCGGGTCAATCGAGTGGGTAATGTCGGCCACACTTCCAGTTTCAATCTCGCGGTCGAGATTTATGTTTTGGCCTCACCGGCTCATTTCCCAAAAACGCGCAAAAACAAATTGGTTTCAATCTCGCGGTCGAGATTTATGTTTTGGCCTCGTAAAACCGGCAAAAATATCGCGCCGCCTCAGCCGGGTTTCAATCTCGCGGTCGAGATTTATGTTTTGGCCTCAACGAAGCCCCCCGCAAGGGGGGCGCTCCCAAAAAGGGTTTCAATCTCGCGGTCGAGATTTATGTTTTGGCCTCCTCATTGGGTGCGCTGTGAGTTGCAGTGTCGGCAGGGTTTCAATCTCGCGGTCGAGATTTATGTTTTGGCCTCTTTCACGCCTATAACGCGGCGCGGTCACTGACAGATGTTTCAATCTCGCGGTCGAGATTTATGTTTTGGCCTCCAAATTCGGCGGGTCACGGCCAACAACTTGGTCTATGTTTCAATCTCGCGGTCGAGATTTATGTTTTGGCCTCCCCGACCGGCACATATCAGCCATTGGAAAGCGCCGGGTTTCAATCTCGCGGTCGAGATTTATGTTTTGGCCTCCCAGCGACAGCACCGCGCTTTGCGTTTCGGTGTCGTGTTTCAATCTCGCGGTCGAGATTTATGTTTTGGCCTCTTGCCCGCTCGGTTTCATCGGTCGGGTACATCGCTTCGTTTCAATCTCGCGGTCGAGATTTATGTTTTGGCCTCAAACTGCCGGGGATGCTGGCCCATATCACTACAAAAGTTTCAATCTCGCGGTCGAGATTTATGTTTTGGCCTCCAAATTGTGACACACTTTTGGCAACGTGGCAGAGCAAGTTTCAATCTCGCGGTCGAGATTTATGTTTTGGCCTCCGGGTGCGGCCGGAGGGAACGATTCTTATTTCCATGTTTCAATCTCGCGGTCGAGATTTATGTTTTGGCCTCCGCCAGCCGGGTGACGGCGGTCGTGGCGATAATCCCGTTTCAATCTCGCGGTCGAGATTTATGTTTTGGCCTCATAATCTGCACATTAGTGGCCTGCCAAAAATTGTTAGTTTCAATCTCGCGGTCGAGATTTATGTTTTGGCCTCTGACCATAGCGCGGCGTCGTTCATCGTGCCCGGCGTGTTTCAATCTCGCGGTCGAGATTTATGTTTTGGCCTCTTTAATATTAGTTTTGAGACAACAGTAAGAGCATTGTTTCAATCTCGCGGTCGAGATTTATGTTTTGGCCTCATAACATTGTTAGCTGGCTGGTACGGTGAACGATAGTGTTTCAATCTCGCGGTCGAGATTTATGTTTTGGCCTCTGCCGGGGGCAAGCTGATATTAAAGCTCGAAAGTTGGGTTTCAATCTCGCGGTCGAGATTTATGTTTTGGCCTCACCGCGATTTGGGAACAGTGGCGGGCATTCTGTTTGTTTCAATCTCGCGGTCGAGATTTATGTTTTGGCCTCTTGGTTGGCGGTACACATAGCAAACGCAGAAGGTTTGTTTCAATCTCGCGGTCGAGATTTATGTTTTGGCCTCCTGGCTGCCAAGCAAATTGAGTTTATCGAAAAAAATAGTTTCAATCTCGCGGTCGAGATTTATGTTTTGGCCTCTTATCCCAAATGTGAATAGCGGTGTAATCCAGCGGGGTTTCAATCTCGCGGTCGAGATTTATGTTTTGGCCTCTGAAATTTGAAGGCGGTAAATTTACACTGAGGTACTGTTTCAATCTCGCGGTCGAGATTTATGTTTTGGCCTCACAGCGCCACGCTGCGGATGAAGTACGCCAGCTCGAGTTTCAATCTCGCGGTCGAGATTTATGTTTTGGCCTCCTCATTCAAGCCGACATAGCACGCGAGGTCAAACTCGTTTCAATCTCGCGGTCGAGATTTATGTTTTGGCCTCACGGCCCGGCGGTTCTGGCTGGAGACACGATTGGAGGGTTTCAATCTCGCGGTCGAGATTTATGTTTTGGCCTCGGGTATCTAAATGACCACCGCCACCGAACTGGCCGGTTTCAATCTCGCGGTCGAGATTTATGTTTTGGCCTCAGCGCCGGCCACGGCTACGCCATTAACGTAAAAATCGTTTCAATCTCGCGGTCGAGATTTATGTTTTGGCCTCCCAGAAATCACCGGCCAGCCATTGGGAAAAGTCAAAGTTTCAATCTCGCGGTCGAGATTTATGTTTTGGCCTCTCAATGCGGCCGTCCCACACCAGCCGCCCGCCATCGGTTTCAATCTCGCGGTCGAGATTTATGTTTTGGCCTCGCAGAACAAATTCACGGAGAGAGAAATGACAGTCAAGTTTCAATCTCGCGGTCGAGATTTATGTTTTGGCCTCAAACACAACACCGCCGTGTTTGGCTGCCATTCTATTGTTTCAATCTCGCGGTCGAGATTTATGTTTTGGCCTCCCAAATTCGGCGGGTCACGGCCAACAACCTGGTCTATGTTTCAATCTCGCGGTCGAGATTTATGTTTTGGCCTCGCAGAACAAATTCACGGAGAGAGAAATGACAGTCAAGTTTCAATCTCGCGGTCGAGATTTATGTTTTGGCCTCGTGTAGTGTCGGCACACTATACCCGTTTTTGTTTTAGTTTCAATCTCGCGGTCGAGATTTATGTTTTGGCCTCCGCGACTCGTCCGCGATGATCTGGCCATCATAGCGGTTTCAATCTCGCGGTCGAGATTTATGTTTTGGCCTCGGTGATCTGTGGTTACGGTGCGCGATCTGAATAAATGTTTCAATCTCGCGGTCGAGATTTATGTTTTGGCCTCCTGAACAGCCTGCCGCGCCCATCGTGGGGGCAACTCGTTTCAATCTCGCGGTCGAGATTTATGTTTTGGCCTCCCGGCTGGTTTGCCGGCGTGTTTGGCGCATTGGCGGTTTCAATCTCGCGGTCGAGATTTATGTTTTGGCCTCCCACGCCCAGCGGGCGACCATCAATCGCGCCGTGCGTGTTTCAATCTCGCGGTCGAGATTTATGTTTTGGCCTCTAAGGATTTTAAAGACATCAACCGCGGCAGCACGTTGTTTCAATCTCGCGGTCGAGATTTATGTTTTGGCCTCCTTCATCAGCTTGGTTTGGTCGGCCTGAGCCAGCGCCGTTTCAATCTCGCGGTCGAGATTTATGTTTTGGCCTCCCAACAGGCGTGAAATCGCAAGGTAGCTTTTAATTAAGTTTCAATCTCGCGGTCGAGATTTATGTTTTGGCCTCCTATGTTGCGCTCGCTGGGCTACGGCGTCAACGAGGAGTTTCAATCTCGCGGTCGAGATTTATGTTTTGGCCTCGGTGACCGTGTACTCGATCAATTTTTTACCAATATCGTTTCAATCTCGCGGTCGAGATTTATGTTTTGGCCTCAGCGCGGTCATAGTTCCTTGAAATAAATAAGTTTTGTTTCAATCTCGCGGTCGAGATTTATGTTTTGGCCTCGTCCCGTTCGACAAATGGGTCAAGCCGACATTTACTGTTTCAATCTCGCGGTCGAGATTTATGTTTTGGCCTCGAGGATCAGCAACAGTGGCGGCTAAGGATTTGTTTGTTTCAATCTCGCGGTCGAGATTTATGTTTTGGCCTCCCAGACCGCGCGATGGGTGGGGCTGGGCGATTACTGCGTTTCAATCTCGCGGTCGAGATTTATGTTTTGGCCTCGCGGCAGAACCCCTAAATGGGTTCCCTTCTGGTAACGTTTCAATCTCGCGGTCGAGATTTATGTTTTGGCCTCAACCACCTCGTTCGCCGATCCGAACTGGGGCACGTTGTTTCAATCTCGCGGTCGAGATTTATGTTTTGGCCTCTGATGATATGGGCCTTGTCTAGTTCATCCAGAATAATGTTTCAATCTCGCGGTCGAGATTTATGTTTTGGCCTCTTTGATTTCGTCGCCGGGCAAGTGCATCAAATCCCTGTTTCAATCTCGCGGTCGAGATTTATGTTTTGGCCTCTTTGCCCGGTTTGGCCCATTCCAGCATCAGGTTGCCAGTTTCAATCTCGCGGTCGAGATTTATGTTTTGGCCTCAACGGAGATTGAAGATGCAGGTAATAGCAGCGGATTGTTTCAATCTCGCGGTCGAGATTTATGTTTTGGCCTCGCCTTGCTTGGCATTGACTCCCGTACTTAGCCGCCTGTTTCAATCTCGCGGTCGAGATTTATGTTTTGGCCTCGATACAGTGCGCCGATTGTCACTACCAGGAGCCGCTGTTTCAATCTCGCGGTCGAGATTTATGTTTGGGCCTCAGCGCGAAGAGGAAAAGCGCCGGCTTGAGGAAAAAGTTTCAATCTCGCGGTCGAGATTTATGTTTTGGCCTCTCGTCTACGCTACTAAAGGGCGATACAACCAGCTATGTTTCAATCTCGCGGTCGAGATTTATGTTTTGGCCTCCTATCACGGGCGCGGCGGCGGTTACGTTTGATAATGTGTTTCAATCTCGCGGTCGAGATTTATGTTTTGGCCTCGGCCGCGATGTGCTGGGCCGGCGGGGTGCCGTAAAGTTTCAATCTCGCGGTCGAGATTTATGTTTTGGCCTCGGCCCTACATTTGGGGGTGCAGGGCGTCTCCCTGGCCCATATTCAGGGCTTTTTTAACTGCCATAATCGAGCGGCAAAGCTCACACCAAAAAGCCGGAGTCGCTCGATTTGAGGTTTCAAATGATAATTGTTGTGGGGTCTTTGGGTTTTTCACCGCCCACCGTTTCCACTTTGGCTACGCAACTGGCGCACATCTCGTAAAACCGCACGCTGTCCTCTTCAACGTCCAGCAGCTCATTTAATTTGTGCCTCAATTTCAAATACTGCTTGTCGTTAAGGTGGCACTCAAACAGGCTAAACTGGGTCCAACGGCCGTACCCGCTCAAGGTTTTGTGGACTTTGGTCCGGCGTTTGTCAACCGAAATATCATAAGCAATAAGGTAAAACTTAACCTGGCTGGTGGGTTTGGCCATTAGCGTACCACAAACGGAAGATACTCGTCAATTTCACCGGTCAGCCACTTGCCCAGTAACCGCGCCTGCACTTCAATGGCTCTGCGGTAAGTGACCTGATACTCAAACGTGGGGTGGCGGATGGTGGTGTTGAGTCGTTCCTCATATTTTTGAAAGAAGGTTTTCCGCCCGTTGTCGGTCAGTTGAAGCGCGCCCAGAGTATTGATGAAATCCTGCTCCTGAATTGCGCCGGTGTTAACCAGAGTCAGCACCACCGAATCAACAATGATCGGCCTGAACTCTTCCATTATATCCAGGGCCAGGGCCGGTTTGCCATATTTGGAGCCGTGCAAAAAGCCGATGTACGGATCAAGCCCGGCCACATTTACCGCCGCCGCGGCCTGATTGGCCAGCAACGTATACCCCAGCGAGAGCATGGCATTGACCGGATCAGTAGGCGGACGTTTAACCCGTTTGGTAAAGCCCAGGTCCTGTTTGAACAGACGGCTGAACACGCCAAAGTAGTACGCCGAGCCGCTACCTTCAAACCCCAGTAATTGCCCCCAGACGCTGTTGAGCTGGGGCTTGCCGGGGTCTGGCGGCGGCAGTCCATCGCCAGAAAGCGCCTCAACCTTTTTAAGGATAGCGCCCAGGCCGGACACAGCTCTACTCACCGCGTCATCATTGAGTTTGCGGTTGGCCCGCAGCAGCAGCGTGCGCATATTGCTCAACTTGCCGCTGACAAAGGCTTTGGCTACCAGCAACGCCCGGTCTGGCTGGTTAACCACCGCCGCCCGGTGCTGGGCAATGCGCAAGCCCGAGTTTTTGGTAAAGCCGTTGCTGATCCGGCCCTTGTACTGGCCGTGATAAGACAAAAAGCAGACTTCGGCTTGCTGCTCTAACAGGGCCAGCAGCGCCGGGGTAGTGACCGTGCAGTTACCAACCACCACCACCTGGTCAATTTTCATTAGCGGCACCCGTACCGTGCGTTTGTCTGTGCCGGTAGCCGGATTGGCTGGAATCTTCACCAGCAGCGTGTCGCCGTCCTGGGTTAAGGTGCTATATTGTTCGGTTAAGTAGAGTGTGGTCATAAGCAATTGAGAATTAAGAATTGAGAATTAAGAATTAGGAATTTCATTTTTCATTTTTCATTCTTAATTCTTCATTTTTAATTGAGTTACCTCTTGCGGCAAACAGATGGGTTCCATAGAGCAATCCCGGCATTTGGTTTTTTTGAGGGTTGGCGGCGGCAGCACACCGGCAGACAGCAGCTCAAATGCCCGTTGGACAGCCGCGGCCGTGTTGGCTCGCAGTGTTGGCGTAAAAACTACCTGTTCGCGCCGCCGGTTGGCCCAGTAAAAAAGGTAGCCATAGTCAATGGTCTGCCCACTGCGTTCTTCCAGACAGATGGCTTGGGCGCACAACTGGATGTGGTCATTCAGCCAGCGACTCATTTTGCCGCGTTTGTATTCCACCGGCCGTAACAACCCCGATGCCTCTTCCACGCAATCAGCCAGGCCCACCAGCCGCAGCCGGTCACTCCAAACGTACACTTGCCGGTGGGTGGTTAGTTCGCCGCGCTGTTCGTGGCCGCCCCCGTGGGCGCGTTCGTGGCGCTGGATGCCATCAAGCATCACCGCGTTGATAGCCAGTTCGCCCTCCACAAACATCAGCCAAAAGCGGCGCTCGCAGTATTCAAGCTGGTTCAGGTACGACAGCGGCAGATAGTCCAGTTCGTCCATAAGTCAATTGAGAATTAAGAATTAAAAATTAAGAATTAAAAATTTTCATTCTTCATTCTTAATTTTTCATTCTCCTTTGCCGTTATCAGAATACTGCCGATGATCTTGAGTAGTTCATCCAGGTCGGCCAGTAAAGACCCGGACTGGTTTGGTTCCAGATAGCCGGTATCACGCAAAAGTCTGATCCAGTAATTGGTTTCACGAGCTTCCTTGCAGGCAATGGAAAATTTGGCCACAAAATCCTTTTTACTTTGCCCGCCAACCGCTTCTTCTACATTCGCTCCAATTGAAGTACCGCTGCGCAAAACCTGTTTTGATAGTACAAACTCCTTCTTCTCCTCAACCAAATACCGGTAAAGATTCACCACGCGAATTGCAAAACTATAAGATTTATTCTGAATAACGTTCTCCTTTGTCACCCACTTCCTCCATCAATCAATTCTCAATTCTTCATTCTTCATTCTTCATTCTTAATTCTCCGCACCTGCCCCAACCCTAACGCGGTTTTGGCCCCCACACCGCTGTAAAAGGCAAAATCGGCCAGCAGGTTAAAAAAGCCGACCATTTCCCGATTGGCCGTGTGGCGTAGCTCATAGGTGATGGTGCCTACCCCGGCAATTTGCGGCTTACCCCAGTAATGGCCCAGCGTTGTTTTCATATCAAACTGGCTAACCACTACGGTCTCGCGGGCGTACTCGCGTAGTTCTTTGTTGGTCATTGGGCTGGGCAGGTTGGTTAATTCCCGCCAGCGCGCTTCAACGCTGCCAAAGAACATCTCCGGCGTGGGAAAGAACTCCATAAATTTGCCCATCCCCGCTTTGTCACTGTTGCGGCTAAAAACCACGCCGCTGGCAAAGTTAAGGCCAATGGTGTGGCTGCTGTCGTCTGGCTGCTGCCAGCGGTTAAGCAGGTCGCTAAGGCTGGTGTAGCCGGCCCACTCATCGCTGCCGGGGGTGGTCAGCATTTCGGTAATGGCCAGTGGCACTTCGCCCAATTGCAGGCCAGGCAGTTGACCACGCGGTGGGTTAAGCAGGAATTGGCTGAAGGTTGCAAAGAGCTGGTCGGTGAGCAGGGTGCAGCGCAGCCAGACCGGCTGCCCGGCCTGCACGGTAAACTGGCCATTGCGCAACCTTCCCGTTTGGCGCAGCGGCGACACGGTATAAGGCCGGCGCTGGTTTTCAACGTGCAGCGCCGCCGACAGGTTGGGGTCAATACTGCGGATCAAATCCAGAAAGGCGGCCTGGGCCAGTCGTCCCACGGTGGCCGGTAACCGGCCAGCGGTAAGCGGGCTGAGCTTAAGCACGGTTGAGTAAAGGTGGTGGGTCATTGGGTCTCCGGGAAAGTGTAGCGCATGTTGGCGGGTAGCCACCATTCTTTTTGATCAGTTTTTGCGTGCCACCATTCACACTCTAAAACCGGGTTTTCTAACAAACTGGATGGCGGCATAGAAATTAGATCAAAAATCTGAAACCGACCCGGTGTATCAAGTGGATTGAGTGGATAGCTGGCCTGGTGCACATTTGAAGGTTTTGAGTCTAAATTAATTGGATGGCTGACATTCAAATGAGCTTTACTTTGCCACAACCCCATCCGAACCCAGGTTGGTAGTTTTAACCGGCCCTTACTCAGAACGCCAAATTCAAAAATACTACCCACAGCAATTTCTTTGGCCCGCCCAAAACTTGGTGTATTCCGGCTGCCGGGAGACATTTTAACCCGATAATTGTTGTCTGCGTACTTGAATGTAACCAGATCATACCGAATAGCAATGCCACGAGCCGGCGTAACATAAATACCCTGTTCATTCAACGGTTCAAGTTCGGCCCGGTAACCGGGTATTTGTTGCGCGTGAAAGTAGGTGCTTTGCGCAAGACCTATAGCATAAGTTAGGGCATAGTTGTGTAAAAAGCGCCCGGTTTCATAGAGCCGGCCTACTTCTCTAGTGGCATAAAACAGATTCTCATGAAAAGTTAAGCGGCAAATATATAAATACATTGTTACCCTACTTTTTCTTTAACCAGGTCGTATGGTATGCCTGGCTGTCGGCAAAGCTATCAGCCAATAGTTTCTTTAATGAAGTTTCGTCGGTTGTTGAGGCCATCACTTCTTGCAGAAAAGCGGCCAACGCCTCTCCAGCCAGCAGAGTGTGGGTTACGCCATCTTCTTGCAACAAATTGGGTAACAATGCTGATGCCTCGGCCACGGCGGTATTCAGGTCAACCGGGTCGGGCGGCTGCAAGGCATTTTTGGCTTTAAGCGCATCGTGCAGACGCTGGGCAAATTTCAGGTTAGAGAATATTTCACCGTCAGCCAAAACGATTCCAATAATGTGATTACGCATAGTGCCGGTGCGCGTGGTTTGCGCCCCGTAGCGGCGAGTGCGCAGAATATTGGTCAGCGTATACAGAAACAGACTGTAAGTTAAATCGCGGGTTGTTACTATCGAAGGAAAAAGCACCTGGGGTTGAACATGATCCTGCTCATTAATGCGGCTGGTAACCACCCCCTGCCGGCTCATTGTGCCTTCTTCATATGGAGCGTTAAGGGTAAAGGTTTCGTGGCTGCTGTCGTAGCTGGTTAAAGAGTAGGCCGTGTCAGTAATAATCTTGCTTTTTTCAGAACCGGAATCGCCAATGGCAAAGCCGTAACTGATACAGTCTGGGCATTGGGTGCAAAATTGCACGTTGTAATCACAAATGGGTAAACCATCAGTACCTTCTGTTTTTTTGCCTTCGGCGGTGTCCTGGCTTATAAAGCCGTGCCGCCGCAACAATTGCCGCCCCGTTAACCGTTCCGGGGTGGTTTGTTTGCGTTTGAAGATGGTTAGCCGGGTCATGATAGCGGTATCCTGCTCGCCGGCCTGAACGCGAGCGGTATTTAGTTCGCCATCGGTTTGAAACAAGGCGTAACTATCGGTAACGCGCAGGGTAACAATGTGGGCGTAGTGGCCCATTGGTTTGGCCGGAATGGTTTTGGGAAACAGATTAGAATTAAGGGCTTGCATTGTTTTTTTCTCCTAATATTCAAATGGTGTTGGGTTATTCTTCACTATCTTCAACATCAGCCGTTTCGGCGTTGTCTTTGGCCGATTCGGTGCGATAAATAGCTTCACAGGCGCTACTCAGCAGGTTAAGTTGTTTGCCTTGCAAGGCGCTAACGTCGCCACGAAATGCGCCGTAAAAAATCTGATTAACCAGATAATTGGCAAACTGGCGCATCGCAGTTTCCCGGCTTTCGTAACTGCTGCCTTTGGGGAAAAAGGCCAGGTTATCTTTTTGGAGCTTGTTGACCCGGCGCTGTAATTCTCCAAAAACTACTTCTTCCAAAGCCTCCGGGTTGTCAAACAAACGTTGGTCTGCCCCTAACAGGGTTTTGGCTCCTATGCTTAAGGGGCGCAATATGCTGTTGGAATTACGCCGTTTGGCCCGGTAAAACTGGCGGTAAAGGGTGGTTAACTCTCTGGCGTGGCTCATAGAATTACTCCTTTCACTTAAATAGTTGTCTACAAAAATTTGATACAGGTGGGCTTTGCCAACCGGCAAAGTATCCAAATTCTGTTTGCGCTGCCATTTTTTAAGGTAGTGAAACGCATACAACGGCGATGCGGCCAGGTTGCGAGCCACCGCCGGTATATCTTGCCAGCGATAATCAAAGCCGCCCCGGCCCATACCGCTATTGGCATCTAATTGGATGAGGTAGGCGGCAATCAACCGTTGAATCGCTGGCAGAAGTTGGTCAATATTAATCCTCTCTTGTCGCAGTAAATGGCCCACAAAAGCATGTGCACCGTCAATAAAAACGGTTTCCGGTAACTCATCTGCTTCAAGCAAAAGGGGAACCGGGGATTCGGTTGCCACAATCTTTACATCCAAACAAAGCGGTAATAACAAAGCCAAAAAAGCGGGATGCACCCAGGCTTCGGCGTCTTTGGCATCACGTCCGGGTGGGGGAACACCAATAAAGGTGAATGTTGATGGCTCCTCATCAGTAAAGCGCATCCAGGCCCGGGGTGGCGCTTCGTCCGGGCCAACCAGCACTAAATTTTCCAATCGCTGGAGAGTTTGAGATGTAACATTCAGATTAGCATCCAGCCCGTTACCCTTTATCAATACTTTGCGTAATTCGGTGAAACTGGCATTTTTAAGCCGATTGCTGATAAGTTTAACCATAACCAGCGTTTCGGGCGTAAAGAAGTAGGTAGGATAAAAGAAAAGGTAGCGCATCCGCCGACCTTCAAAATTGCCACCGCTGGCGCTGGTTTTGTTCATAAAAAGCTGGCGCAGCATCATTTCCAAACTGCAAATGGCGCAAATGTTGCGGGTGGCATCGGAGCCGTGTAGCGAGAGCTTGTTGCTGTAAACCTGCGGTGCAAATAATACCGCTGCCTCTTGCTGTTTGTTAACCTCAAAAGCTGCTGAGCAAATAGAACAAATAGCGGTTTTGCCTCGCCCCTTACGTTTTGCGTTTTCATAACGGTTGAGTTCTATCACCACAGCCTGGCGGGGGTCGGGCATAACTGTCTCGCCGCCAAAGGTTAGATTGGCCTTAATGTAAGCACGCAGATCGACCCAGCGGTCAGGTTCAGTTGTATTTGTTTGGTGTTGGGGTAACGCCCGCCGTAAATTGGCGGCAAAACCTTGTACCCGTTCCTGCCAGACGGTTGGGTCTAACCCGCTATGTTGTTTGAGATAATGGCCGGCGGCAAAATACCAATGATAGCCCACGCCGCCAGCACGATTATCGCGGGGCACGGCCTCAAAGTCTGATTTCAGGCCAGTTAACCCCATCTGTTCCAATAAAAAGGTGGGGGTATCAAAACCCTTAAATTGAGCGGCGGTCAGTTTTTCGGTAAAGTAAGCCCACTCGGCCAGTTGGTCTACCCGGCGATCATCGGGCAAATCCAGGCTTACTGACTCAGGCAGCCATTGGCCGCTCATCATTTTTGCATACCGGCTGCCTGAAACCGGTTTTTTGTTTTCATGAATAATTTTGAATGCCGCTCTTGCGCCCAGTTCAATCATTTGCGAAGCATCAAAAAAGAGCCAATAATAATCGGCGTACTTTAAACCGATATTTGCCCTGGTGAATCCATCTAAAGATTGGGCGAGTGTTGCTCCTACCCTGTTTTTAATCTTCTCAATCACCATTTCAACCACGTCACTCACCGGTGGGGGTAAAGAGGCATCTTTGCGGGTTAAGTAGACCACCCCACTGGGGGCATATAAAACAGGCACACGCTCTTCGCTGCGTAAACTATCCAGAACGCTGTTATGAATAAAATTCGTTAGCAAGCCGCGATTGTCGGCCAAATGGTGACAGGTAAAAACAGCGGTAAGATTGCTAAGGGTGCTGATTTCCCGGTGCAAGCTGGTGTTGGTGGCTACCTCGCGGGGGGTACGGGCAATATAAACCAAGTAGTCGGCCAGTCGGCTTAACTGTTCACACAGATCACGTTTTCGGGGGTTAAGGGCCAGGCGCGGTAACAGGCTAAGGTTGCGCAAGGTACCCCATTTTCGCTGGGTGTTGCTGGCAATAAAGATAAGGTCATGCAAAAACTTGTCTACACCGCCTACCGGAGCTAAAAACGGCTCAAGCCCCAATAAAGCGCACCACTCCTTAAAGATAGCTTCAACCGTGGGCATTTGTTTTGGGCCAATGGAATCGGCGTGGCTAAAGCCGGCGGCTTCCAAAGCAGTTTCAACCTGTGGCAATTTAAGCCAATCATGCAGAATATAACCGGCCATAAACAGGCGGCGGGTTTCATCATCATACAATCGAAACTGGGGTGCTTGCCAGCCGGTTAAAATTTTGCCCACATGCAATACCGGCAGTAACCCATTGACCAAATGGCCGCGCATGCTCTGGTCGGCGGCGTAACGGGCGGCGTCTTTTCCCTGGGCCAAATGTTCGGCGGCAAAATCGCCGCCTTTGGCGCTTTCGTGTCCCAACCAGTCTGATAAAGGTTGGACAACATAGTTTACAAAATCGGTCATTATCGGGTCATTTTCCCATACCTGCTGCACCGCCTGGCGCATAACCGCGGCAAAAAGCGGTTCGGGCGCCAGAATGGTTTCTTCGGCTTCCGGCAATTCATTTTCTACAGAGTCTTCGTAGTCTTCGGCGAGAAAATCATATTGGCCTTGTGTCATTGGGTTATCCTTTCATCGATTTAACAGATACCGGGGCCAGCCACGGTTCCAATATTCAATATTTTGGTAGCAGAGGCATCCCTATGCCTCTGCGGGCACAGCCCAGAGCATAGGGATGCCCTGGCTGCCATTTGTAGAGCAAGAACACGATTGCCTTACACCAACCATGCGGCGTCCCAGGCCAGGTAAGCATAATCTTCAGGTCGCACAACCAATCCAGCTTTAACCGGGTTATAAACCACATAATTTACCGCCAGGCTTATAGCTTCAAGGGTGTGTAACCCATCATCTCTGAAACCATCCTGCCAGCATTGCGCTCCTTGCGTGCCTCGCATTTGGTTAATCACAAAGCTGACATGACGTTTGTAATCTTCCATAATTTTACTCAGGTAAAATCGTTCTGGTGTTTTGGCGTATTTACCCGGTTTTTTCTGCTCGTCGCGGGTAAACCGTTTGTAATCTTCTGGCGATGGATAAATGACCCAATGGATGTGGTCCGGCATAATCACATGGGCCAGACTGACCATTTTAAATTTACCGGTGTAAAAGCCAATATCTTTATGAGCGACCCAAGCGTATTCGGGGTGTTCAAACAGCGGTTCCCGGCGATGGGTAACACTGGTTAACAGGTAGCTTTTTCCCGGTTGGTAAAGATGGAGCAATTGGGCCATTTTTTCCTGTAAAACAGGCTCAGTAGATTCAAATTTACCGTGGGGCAGGCATCCCTATGCCCACCCGCAGAGGCATAGGATGCCACCCGCAGAGGCATAGGATGCCGCCCGCAGAGGCATAGGGATGTCACCCGCAGAGGCATAGGGATGCCTCTGCTACCAGAATATTGGATCTGCTGAAGCTGTGATTGGTAGGCGATATAGACCGGTATTTGCGGCATAAATGCCGCTCGTTCATCCTGGTTAGAATATTAACGCGCCGCCGCCGCAATTCACACCGGGGCGGCGTTTTAATTTGGTGTGCAGTAGCAAGGCTTCGCGGCCAAAGGCCACGCAGCCGGTTACGTTATCCAGACTTGTGAATTGAAATATCTGAAACAGTGGCGGCAGGTAAAGCATCCGTTTTAATTCCACGGGGTGAGTATAAGCCAGACAAAGTGTAGCCGGCAGATGCCGCCGGCGTAAGTGTTGGTTAACGGCATTCATACCTGCGGCATCTATCTCAACACCTTTTAAGATGATGGCCTGGCCAAATTGATTGCTGTCCCATCCGTTCAGGTAATGTTGCAGGCACAGTCGGTAGGGAGTGCGCTCGTTGCGCCAGCCCAACAACCGAAAGTACCCCAATGGCCCATTTTTACCGCCGTTGGCGGTTTCAAAAAACCGGCGAGACATTTTGGCCTGTTCAACTGTAGTGTAAAATTCGGCCTCTTCAAGCATGGCCAACTCACCGTTGGCAAGCAACATAAACAAGTCGGCCAATTTGGGCTGGTGGGGTCGGTTTGGTTCTGTTTCATCCAGAATAGCAATTTGAAAATAGCTTCCCCCGCGAAAAGACATGGCTTCGCTTAAAAGAAGTTCCTGACCTTCTTTCTTAAATTCCTTTAAATCCCAGTGAGCTTTTTTGAGGCTAATATTAAAGGTCTGCTCATATCGAATCCCCAACTGCTCGCGGCTGTGCAGATATTGCTCCCTGATCGTTGGGTGGTACAGATTTTGCATCACATTTAACGATTGAAACCTGCCCCAATCAGACACATAGCCGGTAAAAGAAGCGGGTGGGGGAAACGCCTGGTCAATGGCAGCTATCAACTGTTGGCGGGTAACATCTGTCCCGGTTTGGAGCAAAGGCTCGGCTCCATCTTTGCCTTGAAACAGGGTTTCGTTGACCCAAGGCGGAACAAGCGCATACGCCTCAAATTTTTCAAAGGGATAAAAACGCCCGTCTCGCTCATAGTCCTTGTGCCGGCCCAAGCGCCCTAAACGTTGCAGAAATGTACCGGCGTTAAGGCTTTCAAAGAGCAAAAAGTTAATGTTGAAATCAACCCCCACATCAATGGTGGAGGTGCCAATGAGCAAATCAGCTTGATAAGATTCGGCGCGCCCGGCTTGCGAGGTAAGGCCGGTGTTATCGGCCACAGTTAACCCATGCACGTTGAAAACAGGTTCTAATCGCCGGAGTAACCGCTTGGCCGCGGCGATACTGTTTACAATGATGGCCCCTTTGGCATACGGTCGATTTTGGACAAAAAAGGGTAACAGAATGTCATCCTGATGTTGATCAACCCAGTCCTCCATCTGCCCGTTGGCAAAATGCAGGTCACAACCGTGTAGAATTTGCCGCCATTGGCCGGAATCAAACGGGGTTAGCCCGTGAGCATACCAGCCAAGTTCGGCCGGGTTAATAATCTGGTAGCGCAACCCGGATTGAGCTAAAAATTGTTGCATTTCCAGGCTGGGCGTAGCTGATAAAAATAAAAAGCGATGATTTTGCCCGCCACCGATCTCGCGGATAAACAACATAGCGTTAATCACGCTGATAACCTGCGGCGTTTCAAAAATGTGAAACTCATCAAACGTGAATTGTTTAAAACCCTGTACCAGCGGGCCAATAATTTTATCCGCGGCATCATTAGGGCGGCGGTAAAAGTGGCTCATAATGTAATGAAAAATATCGGGGTTGGTCAGCAAAACCTCGTGATTGCGAATTTCATTAAGCAAAGCATCGCCGCGTTGGGAAAAGTCGTCCGCGGCCATCAGAGTGTCTAATTCTGCGCTGTTAAGTGACTTTGCTGCCAGATGGGTGTGCCATTGTTGCTGGGTTTGAGTAAACTGTTTCTCCTGGTCGCGGCCCAACTCGTTGGTGGGATACATGGCAAACATGGGGTAATTAATGCCATTTAACAACGTCAACAGGTATCCGGCCAGGCTCTTGCCGTCGCCGGTCATGGCGGTGTTAAAGATGACATCGTACTCGCCGCCGGTCAGGGCGCGGTAGGTTTCTACCTGGTGCTGCGAGAGCGGCCACGGCGCGCCGGCCAGTTCCGGCGGCAGGTCTTCGGCCAGTTTTGAATAGACGGGTAAGGTCTTAATTTTCATCAATTGGCAGCTCCCGGGGGCTATCTGCCCCATTTTTAGTTTCCTTACTGGAAACGAGTCAAACCCTTACTAGAAACGAGTCAAACCCTTACTAGAAACGAGTCGTTTCCTTACTGAGAATTATGGCGGGGTCCGGCTGGCCCAATTAACCCGGCCAAGGCCCTATACCAACCGCCGCACAATCTCCCGCGCCGCCGGGATATGCTCCTCGCGGTGGCGGCGCGGCCAGGGGTTTTGCTCGCTGGCCGGGCGCATGACAATGCCGGGGTGCGCCAGGTGGATCACCGGGTAAACCTCGGTGTCGCCCAGCCACAGGTCGTTCAGGTGGCCGGATAATAGCTGGTTGCGCGCCGCCTGCCCCTTTACCCCCTGCACTATCCCGGCCACTTCCGCCCCCAGGGTAATTACCAGCCGGGGCCGGGCCAGCCGGATTTCCTCCTCCAGCCAGTGCATTCCCTGTGCCGCCAGCGCTTCAAACTGGCTGCGCGTTTCACGGGCCGGCCAATTGCAGCCCAGCCGCCTGTATTTGCTGATGTGGCCATCCTTAAACAAAAACACCCGCACCAGGTCGGTAATCCAGCATTGATCCCGGCGTAAGCCTAACGGTCTCAAATAGGCTTGTTCCAGTTCCGCGCCGCTGGCCACAGTCCGCACCCGGCTGCCGTCAAAATAACTCTCGGTTGAAAACGGGCCGCAGTTGTCGGCCACCGGCACATCCCGCTCAGCGCCAATGGTGGCAAACCGGGCTGAAGGGTACGCGCCAATGATCATTACCCCATTCTGGGCGGTATCCAGCGGCGCCACCGGCTGCACCGGGTTGCCATATAAATAGGCATACCGCGCCGGCAGCGTCAGGTCATTTATGTAGGTAGTAAACAAACGTTGTTGAAAGTTTTGGATAGCAAGCATAATCAATCAAGAATTAAAAATTGAGAAGTAAGAATTGGGAATTTGGAAGTTCATTCTTAATTTACCACACAGTCCTACCCACAATTCGGGGTACTACCCCTCAATTTGATATAAATCGGCCATTTTCTTTACGGTTTCACGCATCTCTTTTAGCAACTCCGGGCCGCCCAACACCCGGCAGTTGTCGCGGTAATGCATCAATTCCAGCAGGGCAAAAAAGGTGCTATCGGTTGCACCGGTCACAATATAACTTTCATCGTCTTGCCGCTCTACCGCGTCAAAATCTATCCAGCGGCGGCGGGTTACGCCGTACCTGGCTATAGCGGCAGACAGCCAATATTTAACGGCAAAACGTTTGGCTTTGGGCGGGGCAGGGGGTAACTTGTTGGTCATCAGCCGCAGGTTTTTGATGCGCCCAAAGCGGTAAGGGATGTAATTGCCAACTTCCAGGCGACCTTCCGGCCCATCTATCCGGTGACACCATCCCCGCACATAATAATGGCCCAGGGCCGGCTCAAAACGAGGCGGTTCAAAAATATCAACCCGATGACAACGGGGCTGGCCATCGGTGTATTGGGGGGAAAAGTAGTCAAACTCCACGCGCAGCCGCCGGGCTAAAGCCGCGTGCAGTTTCAGTTCAACGTCGGGGTCAAGCCGGTCATCATCCTGCTGGCCCAACTCCAGCACCAGCTCGGTGCGTTGTCGGTCAAGCTCCTGCCGGCGCTCAGGAGAAAGATAAAAGCGCAGTTGTTGCACAAAATTTTGAATCTCGGCCTGATGTGGCGTGGCCGGGCCAAAGGTTTGCTCCAGCCAGGCCATCGCTTTAAGGGCCGTATCCGGTAAATCCAACAACGGGCGCTCCAGGTTTACAATGGCATATAGCCGGGTGCGGGGATTAGCCTTAATTTCAATATCCAGCGCATTACGGATCAGCGCCACATCCCGCCTGAACCGTTTGATCCGGGCCGACTCCCCGCTGCCGTAAGCTTCCGGTTCGTTGGCTAAAACCGCCTCAATCAGCTCGTGGCGGCTGGCCGGGCCGCGCTGCAAGCGCTGGATAATAGCCAGACAGCGCCGGAAGAGCAGCCCGGTGCTTTCGCGTTTACCTCGCCTCATACGTTTCTCCATCTGGGGTGCCGGTGTTTAACGCCGGCTTCACACAAGACGTGATTGGGCGAACTCCCAAGAGTATCACCGTCGCATCTCTCCGTCAGTGAGTTACTGAATTGGATAGATTACATTTTTACTTGTATCAGAACCGCATGCCAAATTATACAGTATCTGCAAGAAAATATTAAGTGATATTTGTCACTGTTTTTATGTGATTTTTTTGTGTGAGGGATTTTGATTCCACGTGGGGGTACTGTGGATTGTCAGCCGGTGTAATGAACGCGTTCATGGACGGGAAAGCAAAGACAACGGCTACGAGCGCCAATCAGCAAAATCTGAACCCGGAGGGTCAAAACAGTCGCTTTCTGTCCGGCTCTGCCTCGGCGGACACCTTGCTTAAGTGCATTATCGCCAACGCCTTAATAAAAACGTGATGATTCTGGCAGCGGCGGCTGTCTTTGTTGGTCCGTCGCAGACCATGTTTCTGATTGGCGCTGAGGACCAGCCACTCGGCCTGTTCCCGGTTACCCGGTTCCAACCGCGTCTTTTCCGACAGCGGTTTGCCCCGCACCTTGATTCGGCGCAGGTGCAGCATAAAACCCTGAATGTCCCGTTTGGCGATCTCGGCTACCGGCACATCCCCCGCGTGCTGCACAAACCGCTTAAACGTCACCGAGTAATCCGGATCGTGTGCTCAGACAGCCCCGCTGCCTCAGCATAAATGTAATAACCGTCAATTGCCTGAGAAATATACACGATGTCCTCCGCTCTACCCTTAATGTTATCCGTGAGAACGACGGCACATTATCTTTACCGTTACTGTCACGGATGGTAAATATAATTTTTCAAACAGGGCTTTTTTTTGAGGCGGTGGCCGCACGGATAGCCTGTAGCGGTATCCGTGTGAATAAAAAAGGCCGGGGTTAGTGGGCAACCCCGGCCCCTGGTGGGCGCGACTGGACTCGAACCAGTGACCTCACGGATGTGAACCGTGCGCTCTAACCAGCTGAGCTACGCACCCGAGAACGAGGGCAATTATAGCATCATCTATAAGAACGCGCAATTTTCCAATCTGGCGAAACCCCATTTTTACCGTTTTTTTGAGGCTTCTACCGCAGCTTCAATCGCTTCCGAGAGTTTGTCAATATCAGGCGGCTTTACAAAATAATCGTCCGCACCGACCATTTGGGCGTTCATTCTTTCTTTTTTGCCGCTCCAGGCCGAAACCACAAAGACCGGCAAATGGCGAGTTTCCGGGTTGGTCTTTATTTCCCGGATCGCCTTAAACCCGTCCATCACCGGCATGCGCAGGTCCATCAGCACAATATCCGGCTTCCAACTAACCGCCATGTCAACGCCTTCTCTACCGTTTTTGGCGTAGGCTACTTTATAGCCGCCTTTCAGTTCCAGCAACCGGGCAATTGTGTCGCGAATAACGGCCGCGTCTTCCACGTACAAAATCTTGATTTTTTGCTCTTGGGGCGATAGTCGTTTGAGTTTGCGCGGAGGTTGGTCGGGCATTGCAACGCCTCACTAATCCTTCAATCACACAGAGGAAAATCTTTGTAATCGGTAACAATTTAGGTTAAGTAATGGTACAAGAGTCTTTAATTTCTGGCAAGATTATATTTGGCCTAAAATAAAAATGTGACAGCGAACTCTGCCACATTTTATACCCGGAGTCTGCTGGCTAATCTTGCCAAACTTTCTTAACCAAACACCGCCAGCGATGTGAGCGTGACCAGCGGCGTGGGCCACAGCCCAAACACCACAGTGATCACCGCCGCCACGCCGAGCGCAATGGCCACCGGGCCGCTGATGTTAATTGGCGCGGGCGCGGCGGCATCTTCCGGCGCGCTGCGGAAGTACATCTGCACCACTACCCCCAAATAGTAAAACGCCGAAATGGCGCTGTTCAGCACGGCCACAATGGCCAGCCAGGTGAGGTTAGCGTTAACCGCGGCATAAAAAACGTACAATTTACCCCAAAAACCAACAAAGGGTGGAATGCCGGTCAGCGAGAACATAAACAGCAGCATCACCAGCGCCAGCACCGGCTTGCGGCCGGCCAACCCGGCGTAATCGGTAATCGAGGCGCTGATGGTGCTGCGCCGCTCCAGCACGGCCACCACCGCAAACGCGCCAATGTTCATAAAAGTGTAGGCCAGCAAATAAAACGACACTGCCTTGACCGCATCGACGGAGCCAGCGGCCACACCTACCAGAATATAACCGGCGTGGGCAATACTGGAATAGGCCAGCATCCGCTTGATGTCCTTTTGCGCCAGCGCCGCGATGTTCCCGCCGGTCATCGTCAGCACGGCCAGCGCGGCCACGGCAATCTGCCAGTCCACGGTAAACACCTGCCCAAACGCAACAATCAATACCCGCAGCAGCGCCGCAAACCCGGCGGCTTTGGCCCCCACACTCATAAACGCCGTCACCGAAGTAGGCGCGCCCTGGTACACATCGGGCGTCCACCACTGAAACGGCACGGCCGCCACCTTAAAGGCAAAGCCCACCAGCAGCAGCGACAGCCCCACCAGCGCAATCGGGTCGGCCAGACCGTTGCCCGTGCCGGCAAACCAAACCCCAATTTCGTTGAGGTTGGTGGTGCCGGTAGCGCCGTACACCAGCGCCACGCCGTACAGAAAAAAGGCCGAGGCAAACGCGCCCAAAATAAAATATTTCATCCCGGCCTCGCCGGAACCGAGCTTTTGCCGGTTAAAACCGGCCAGCACGTACAGGGCAATCGACATGACTTCCAGCCCCATAAACACAATAATCAGGTCGGTAGCGCCGGCCATCAGCATCATCCCGGAAGTTGAAAACAGGATGAGCGCGTAATATTCGCCGCGCTGCAAACCCCGGTCGCCCATGTAGCTGAGCGCAATCAAAATCGACAGCCCCGCCGCGGCTACAAACACCAGGTTGAGCACCAGCGCAAAGCCATCGCTCACAAACATACTCTGGTACGAAGGCACTGCCATGCTGTCAAACAAACCAAAGGTCACAGCCGCGGCCACGGCCAACCCGGCCAGACTCAGATAGCCAAGCACGCGTTTGTCGCGGGCGTACAGTTCCAGAAACATCACCACAAAGGCGCTAACGGTCACCACAATCACCGGCGCCAGGGCGGCAAAATTGAGGGCTGGAAATTCTATGGGCATAGGAACTCCGTCTCTTGCGTCAAAAAATTACAGGCTGATGGCCTATCGTCCGGCCAGCAGCGTTGCTTTGTCGAGCAGTTCGGCCAGGCCGGCCGTGGCCGGGTTGATCTGGCTGAAGAATATATTCGGGAAAAAGCCAATTAAAAAGCAGAGCGCAATCAGCGCCACGGCAATGAACAGCTCACGCCGGTTCATATCGACCAGATTAGTGTTGGCCGGGTTTAACGGCCCGTACAGCATTTTGCGCGTGGCCACCAGCAGATACCAGGCCGCCAGCACAATCCCAAACGTGCCCAGCGCGGCGGCGATCCAGTTGACTTTGAACGTGCCGAGCAAAATCACAAACTCGCCGACAAAGCCGTTGAGGCCGGGCAGCCCCACCGAAGCGAACACCGCCAGCAAAAAGAACGTGCCGTAAACCGGCACCTTCACCCAAATGCCGCCGTACTCGCTAAACAGGCGGGTGTGGCGTTGTTCGTACAGCACGCCGACCATAAAAAAGAGCATGCCGGTGCTCAACCCGTGGTTGACCATTTGCAGCACCGCGCCGCTCATGCCCTGCTGACCGCCGCTAAAAATACCCAGCACCACAAAACCCATGTGTGCCACCGACGAGTAGGCAATCAGACTTTTGACATCTTCCTGGGCCAGCGCCACCAGCGCCCCGTACAAAATCCCGATGACCGATAATGCCACCAGCAGCGGCGTCCAAAACGGCACGGCTTCCGGGAAGAGCGGGATGGCAAAGCGCAGAAAACCGTAGGTGCCCAGCTTCAGCAGCACCCCGGCCAGCATAATCGAGCCGGCGGTGGGCGCTTCGACGTGGGCGGCGGGCAGCCAGGTGTGCAGTGGAAAGAGCGGCACTTTCACGGCAAAGGCCAGCGCAAAGGCAAAAAAGAGCCACACCTGCAAACCAGCCGGAAGCTGCAAATTATTGACCAGCACCGGCACATCGGAGGTGCCGCCCCACAAATAAACCACAATCGCGGCCACCAGCATCAACGCGCTGCCGGCCATCGTGTAAAGAATAAACTTGATCGAAGCATACACCCGCCGTTTGCCGCCCCAGCGGCCAATCAGCAGCGCCATCGGGATGAGGCTGGCTTCCCAAAACAGGTAAAACAGGAACAGGTCGAGGGCCACAAACACGCCCACCACCGCCGCCGACAGCAGCAGCAACAGGGCGTAATATTCTTTCACCTGCTCGGTGATGGCGGAAAAGGAGCTGAACACCGAAATGAAGGTGAGGAAGGTGGTCAAAATCACCAAAAACAGGCTCAGGCCATCGATGCCGAGGTGGTAGCTGATACCAAAGGCGGGAATCCAGAGCAGGACTTCTTCAAATTGATAGCCCGGCGCGCCGGCCTCAAAATTGAAATAGAGCGGCAGCGACACCAGCAGCGCCAGCAGCGACACAACCAGCGCCATATTTTTGATCACGTCGGCGCGGTCGCGGGGCACAAAGGCAATCAGCACCGCACCGATAATGGGAATAAGGATTAACGCCGTGAGTATCATTCAATTACCTCAAAAAGAAGTAGCTAACAATCACCAGCACACCGATGAACGTGGCCAGCACATAATTGGTTACGTAGCCATCCTGCAATTTGCTGAAAGCGCCGCCAATCTGGCCAATCCCGCGCGCCAGCCCGTCAACCAGAATATTGTCGATAACCAGTTTGTCCACACCCTGCGCCAGCGCGTCGGCCAGTTTGAGGCCGGGCTGCACAAACACAGCGTCGTACAGTTCATCGACCCAGTATTTGTTGGCCAAAAAGCTGAACAGGCCGCGCACGCGGCGAGCCAGTTGCTGCGGCAGGGCCGGGTTGACCACGTAAAAATAATAGGCCAGGGCGATGCCCAGAATAGCGATAATGCCCGAAGTGGCCATCAGCCCGGCTTCCAGCGCCACCGACAGGTGATGCTCTTCGGCGTGGTGCATGTATTCGTACACCGGCTCCAGCATGCCATCGAGCGCGTGGGGCAACCCCAACCACGTTGGCAGGCCGAGCAAGCCGCCCAGCACCGCCAACACCGCCAGCGAACTCAACGCAAAGCTGATGGGCCGGCCGCTTTCGTGGGCGTGGTCGTACAAATGTTTGTCGCGCGGCTGGCCGTGGAAGGCCACAAACACCGCCCGAAAGGTGTAAAACGCGGTCAGCGCGGCGGTAACAATGCCCAAAAACCAGAGCAGCGGCGAGGCTTCAAAATCTTTGGCCAAAATCTCGTCTTTGGAGAAAAAGCCGGACATCAGCGGGAAACCGGCCAACGCCAGGCTGCCCACCCAAAAGGTGAGCCAGGTGATCTTCATTTTGTCCTTCAAGCCACCCATGCGGCGGATGTCGATGACATCGTGCAGGGCGTGCATCACCGAGCCGGCGCCCAAAAAGAGCAGCGCCTTGAAAAAGGCGTGGGTGGTCAGGTGAAACATGCCCGCGGTGTACGCGCCCACGCCCACCGCCGAGAACATGTAACCCAACTGGCTGATGGTGGAGTAGGCCAGAATGCGTTTGAGATCAACCTGCACCAGCGCAATCGTCGCCGCAAAAAGGGCGGTCAGCATACCGATAAAGGCGATAGTCAATCCAACACTTGGCGCCAGCGAGTACAGCGCGTTGCTGCGAACAATCATATAAATCCCGGCGGTGACCATTGTAGCGGCGTGAATGAGCGCCGACACCGGCGTGGGACCGGCCATCGCGTCGGGCAGCCAGACGTACAGCGGTAGTTGGGCGCTCTTGCCCATCGCGCCGATGAACAGCAGGGCGCAAATCCAGGGGATAACCGTGGGCATGGCCTCGCTGACGGCCTCGGCGTTGGCGAAGATTTCGTGGAATTGCAGCGTGCCAAACACGCTCCAAATCAGGAACACGCCCAGGGCAAAGCCCACATCGCCGATGCGGTTAACGATGAAGGCTTTCATCCCGGAGGCCGCCGGCGACAGCAGCGGCGTCAATTTGACCGGCTCCGCGCCCTCGCCCAAATCGATAGGCGGCTGCTCCTGCGCCGGACGGTCAAACCAGAAACCGATCAGCAGGTAACTCGACACGCCGACCAGTTCCCAGCCGACGTACATCAGCAGGTAGTTATCGCCCAGCACCAGCACCAGCATCGAGGCGATGAACAGGTTGAGGAAGGTGAAAAAACGGGTAAAATCGCGGTCCGGGTGAGCGTGGCCGTGGTCATCTTTGTGAACCATGTACTCGGTGGCGTACACGTGGATGAGAAAACCCACGCCGGTCACCACCAGCACCATCAAAATAGAGAGCGGATCGGCCAGCAAATTGATGGGCACGCTGAAGCTGCCAATAGTGGCCCACTGCCACAGGCTGACAGTGACCGGCTCGCCGCCGCGCCCCAACGACTCGAACAGCGCGCCCAGCCCCACCAGAAATGCCAGCCCGACCATCGCCGGGGCCACATAGCTGACCACGCGCTCGCCAACGCGGCGGCCAAAAATCCCGTTAAACAGCAAGCCAAACAACGGCAGGGCAATGGTTAACCAGATCAGTTGCGTCATAAACTATCTCCAAACAAGTTGCGTGAGTTAGATGGGTTCGGTGGGTTTGGTGAGTTTGGTGAGTTAGATGAGTAAAACTCACCAAGCTCACACACTCACGTAACTCACCCAACTCTTTCACTCACCCAACTTTCAGCCTTTGAGCGAGTTAAATTCGTTGATGTCCACGGCATCTTTGTGCCGGTTGAGTTCTACCAGCAGGGCCAGCCCCACGGCAACTTCTACGGCAGCCACGGCCATAATCATAAACACAAAAATCTGGCCGGTCGCCGAGTCAAGATAACGGGAAAAGGCAATAAACGTGAGGTTGACGGCGTTCATCATCATTTCAACACACATCAAAATGATGAGCGTGTTGCGCCGGATGAGGACACCGCCCGCGCCAATGGTAAACAAAATGGCGCTCAACAGCAGGTAATGTGACAGGGGAATTTGGTCGATCATGCACTCACCCTCTCCACGGTTGAAATTTGCACTTCGCCGAACATCTGCCGGAGTTTGAACAGGGTTGTCTCCGACAGGTGGCAATCCGGCGAAACCACGCAGACCATCTGCGGGTAACGTTGGCCACGCCAGCGGTCGTCATCGCCGCTGATCTGCGCGGCAAAACGGTTTACGTCTTCATCGCTGGCCCGGGCAATCTCGATCCAGTCAAAATCAAACAGTTTGGGCCGGCGCAGCCAGTTCACCCGCAGCATATCGTGGTTCACTTTTTCCGACTCGCCGTCCCAGCCGGCATCGAGCACGGCCACAACCTGCCGAAACTTTTGCCGCTGCTGGTGTTGGGCCAGCCAGACCACGCCCACCACCCCCACCGACAGCAGCACCGCCACCAACTGAAACGGCAGCGTGTATTTGGTAAACAGCACCGAGGCGATCATCTCTGTTTGGCCAAACTGGGCCACCGCGTCGGGGGTCATATCGCTGCCGGGCTGGCCGAGTACCAGATTTTCGGCCACCGCCGTGCCCACCACCGTCATCAAAATGAGGGCCAGCACCGCCAGAAAAATATTCCGACCGTTGATCCAGCCTTTGACCGGCTCGCCCAAATCCGCGCCAATGAGCATCACCACAAACAGAAACAGCACCACAATGGCCCCGGCGTACACCAAAATTTGCGCCACCCCCAAAAATTGGGCGTTGAGCAAAAAATACAAAAAGGCCAGCGAGCTGAAATTAACCAGCAAAAACAGGGCGCTGTGAACCACGTTTTTATTAAAGATGACGCCGAGAGCTGCCAAAATGGCCACGGCCGCTACCGCATAAAAAATAAATTGTTCGAGCATAGGCCCTACTCACGTAAAAAGTTTACCGGAGTCCGAAAGCTTTGCTTTCGGGACAAAAAGCTACGCTTTTTGACTCCTTTTTATTTCAGGTTGACTATTTGCTGCCCCAGGTTTCTTTGGCCACAAACACGTCGTCGCTGCGAATTTTGATGTGCGGCGGGTCGTGCGGTTCCAGCAGCCGTTCTTTGGTGTAAACCGCATCCCAACGATTGTACTCGGCCAGGGCGAAATCGTGCTCCAGCACAATCGCCTCGGTGGGGCAGGCTTCGGCGCAGTAGCCGCAAAAAATGCAGCGCAGCATATTGATGTCGTACACTTTGGCGTACCGCTCCCCCGGCGAGCGGCGGTCATCGTCGGTGTTTTCGGCGGCTTCCACGTAGATGCAGTTGGTGGGGCAGGCCGCCGCGCACAAGGCGCAGCCAATGCAGCGTTCCAGCCCGTTCTCGTACCGTTTGAGCACGTGCCGCCCCCGAAAGCGCGGGTACACTTCCACCGGCTCATCCGGGTATTGATGCGTGACCGGCTTTTTGAACAGGTACTTCAACGTCACGCCCATCGCGCGCGCCACTTCCCGCGACCCCGTTACCACCTCTTTCACTTCTTTGAGCATCGGTCTAACCTCTCGTCACATTAAAAGAAGATCACGGCCAAAACCAGCGCCGTGACCACGGCATTCGCAATACTTAACGGCAGCAAAACTTTCCAGTTAAATTTCATCAGTTTGTCAAA
>CAYOXS010000043.1:0-1948 GCA_964407935.1 uncultured Caldilineaceae bacterium
AATATTTTAACCGGCGCGGAGTTTTGGGTGGGCCAAAAGTTTTACTTGACAACCGGCGTTTTTTGATAGACAATAGCCTCGACAATCGACTTGAACTGGCTGTTTGAATGCTCTCCGTTTTGGCCGTAACAGCAGGCGCCAAAACTGAGAATCAAGGGCTGATCGGGTGTGTTCAAACCACACCCGGTCAGCCCTTTTTGTTGTTAAAAATTTTTTACCACTGCTAATCCAGGTGCTTCATTGAGCCTTAACAGTAACATGCTGCTCAGCCACATCTCGCAAATTGAACACACTCAACTCACCGTTGACTCTGTCCTGGCCGAACTGCCGCATTACACTTTTCAGGTTGAACTCGATACCCTGGTGCGCGAGGTTGACACGGTTTTTAAAAGCCGTAGAAACCTGCTGGGCGTTACAATCCTTGAAAATTGCCGGGCGGTGGGGGTAATCTCCCGCCGTAAATTTTACGAGCAGTTGGGCCAGCTTTACGGGGTAGCCGTTTATCTCAACCGGCCAATCAGGTTGGTGCTGCGCGCTATTGGCGGGCAGCCGCTCCTGCTCCCGGCGGACTGTTTGGTAATTGAGGCCGCCCGGCTGGCTTTACAGCGACCGCCAACCTTTGTGTTTGAACCGATTATTTTTGAGTCGACGCCGGGCCAGTATCGGTTGGTGGATGTTTACACCCTGCTGATTGCCCAATCGCGGCTGCTGGGCAATTTGCAGGATGAAATGCGGCAGGCCAACCAGGCTTTGGAAGCGCGAGTTACTCTGCGCACGGCAGAACTAACCTGGGCCAACGACAGCCTCACCGCCGAAGTTGCCCGCCGCCAGCAGGTAGAAGCGGCGCTCATTATTGCCCGGGACCAGGCATTGGATGCCAGCCGGTTCAAATCGGAGTTGCTGGCCAATGTCAGCCACGAGCTTCGCACGCCGTTGGGCGGCATTTTGGGCACCGCCGAAATGTTGCAGGTGGGGGTTTACGGCGCGCTGTCACAGCCGCAAACGGACATCACCGGGCAGATTATTAAAAACACGCTCTATCTTACCGATCTGGTGAATCACCTGCTGGATCAGGCCAAACTGGATGCAGGCCGGTTAAAACTCAATATCCATCCTTTTTCACCGGGCAAGGTGGTGGCAGATACCATCGACAGGGTGCAGGTGACGGCTCAACAAAAGGGCCTTGCTCTGCGCGTTGAGTTGGATGCGCAAGTTCCGGCCAGTTTGTTGGGCGACTCTTTTCGCATCGAACAAATTTTACTTAATCTGGTCAGTAATGCGGTTAAGTTTACCGAACACGGCTCGGTGCAGGTACACCTGTTTTGCCCCGATGCCGGCCATTGGGCCATTGTTGTCAAAGACACCGGGCCGGGTATTCCCCCGGAAGCGCATGCGCTGATATTTGAGCCGTTTGGCCAGGTTGACCGCTCGCTCACGCGCGGCCACTCCGGGACCGGTCTGGGGTTATCAATTGTCAAACAACTTACTTCATTAATGAGCGGGATAATCTCGCTGGATAGCGCGGTGGGGCAGGGCAGTAAATTTACCGTAACTTTGCCGCTGCAAGCCGCACCGGAGGAATAATAATGACCAACCAGCAAGGGCCGTTTGGCCTGGTTATTGAAGATGACGAAACCTTGTGCCTGGTGGCGTCTCAGGCATTGTTAATGGCCGGATACAACGCCGAAATTGTATCTGATGGACTGGTGGCGCTGGATCGGCTGGCGACCACTGTGCCGGCGATTGTAATTTTGGATTTGCACCTGCCGCAGGTGTCTGGCCGTGAGATTTTGCGCCAGATACGAGCCGATGACCGGCTGACTCACACCCGGGTAATTGTGGCTACCGCCGACCCCGGCATGGCCCAGTTTTTGCGCGACGACGCCGACCTGGTGCTCATTAAACCGTACAGCTTTTTTCAGCTCAAAGAGTTTGCCGCGCGGCTGCG
>CAYOXS010000043.1:2048-20732 GCA_964407935.1 uncultured Caldilineaceae bacterium
AAAAAATGAAGTGGGTGCGGCTGGTGAACACCCGCCGAGACAATGAGGTTATCCGCCAATCGCTGGCGCAGCAGTTGCGGTACGGACATCTACAAAAAGAGCTTGAGGCCGCCGGCCATAATCCGCCTTTCTTCTCCAGCAACGGCGGCCCGTTTAGCCTAAAACTCTCTCCGACGCCGTTGCCCATTTTTCCAAAGGCATGCCCCAATCTGATGACATTACCATGCTGGCGCTGCGGTATCGGGGTAATGTTTAGCCATCGAGGACGGCGCGAACTTTGCGGGTGAGGCTGGTGGGGGTAAAAGGTTTCTGCAAAAAGGCGTTGCCATCTGCCAGAATACCATGATGAATAATACTTTTGTCGGGGTAGCCAGACATATACAGCACTTTCATTTCCGGGTGGAGCAGTAACAATGCCCGGGTGAGCTGGCTGCCGACCAACCCGCCGGGCATCACCACATCGGTCAGAAGTAAGTGAATTGGCTCCAGGTGTTGCTGGCATAGTTGAACGGCGTCGGGGCCGTTTTCGGCTTCCAAAATGGTGTATCCTTTTTCCTGCAGGGTGTAATAGACCAGTTTTCTAACCGGCGCTTCATCCTCAACCACAAGAATGGTTTCGGTGCCGCCGGTGACGGGTTGTGTTGGCAAACGCAGATTGGCGGGGACGGCAGCTCGCCTGAATTGGGGCAGATAGACTTTAAAAGTTGTGCCGCGTCCGGGTTCGCTGTACACCCAAATGTGCCCGTTATTTTGTTTAACAATGCCGTACACGGTGGCCAACCCCAAACCTGTTCCTTTTTCTTTGTCTTTGGTGGTAAAAAAGGGTTCAAAGATTCTGGCCTGTGTCTCGGCGTCCATGCCAGTGCCGGTATCAGAGATAGCCAGCAGCACGTACGGGCCGGGTTTAACATCAATATGCTGGCTGGCGTAGGCCTGGTCCAGATAAACATTGGCCGTTTCAATGGTCAGTTTGCCCCCATGCAGCATTGCGTCGCGGGAATTAATAGCCAGGTTCATTAATACCTGCTCAATCTGACCCGGATCAGCTTTGACTGTGTCCAAATCTTTGTCCGGCAACGTGACCAGTTCAATGTCTTCGCCAATGAGGCGCTGCAGCATTTTGCTGATGTCGCTGATACTATCGTTAAGATTGAGGAGGACAGGCTGGATCACCTGTTTGCGGCTAAAGGCGAGCAATTGGCGGGTAAGATTGGCGGCCCGTTCGCTGGCTTTTACAATTTCTTTCAGATTTTTTTGCAGCGGGTCGTTTGCGTCAGTTTGGTTGAGCAGGGATATTTCGGCGTAACCGGTGATTACGGTCAACAAATTGTTAAAATCGTGGGCTACCCCGCCGGCCAGCCGGCCAATGGCCTCCATTTTTTGCGCCTGCTGATATTGCGCCTCCCGCTGCAATTCAATGGAGATGTCGCGTTTGACGGCCACAAAATTAACAATCTGGCCGCTGGAATCGGTTACCGGGGTAATGGTGGCGTCTTCTGTATAATACGCGCCATCTTTTTTCTGGTTAATAAAGCGGCCGTGCCAAACCCGGCCATTTTTAATTGTGGCCCACATCTGGTCGTAAAATTCTGGCGGCTGATATCCACTTTTCAGGAGGCGCGGATTGTGGCCAACGGCTTCGGCTCTGGTGTAGCCGGTGGTGTGTTCAAAGGCCTGGTTAACATAAACAATTGTCCCGTCGGCGTCGGTAATAATCACATTTTCGGCTGTTTTGTTGACTACGGTGCTCAAAAGCTGGCGTTCCTGATCGAGCTTAACGCGGGCCAGCGCCAGCGCCACCTGATCGGCCACGCTCCAGGCCAGATCAAGTTCTTCTGTGGAAAATGGGCGCGGCGTTGAGGACTGTAGTGACAGGCTGCCGATCACCTCATCGCGGATGCGCAGCGGCAGAATCAGCAGCGAGGCAACGCCAAACTGGTTTAACAGGTTGTGAAGCGCTGTCAGGCGCAGATCGCTGCGAGCGTCTGTTACCATTAATGGCCCCTGGTAGTTAAGCAAATGCCGGAGGGCAGGATTGTCGGTGAGCGATATGGTTGTGCCGAGGGCCGCATACGGCTCCCGGGCCGAATATTGCGCCACCACTACGGCATTTGTTTTGTTGTCGTTTAACAACGTGGCGATGGCGTACGGCATATCAAATGTTTCGGCCAGTTCCTTGCAGGCAATTTCCAGAATTTCTTCCGGTTTTAGAATGATGGCGGAGGCGGCAATAATTTTGTTGAGTAACGCCAGCTCACGATTGCGGCGGCGCAGATTACGCTCGGTCCGGTTGCGCTCAATGGCGTAGCGAACGGCTCTGGGCAGTGAAAACTCATTCATATTGCCTTTAACCAGATAATCCTGAGCGCCGGCCTGAACTGCTTCAACGGCTACTTTTTCGTCACCCAGGCCGCTCAAAATAACTACCGGCAGTTCATCAACGACCTTGAGTATCTGATAAAGCGTTTCCAGCCCGCGGCTGTCTGGCAGGGATAAATCCAGTAAAACAAGGTCAAACCGGTCTGTGTTGACCGCGGCCAAAGCCTGGCTCAACCGACCAACATGGGTGATGTTAAAGGCAGGTCCGGCGCTGCCACTGCTGGCCTCGGCCAGCATTTCTCTGACCAGGCGCGCGTCGCCGGGGTTGTCTTCAACCAGAAGTAAATTTATCAGGTGGGTGTCCACTTTTTACCTCCTTTCCAGAGTAAAAAAGAGTTCAATGCCCCGCGGTATAGCACCATTCATCGGGCGGGAATCAAGGGTTTAGCGGGAACTGTTGGGTGGAAATTTTACAACGGTCAGCCAAAACTCTTTGATTGATCTGATGACCTTGATGAACTGGTCCAGATCAACCGGTTTGGTAATGTAACTGTTGGCGTGCAGCTCATAGGTGTTTAAAATATCAACTTCAGCCTCGGAGGTTGTCAGAATAATAACCGGGATACGTTTCAAGACCGGATCGGTTTTGATCTCCTCCAAAACCTGGCGACCGTCTTTTTTGGGCAGGTTCAGGTCAAGCAGAATCAGGTCTGGTGTGGGAACAGCCGCATATTGCCGTTCGTGACGCAAAAAAGCCATCGCTTCTACGCCATCTTTGGCAACATGCAGGTTGTTCTGCACTCTGCCATCTTTTAAGGCTTCTATCGTCAGGCGGACATCACCGGGATTGTCTTCAACCAACAAAATTTCAATGGGCAGGCCCGATATTCCGTAGTTCATTGGATAATTTCCCTTTCAAAAAATCACTAACACGGCTCTACAGATTTTCATGCGGCAGAGTAAAGTAAAACGTTGATCCCTGGCCCGGCTCAGACTCGGCCCAAATCCGGCCGTTGTGCTGCTCAACAATTTTTTTGCAAATAGCCAGCCCCATTCCTGTACCGGGATATTCGTCGCGGCCATACAGCCGCATGAAAATATCAAAAATCCGGTCGGCCTGGCTCGGATCAAAACCAATTCCATTGTCTCGAACGGCAAACTGCCATGCATGCTGGTCTGGCTGGGCCGAAATATGAATTTGTGGTGCGGCTTCTCCCTGAAACTTCAGGGCATTGGCAATTAGATTCTGGAAAAGCTGGGTGAGTTGCACGTCGTCAGCCATGACGGTGGGCAACTGATCAAAAGTAATGATGGCCCGGCTATCTTCAATGGCCATCTTCAGGTTGTTCAAAACCTGGGCCACGATCGTAGCACAATCGACGGGTTTGAACGGTTTTGCCTGCGTATTCAGCCGCGAGTATTTCAGGAGGTCATTTATCAAACGCCCCATTCGCTCGGCGCCGTCAACGGCATAACCAATAAACTCGTGGGCGTCGGCGTCGAGCTGGTTGTGGTAGCGGCTGTCCAACAGTTTTAGATAACTGGTGACCATCCGCAGCGGTTCCTGCAGATCGTGAGAGGCAATATAGGCAAACTGGTTTAATGCTTTGTTGGAGCGTTCCAGTTCAGCCGCCAGCCGGGCCTGCCTGGCTTCGGCCTGTTTGCGTTCGGTAATAATTGTCAGAGTCACCAGAAGCTGGGCCGGGCTGCCGGCCGCATTCCGCTCCAGAATAATTTCCCGGCTTTGAATCCATTCCCACGAACCGTGTTTGCGCTTTAACCGATACTCAATGCTGCTTATACCCCCATCCGGCCCCTGCGCGGTGAGCCAGCGCCAGTGCTCTATGACCGCGGCCCTGTCTTCGGGGTGGACCGCCTCCAGCAGAAGCCCGGGCTTTTTCAGTTCGGCCACACCATAGCCACAAAACGTATCCCGGTTGAGAAAAGTAGGCTGTTTGGTAACAAGGTCCAGGGTGTAAATTGTATCCGGTGAGTTGCTGACCAGGCCGCGAAACCGGGCTTCGCTTTCTTTCAGGCGCTGCGTTGTTTGTTTCAAGCGCAGCATGGCGTCTACCCGGGCCAGCAGCTCCCGGTTGCTGACCGGGCGGGCAATGTAACCTTCGGCGCCCTGTTCCAACCCTACCGCCTGCTCCTCTGACCCCGTTTTTATGCTCGACAGCGTGACCACAAAGATGTCGCTCAACTCCGGGTCTGATTTGATCAGCCGGCACAATTCCAGGCCGTCAATATCGGGCAAAATAACATCAAGCAGAATCAGGTCTGGTTTGTTGGCCCTGATTAATGTCAGCCCTGCCAGGCCGGTGGCGGCTTCAAACACGGCATAGCCGGCCGAGCGCAAAATTCGGCTGGTGGCTTCCAGAGTGGGCGGGTGGTCATCAACCACCACTATCTTTGATGCTGCTGGCATGGTAATTTCTTGCATTGGGTCTTATCCAGAAATTTTCTGCTCAGGGTTGAGGCGGATTTTTGCCTGCTCAATTTCCTGTTCCAGCAGCGGCAGGGTCGCTGCGGCCCAATCCAGCCGGCTGGTATGCGCCATTTCTGCCAATTGAGCGCACAGGCGAGCCACTCGCAAAACGCCTAACTGGTTGCTGGCGGTGGCCAACTGGCTGGCGATTTGCTGCAACCGGGTTGTATCTCGTCGCTCAACGGCTGTTTTTATTGTGGCCAGCGATTTATCGGCAGTGTCAAGAAAAGCCCCAATGACCCCGCCCATATACTGATCGGCATTTATGCCTAATAAAACCCGTACCTGGGCCAGCGCTGCTTCATCAAGCACCGGCAGCTTTTCAAATCCGGCTGTTTCAATCGCTAATTCGTTCTCAGACTCCGGTTCACCAGCCTGCCCCGGCCGGCTCAAAGACTCTTCGAGTTCTCTGAGTTTTTGGGCCAGGATTTCAAAACGGATCGGTTTGTTAATGACATCGTTCATTCCCGCGGCCAGACATTGTTGAATATCTTCCGGCCAGGTGCTGGCTGTGAGCGCAATAATATGGGGTTGCTGGTTTTGTGGCCATTTTTGGCGAACATAACGGGTGGCCTGCAAACCATCCATCCGGGGCATGTGCAAATCCATCAGAATGAGATCATACGGTTGGTTTTGAAGAGCCTGGCCCACGGCCTGCCCATCAGGCGCTACATCAGCCTGATAACCGGCCTTGGCCAGCAAACGGAGGGCCACTTTTTGGTTAACTAAATTATCCTCGGCCAATAAAATACGGAGTTTTGGCCGGGCGGCCAGGCTTTTGGTTTTTGGCAAGACGGTATCGTGGCTGGCTTTCGGGGGCGATGCTTCCGGAATGGGCAGCGTAAAGTAAAAGGTTGAGCCCTGTCCAACCACGCTGTCTACGCCAATCTGGCCGTGGTGAGCCTCAATTACCTTGCGGGCAATCATTAATCCCAACCCGGTACTTTTTTCGCCGCCGGTGCTGCGCACGCTGGTTTTGGCAAAGGGCTTAAAAAGTTTCTCCAGTTCAGCCTCGGGAATGCCCCGGCCCTCGTCGGTAACCGCCACCCGCACCTGCCCGTTGGCCGCAACCGCCGAAACGGTTACCCGGCTGCCCGGGTATGAAAACTTAACCGCATTGCTGATCAGATTATTTAATACCTGCTCAATTTTGTGCCGGTCAACCATCACAATGGGCAGGTCGCTTGGGTTGTCAAATTCCAGTTTAATCTCTTTGTTGGCGGCCAAAACCCGGTTCACGGCGATGTTATTTTTGATGAGCGCCGCCAGTTCTACCGGCTGAAAATCTGTTTCCAATTTGCCGGCCTCAATCGCGGCCACATCGAGCAAATTATTAACCATACTTAGCATAAATTCACTGGAGGCGTGGATAATCGATAGAAACTCTGCGTGTTGGGGCCGAAGGTAATTTGCGGTCTCTTCGAGCAGCAGTTCACTAAACGAGATGATGGCCGCCAGAGGCGAGCGCAAATCGTGCGACGCGATTCCCAGGAATTGATTTTTTTGGGCGTTGAGTTTTTCCAGTTGGACATTTTTTTTCGCCAGCTCGCGTTGCAGGGTAACCAGTTCGTTATTGAGGCGGCTGAATTCATCATAAAGTTCAGACTCTGGTTTATTCCGGGCCAGGATTTGCTCTTTTATGGCGCTGCGCAAGGCATTGAGTTGTTCATTATTAATGCGCATCATTTCTTCGTAAAGATGCTTAATGCCGTGGCTGCTGTGGCTGCCCATAATTAACCACTGGTTGCCCGCGGCTACCCCGGTAAAATGGAAAGCGGCCACGCGTTCGGCCAGCTTTATATTCAACTCCCAATCAAATACAGCGCCGCGCGTGCGCAGCTCAACCATAAAGTTAAGCAGTTTGCTAAGGCCGCCCGGCTCAACAATTTGCGTTAGAGAATGGCTTAACAGCAGGGGTTCACTGATGCCCACACTATTGTAAAGGATGTGCTGGATAAATCCCTGGTCGTCACACAACAGCGCCAAACCAGCGGTGGGTTGGCCAAAATCCATGGCTAACCCCCACTGGCAATTAAATGAGCCGCTTTGATGACGGCGGTTTGAGCATCTTGCGCGTAGCCATCGGCATTGAGCTGCCGCCACAGGTTGGGAGCGATGTTAAGGGGATAACCTCCGACCATTATTTTTACATTGGCGCAGGCAGGGGTGGCTCGCACCTGTTCAATTAACAATTTTAAAGCAGAAATGTGAAAGGTCATTGTCGCTGAAATGGCCAGAACATCTGCTTTTTGCTCGGTTACGGCGCGAGCAACACTGCTGGCCGGGGCGTTGGCGCCCAGGTAGTAAGTGTCCCAGCCCTCCATTTCAAAAAAGTCGGCGACCATACGGATACCGATTTCGTGCAGTTCGTTGCCGACACAGGCCGCTACCAGCCGGCGGCCGCTCTTTTCTGTCGCAAAAATGTAGGGATATAACTGCGACATTATCAGTTGAGTAGCGGCCGTGCAGTAGTGTTCCTGGGCTACACTGATCTGGTTGGTTTGCCACAACCGGCCAATCTCGTGCTGAGATGGCTGAAACACATGCAGGTAAATATCTTTTACCGGAGTACCGGCTTCAACTTCGGCCAGAATCAGCTGGCTGGCTTCATACCGCTCGGCGCGTAACAGGGCGGTCAGGTAACGCTGAGCCAACGCGCCCAGCGGTTGATCGGGATTAATGAAGGAGGATTGGGTGGCGGGCGCATCGCGCAATGTTTTCAGCCCGGCCTCAATGTACTCGGCGGCAAGCTGGCCCATGCCGGCTGGCAGGCTGTCAACCAGAGTATCTCCGGTAATTTCAAGGCTGATGCTCAAATCGGCGGCGGGGATATTCAACCCGGCAAACAGTACCTTTACCCAGCTAATGTAATGGTTAAAAAGGGGTGGGCTATCCGTATGAATGGCCTCGGCTAAAAAGGATAACGTATAATTAACATCCTGAACACATTTGGCGTGGCCAAGTTCACCATATTTAACCGCTAATTCCGGGTACAGCATCCACTGCCGGTCAACAATGGCTTTGGCCAGGTGGCTGCGCTGCGACACAATAACCTGACTGACAGTTGCATTGAGGGCATCCATAGGTATCTCCTTTAAGAAGCAATATGCTCAAAAAGTTTTAGTTCCGTGCTTTTAGGCACCAGTTTTAACCCTGTGGGAATTTCCACATGGGCGGCTTGATACTGATGGGTTTTGTACCAATTTCTAAAACTGGGTTCATCAGCCCAGCAGGTTAGCAGCCAGATTTCGGCGGGGCTGTCTATTGGGCTAAGAACGTCTAACCGAATAAAGCCGGGCGCGGCGTCAACCAGATGGGGACGGTTGGCAAAAGCGTTTTTTACAGCGCCGGTCATATCCGGGCCATTAGCCACGGTAAATTTGCTGAGAACTACGATCATGGCAGCGCCTCCTTGCTCAACCTCATCATTTTAATATTCTGCCGGGTAGTCTCACTACGGTTAGCCAAAAATCCTCGATCGATTTGATAACCTTAAAAAATTGGTCCAGGTCAATGGGTTTGGTGATGTAACTGTTGGCGTGCATTTCGTAGGCTTTGAGAATATCCTGGTCGGCCTCAGATGTGGTTAGCACCACCACCGGAATACGTTTTAAGTGCGGGCTGGCTTTGATTTCGGCCAGTACCTGCCGGCCATCTTTTTTGGGCAGGTTCAGATCAAGCAGGATCAGGTCTGGTACAGGCGCATTTTGGTATTGGTTTTGCTGATTTACAAAAGCCAATGCCTCTACTCCATCCGTAACAACATGCAGATTGTTACGTACCCGGCCGGTTTGAAAAGCTTCTCTGGTGAGACGGATATCGCCGGGGTTATCTTCAACCAGTAATATTTCAATGGGGTAACCTGTGTGTGGGCTGGTCATCCTTTTTTTCTCCGGGAAGTTAAACTTGGATTTTCTTTGGCGATCATGAACCTAAAACGGCTGTGTGGTTGGTGGCCGGCAGCGTAAAATAGAAGGTGGCTCCTTGCCCTGGCTGCGACTCAACCCAAATGCGCCCGCCGTGTCTTTCTACAATTTTTTTGCAGATTGCCAGGCCAATGCCGGTGCCGGGATATTCTTCTTTGCCATGCAGACGCTGGAAAATAACGAAAATCTTTTCGGCAAATTCCGGCTCAAGCCCAATGCCGTTATCCTGCACCCAAAAATGCCAGCAACCATCGCGCCGGATAGCCCCCACATGGACTTGAGGCGGCGCCTGGCCGTGGAACTTTAAGGCGTTGTTGATGAGGTTTTGCAGCACCAGCTCCAGTTGGCTGCTATCGGCCATCACGGTGGGCAGCGGATCGTGGGTAATTACAGCGTGGGTATCTTCTATCGCCAACTTTAAATTGATCAGTACCCGTTCCAACGCTGTTTCGCAGTTGGTAGGGGCAAATACTTTGCCGCGCGTGCCTACCCGGGAGTAGGCCAGCAGATCGTTGATCAGCACTTTCATGCGGATTGCGCCGTTCACCGCGTAGGCGATAAATTCGTGAGCATCGCCATCAAGCTTATCGGCGTAGCGGCGTTCGAGCAGTTGCAGGTAGCTGGAGACCATACGCAGCGGCTCCTGTAAATCATGAGAGGCAACATAGGCAAACTGCTCAAGTTCTTTGTTGGACCGCGCCAGCTCTTCCGCCTTTTTAGCCAGGGCCACTTCCGCTCGTTTGCGTTCGGTCACATCCATCGCCATACTGATAACCATGCGGCGGCCATCCGGCAGCCGCCCCAGCGGCGCAGAACTGAAAGCCCAGGTCAAAATCCGGCCGTTGCGGGCGGTTATTTCATATTCGCCCTCATCAATTCTTTCCGGCAAACCGTAAAGCCGGTCAATATCGGCCTGAACCAGTGTTTTCCGGGTGCCGTAGGCCCGTTCCGTCCAGTCGGCAATGGTTGGAATTTGGTCCGGGGTGTAGCCGGTTAAGGTTGTCCAGGTGCGGCTGGTTAAAATAACCTGCCCGTCTTCGGCGTGGATCATAATTGGGAAGGGGGCGTCTACCACCGCCCGCCGTAACCGTTCTTCGCTTTCACTCAGGGCAGCGGTGCGCTCCTGAACCCGCAGTTCCAGCTCATCGTGAGCGCGGCGCAATTCATCCTCCATCTGCTTGCGCGCGGTAATGTGGGTTGATGAGCCAATAAGCCGGTAAATGCGGCCTTTAGCGTTGCGCACGGGAGACAGCCGGGTTAACCACCACATATCTCGGCCATCAAAGGAAATCATTTCTTCATATTCTATAGCCTGGCCGGCTTCCAGGCAGCGCTCGTAATTGGCCCGGATGGCCGCGATGGCCTGCGGGGGTACGTGCGGCGCAAGGTCTTCGGGACGTTGCCCGTGTACGTCATCGGACTTCAACCCGGTCAGCCGTTCGTGGGTTGGGTTTAACCCGGCAAAACGAAAATCATTGTCGGCGGTAACATCAATCACAAAAATTGCCAGTTCAGTGCCCTGATAGATGCTTTGTAAAAAAATCTGCTGCTCCTGGAGGGCATATTCGGTTTGTTGGCGACGGGCGGCCATCTGGTTAAATGCGGCGGCCAGTTCGCTGATTTCATCCCGGCCAGATACGTTAAGCCGGTAGGTCAGGTCACCGTGGCCTACGGCCTCGGCGCCCTTGATCAATTCCCGGATTGGGCCGGTGGCAGTGCGGGCAAAAAAGACCGCCAGAACGGCTACCCCGGCGGTCACCAGCCCGCCTACGCCCAACATTACATCACGGAGCCGGTAAATTGGGGCATAGGCTTCGGCCTGGTCCACCTCAGTCAGAATACACATTTCTTGCTCCGGCAGCCAGCGATACGCGCCCATTACCGGCACATCACGGTAGTCATTATAAAAGCCGACGCCGCTTTGGTGAGCCAGACAAGCCTGAACACCCGGCGTGTAGACCGCTTTTTTCAGGGCGACATCGCCGCCAAATTTGGGGTTGGTCACAAAAAAATTAAAATTGTTGACCAGATAAGTTTCCTCGGTAGGGTTCAGGCCGCTTTCCTGGGCCATAATTTCACTCATAATTGACAGATCGAGGTGGCCGGCCAGCACCGCCACCACCTTGCCGGTTTCATTTTTAACCGGCGTGCTAACGTGCATCACCGCCTTACCCAGACTCAGGGAATAACGAACGTTATCAATAAAAGTTGCCTGTCGCCCCTTGATAAAATAGACTTCATTCTCCTGGATCATGCCTTCCAGCGCCGGGTTGCTTGAAACCAGAATTTGCCCGGTGCGGCCGTCGAGCAGATAAAACTTCATAAACCCGGTATTCTCTTTGAGAGTCGGAACAAAATGCTCGCTCAGCAGCCGGTCGTGAGCCACTTTTTGCTCGGCTGCGGTGGCGGCGGGGTTAACCAGCACCCGGGCATATTCCCGTATCAGCGGGCGGATGGCCAGTAGTCGCAATTGAGTGCTGCTGGCGTGCAGCCAGCGGTTAAATTCGTCCTTTTTGTAAATGGTGGCTGCAATCAGCCGGTTTTGGGTATTATTTTCAATTGTCTGGCGGCTGCTGATGTAGGCCCAGTAACTCACCAGAATCAGCGGCGCCAGCGACAGCAGCAGAAACAGCAGCGTTAGTTTGGCCGGCAGCTTCATGGCGTAGTATCCCCGTAAACGGCTTCCAAAAACTGCATGGTGTAGACTTTATCCAACTCTGCCGGGTTAACCAGGAATCCCTGGTCTACCATCATAGCCTCCATTTGCTGCCAAACCTCGGCGCGCATCCAGCCAATGTGGTCTTCTCCGGTATGGATCAGGGGCTGGCTGGCTTCGATCATTTTGGCCTGCACTGCCGGGTCGGCGTTTTCGGCATAGTTCAGGCTGGTGGCTAACGCTTCTTCCGGGTTTTCTACGGCATAGCGGTGCCCCTTTAAAGTTGCTCGCAAAAATCGGGTGACCAGATCAGGGTTGGTAGCAATCATCTCGTCGGTGGTGATAATGGTGTCAGAATAAACGGTAATACCGTAGTCGCTGGGCCAGATCAGGTTTACCTGGCGGCCTGTTTGCAGGATGCCAATTAACGAACCGGCGGCAAAAGCCGGGGCGATATCCACTTCGCCGTTGTAAAAGGGGGTCAGATCAAAACTGTAGGGCAGAATGGTCATCGAGTCGGTGGACAGCCCCAGTTTTTTCATCATGGCCTTAAATTGCAGCAGCCCATCCGTGCCACCGAGCATGGCGGTTTTGCCCACCATATCCGCCGGGCGCGTAATGCCGGATTCCGGCAGGGTAACCAGCACAAACGGGTTGCGGCGATAGGTGGTGGCAATGGCCACTACCGGCTGGCCCTGGCTGCGTTGCAGTAAAATATGTTCCGGCGCAGCCACTCCAAAATCAGCCTGGCCGGAAACAACCCGGTCAATGATATTAATACCCGGCCCGGCCGGAACAAACGCCACATCAAGGTTTTCTTCGGCATAATACCCTTTATCTTTAGCCAGGTAAAAGCCGGCAAACTGGGCCTGGTGTATCCACTTGAGTTGAAGTGTCACTTTTGTTGGCGGCTGGCTGGTCGCCTGCGGCTGGCAGGCGGCCAGCACCGTCAAAACAGCAACCCAAATTATTATTGTGATAAATTGTTTAAGGCGTGCGGTTAGCGAGGACATCAATCACCTGTGGGGGCATCCATATCTGTATTTGCTATTTTGCGGCTTGAATGACCATTAAACAAATAGAACTGGAGCGTTTGAACTAAATCGGTTGCTGGCATGGTTTTTACCAAAAGTTCGTTCACGCCGGCTGCTCTGGCATTAGTGCGGGTTTCGGCATCGTTGGCGGCGGTTAACGCCAAAATTGGAATGTGCTGCGTATACGGATTGTTGCGTAAATGCCGGGTGGCGACAAGACCATCCATCACGGGCATCATAATATCCATCAAAATCAGGTCTGGCGTCCACTCTACGGCCAGCGTTACCCCGTCCTGCCCATTCCCGGCCGATTTGACATCGAACCCTTTTCTGGTGAGCACCATTGAAATAATACCGCGTTGCAGCGGGTCATCGTCAACATGAAGAATCTTCGGTTTGGGTTGCTTGTTGGTCACTGCGTTATCCTTTGGTTATCTGCCGGTTGTGCATGATTACTGTGCCACTCCGTTTGCCGGTTTGCTTTGCACCGAGCGAATAACGGCGGCCAGTTCATCAATGGACACATTCTTTAGCAGGTGGGCGCTGGCCCCGGCCAAAATGGCTGCGTCTTTCAAAGACTCGTCCTTAAAACTGGTCAAAATGATAATTTTTACCCGGGGACAATGTTGATGGATCAGTTTGGTTGCGGCCACGCCATCCATTTTGGGCATGTTCAAATCCATAATGACCACGTTTGGCTTAACAATTGGGCACAGGTCAACCGCCTCAAGCCCGTTGGCCGCTTCACCCACCAGTGTAAACTCATCGTACGGCAACAGCGCCAGCTTGATAGATTGGCGCAAGGCATCATGGTCATCCACAACCATAATCCGAATAGAAGCAACGGTTTCCATAGCGTTCTCCGCCTGTCGAATTAACTGCCTTTAGCTTAACACACAAATCCCCCAGACACATCCGGTATCCAGGGGATTTTTAACTACTCAGAGTTATTGAATTTTTCTCGGTAAGGTTAACTAGTACACCGAGGCGTAAATAAGCCGGCAGATCATGTCACGTTGAGGCGAAACCGAAGCGTCGCCGGTGTCGCTGAAGAGACCCTTCGCTTCGCTCAGGGTGACATAACAACTGTCTGTGGATTTCCGCCAACCGGTATTAGTTATGGCCCGGCTAAGTGATCAGGTTATGCTCCAGCGCCAAAACCGAAGCCGCGAGCCGGTTTTCTACGCCCAGTTTTGAGAGGATGTTACTGACGTGGGTATTAACTGTAGATCGGCTGACATTGAGATGCCGGGCAATTTCCGGGTTGTTCAACCCTCTGACAATCAACACCAGTACCTCGCGCTCGCGGGCGGTTAAATTATGGCCAACCGCTTCTGGCCGGGTAAAGGCCGCCAGCAGAGTTTGGGTGGCCTCCGTGGCCAGGGTGGGTTTGCCGGCTTTGGCCGCCCGAATGGCGTGAGCCAGTTCGTCCAGAGAAACATCTTTGAGAAGATAACCAATAGCCCCGGCCTTGAGCGCCGATTCGACCATGGTTTTTTCTTTGTAGCTGGTCAGGGCAATAATCTGAATACCGGGATGGTGCTGGCGGATCAGTTTGGTGGCCTCAATGCCGCTCGTATCCGGCATGCGCAAATCCATTAACACCACGTCGGGGAGCAGTTTGGCGCAGAGTGAAATCACCTCTGCCCCGGTAGCGGCTTCACCAATCACCGTAATATCATCAAACGCCAGCAAGGAAACGGCCACGCCGCGGCGAACCATTTCATGGTCATCGGCTAAAATTATCCGAACAGGAGGTTGGTCATTGTCCATAGCAATTTAACACCTACAGGTATTGTACCGGGCGATGCGGTGGAAAGCAATCTTTGTTATCTGCCGCCTGTTGCGCCGGCCGGCCAGGATACAACAATCTCTGTGCCCTCACCCGGCCGGCTTTTTAGTGTAAAGCTGGCCCCAACAGCCCTGGCTCGCTCCCGCATAATATCCAGCCCCAAATGGCCGGGTTTTACCTGCCGGGGATTAAACCCGCGCCCGTCATCGGTAATCGTCAGCCCGGCTGCTTCCGGCCAACAAACCAGCCTTACTTTTACCCGGCTGGCCCTGGCATGGCGGGCAATGTTGTTGAGCGATTCCTGGGCAATGCGATAGAAGGCAGTTTGCACATCGGCGCGAATTTTTGCTTCACATGCCAGTTGCAGGTCAATCTCAATCTGGGTTCGCCCGGCCAGCGCGTGAGTGAGCTGGCGCAAAAGCTCGGCCAGATTTGCGTCGTCTGGCGATACCGGGCGCAGCTCGGCCAACAGGATGCGCATTTCGGCCAGCGCGCCGCGGTTCAGGTGGCGCAGTTGGTCCAGGCTTTGCCGCGCTTTTTCCGGGTAGCGAGTCCACAGCCGGGGGATGGCTTCGGCCAGCAGGCTGGCCGAAAAAAGAGTCTGGCTCACGGCGTCGTGCAGATCTCGGGCCAGGCGCTGGCGCTCTTCCAGCGCGGCTTGCTGGCGATAGGTTAGCTCCAGTTCAGCCGTCCGCGCCGCCACCCGCTGTTCCAGCTCGGCGGCGTGCCGCTGAATCTGGTTGTACAGCCGGGCGTTATTGAGGGTAATGGCAATTGTTTGAGATAAAAAGAATAGCCGCCGGGCATGCTTGAGCGAAAAATCATAGGGCACGTCGCTGTCCAGGCGCAGTTCGCCCAGGATTTCACCCTGAGATACAATGGGCAGCAGCAGGTGAGAACGAATCCAGGCGGTTTCCGGCAGGGTCACCCAGGTTGAATCCTGGTGGGTATCGTAAATTATGCGCGGCTCTCTTTTTTGCAGCGCCGCCATGTGGCCGGGAAACTCGGCCAGAAGCTGCCTTAAATGGGTCATCTTCCCGGCGCTGCCAAATTTATCGTACCCGCGCCAGCCCACGGTATGCAAAACATCACCCTCCAGCAGGGCGATATTGGCCGCTTTGTACGGGACAATCCGCGCCACCTGGTCCAGAATTTCATCGAGCACCGCTTCCAATTCGGTGCGCGAAGTGATGGCCAGCGTTACCTCGTGCAGCGTTTCGGCCAGCAGCCGCTGCTCCCGTTCGGCGGCCAGCAATTGAGTTTGTTGCATGGCAATTGCCAGCGGAGCGGCTACTTCACGCAAAATCTCAATATGTTCAGCAGAAAAAGCGCCCGGCTCGCGGCGGCCCAACCCCAGCGTTCCAATCAGTTTCCCGCCGGCGATCAGCGGTACAACCAACGAAGCGCGCAGCCCGTCTGCCACCAGAATGGCCTGGAGCTGCGCCGGGATATTGGGCCGGGCCAGGTAATCTTCAACGAGGTGGATTTGGCCGGCCCGGAGCGCCTCGATATTCAGAAAAGTCTGGGCCAGCGGCAGGCGGGTCCCCGGGCCAAAATTTGATTCACCCGACGGATAGCTGGCAATTTTTTCAATGGTTTGCTGCATCGCATCGTAAAGACCGATGTCTGCCCGGGCGCATGGCACCAGTTGCGCCAGCCGTTCCAGGGTGGCGGCGGCAATCTCCTCCACAGACTCCGCGGCCAGAATAGCCCGGTCAATTTCGCGTAAAATTTTCAGGCGGTTAGCGTAGTGCTGCAGGATTTGCTCGGATTGTTTGCGTTCGGTGATATCCCGAGAAGTGCCAGCTGAGCCGATAAGCTCACCTTTTTCGTTGCGCTGCAAAATAGCATTGGCGCTCAACAGTGCCGGTGTGCCGTCTTTATGCAATACCCAGTTTTCAATGCCAACTACTCTATCATGGTTTTGCTCGGCGTCGAGCCAAACCTGGGCATCCCGTTCCGCCTGGTCGGGGGGAATAAAATTTGTGTAGAGCTGGCCGATCATTTCTTGCGGGCTGCGGCCATAAATTCTTTGGGCGGCTTGATTGATAAAGGTTATGCGCCCTTCAATATCAATGGCCCAGATCAGATCGTGCGATGTTTCAACCAGATTGCGATATTTGGCTTCACTCTGTTGCAGCGCCGCTTCCACCTGTTTGTGTTTGGTGATATCCCGCACCACGCTTACTACGCCGTCCAGCCAGTTTATCGCGCCAGCCAGGGCAGTCACCGTGTTTTCGGTAAAAATAATCTGGCCGTCTTTCCGCCGCATTTTAAATTCGGTGTGAAAGACACCTTTGCGGCTCAATTCGGGCCCGGCCAGTTGATCAAAGCGGGCGTACTCTTCTGGACTAACGTGCAGCATTTGCGTGTTTTGGCCCATCAATTCGGCAGCGGAATAACCAAAAACTGTTTCTACCGCCGGATTACAGGCAATGACGGTTCGGTCAACCGGGTTAACCACAAACACGGCCTCGTTGAGGCTGGCAAATGTTTTTTCAAGAATATTCTTGGTATCCAGCAGAACCTGTTGCTGACGCTTCCGTTCAGTAATGTCTGATGAAATCAAAGTGGCAAAGGCGACATCGCCGTCAATGAGCAGCGGGCCAACCCGGGTTTCGTACCAGATCGGCTCGCCGTGAGGCCCCTGGGCCTGGAGTTCGTAATACGCCATCTGGCCGGTGTTAAAGACGTGGTCAATCTTTTCGCTGACCAGTTGATGGTATTCGGGGGCAATGTAATCATAATTTGACGTGCCAATAATTGAGTCCGCTTCAAAACCCGGCTGAAACCGGTTGATAAATTGCAGCACACCGGCCCGATCCACAATCGCAATAAAGTTGGGCGCGTTTTGCACCAGCGACTCCCACCGGGCCGCGTTGTGCTTGAGCGCTGTTTCGGCCTGTTTCTGCGTTTGCCGGCGCAGCCCATCTTCAACAGCGCGGTGGATGGCCTGCGGCAGTTCCGGGGCGCGTTCGGGCGTTTTAACAATGTAATCAGCTGCGCCTTTTTTTATGGCTGCAACGGCAATTTCTGTAGAACCGGCTTGGGTAAGAACGATAACCGGGGTTAGCGGCGCTGCGGTCCGCACAACATCAAGCACCTCCAATCCCTCAAATCCGGCGGTATCAAACTCGCTCAGCACCACATCATACCGGCCTGCCGCCAGTTGCTCTTCAAATTCCTGGCGGGAGGTAACTTCGGTTAGGTAGATGTCGTTCTGTTCATTGGCCAGCGCCGCGCGTACCCAACCGCCCATCAATGAGTTATCGTCAACATACAGAACATTAATCGATGGTGTTGCCATTAACCAACTCCAAAAATTAGCTCCCAGCCGTCGTCCATCGGCCTGCTAATTTGTTGAGATAATTCTAACATAAGCGGGTAAGCCATTCAAGCGGACAGCTTTTGATCGCTGCGTTTCGTGCTACTCAGCGATGCTACTTTGAAAACCTGCCCCCAAATTGAAATGCGCCCACGTTTGATCGCAGGTTGCTCCCGTTGTCTGTCACTCATGCCGCCGGCGCGGGGAGACCACCAGTTCAAATACAGCTCAAACAAATTCCAACGGAGCAATCATAGAATCCAATACAAATGGCTGGTACACTGGACAAAATGGGGTTAAGCCGATGGGTAATTTTATAGCCACGCCCTGTTGCCGACCCATACGATCTTTAAACGCTAACCACCATCCCGAAAGAACCTGCCATGAACCCACGCCCATTGACCCTCACCGCCCTGCTCACCCTGCTGCTGGCTCTGACCTTTGCCGCCCCGGCCATCTCGCCCGCCGCCGTATTTTCGGCGGGCAACCGCGCCCCGCTGCTGGATGCCAGCGGCCAGCCTCACTTTGACCCCGGCTTTCTGAACCACTTTAACCCCGCTGGCACGCAGGTGGCGGCCATGCTGGCCACCGGCGCCAACGGCGACCCCATCACCGACTCCGACCTCGGCGCGGTTGAGGGCATCGCCGTGGTTTGGGCCGATAACGCCAACGGCGTGTGGCAGTTTTCAACCAACGGCGGCTTTGGCTGGAGCGATTTTCCAACGCAAACCAGCCCCTCGCCGTTGAATCTGGGCGGATTGGGCGGCGGCAGCGGCTTTGCCATCAACGGGCCGGCCGCCGCCGATCAGGCCGGCTGGTCGGTGAGCCGCGCCGGTGATGTGAACGGCGACGGACTGGACGACATTATCATCGGCGCAAACCAGGCCGATGCCGGCGGCCAAACCGATGCCGGGGCCAGCTACGTGATTTTTGGCACCCGCCAGCCGCCGGCCGCGCCCCTCAATTTGAACGCACTCGACGGCGTCAACGGTTTTGCGCTGCTCGGCGCGGATGCCAGCGATTTCTCCGGCCATGCCGTGGCCGGCGCGGGTGATGTGAACCACGATGGCTATGCCGATGTCATCATCGGCGCAATTCACGCCGACCCCGGCCACCGCGACAGCGCCGGGGCGGCCTACGTGGT
>CAYOXS010000043.1:20832-26489 GCA_964407935.1 uncultured Caldilineaceae bacterium
GGCGCGGCCCAATCCGATTGGTCCGGCTGGTCGGTGAGCGGCGCGGGTGATGTGAACGGCGACGGTTTTGGCGACATGTTGATTGGGGCCAGCAACGCCGACCCCGGCGACCGGCAAAATGCCGGTACGGCCTATCTGGTTTTTGGCCGCGGCGCGTTTACCGCCAGCCTCAACCTGGCCGATCTGAACGGCAGCAACGGGTTTGTGCTGGCCGGCGAGGCCGAGTGGGACCACGCCGGCTGGTCGGTGAGCGGCGCGGGCGATATCAACGCCGATGGCCGGCCCGACCTGCTGGTTAGCGCCAGCGAAGCCGACGCCGCCGCGACCGACTCCGGCAAAAGTTACGTGATTTTTGGCCATAACGGCCCGTTTCCGGCGGCGCTGGAACTGGGCAGCCTTGATGGCGGCAACGGCTTTGCCCTCAACGGCGTCAACGCCACCGATTTTTCCGGCCAGTCGGTCAGCGGGCTGGGTGATCTCAACGCCGACGGCGTGGACGACCTGCTCATCGGCGCGAATTTAGCCGACCCCAACAGCAATCTGGCCGCCGGGCAGAGTTACGTGGTTTTTGGCCGCCGCGGCCCGTTTCCGGCGGCGCTGAATTTGAGCGCCCTCGATGGCAGCAGCGGCTTTGCCCTCAACGGCGTCAGCGTTGGCGAAGAGGCCGGTTACAGTGTGAGCGGTGCGGGTGATTTTGATAGCGACGGCCGGCCCGACCTGCTCATTGGCGCGCCGCACGCCGGCCGGAGTTATCTGGTTTTTGGCCGGCCGCTGGCCACCACCCTCACCGCCACCCCGTTTGACCAGATTCGGTTTGTGCCCAATCCCGGCTACACCGGCCCGGCCAGTTTGCTCTTTAGAGCCTGGGACACCACCGACGGCCGTCACTCCGGCGACACCGGCGTGCTGATCGGCGGCACCGGCGGCGAGTTTGCCTACAGTTCGGCGCTGGAACAGGCCATCGTCTCTGTTTTGGCCGCGCCGCCGGATCTGGCCATCACCCAAACGGTAACGCCCGCCGGCCCGCTGCAGCCGGGTCAACCCCTCACCACCACGCTGGTTTTTAGCAACGCCGGCGCGCAAACCGCCACCGGCGTGGCCATTAGCAGCCCAATGGCCGGCGTGCTGGAAAATCTGGCGGTGGATAGCAGCGGCGCGCCGCTCACCCCCGCCGCCGGCCCAAATTTTAGCTGGTCGGTGGGTGATTTGGCGGTGGGCCAGGGCGGCGTTATCACCATCACCGGGCAGATCAGCCCCAACCTGGCCAGCGACACCAGTTTTACCAGCGCGGCCAGCATCAGCGGCAGCCAGCCCGAAGCCTTTACCGCCAACAACAGCGCCTCAACTACCACCGGCGTCGTTTTGCCGCGCGTCTATTTTAGCGCCTCGTCTTACGTGGTCGATGAAACCGCCGGCTCGATCAGCGTGCCGGCCCGGCTGAACACGCCCTCAAACCAGGCCGTGAGCGTGGATTACGCCACCGGCAACGGCAGCGCCACCGCCGGCAGCGACTACCTGGCCGCCAGCGGCACGCTGACCTTCAGCCCCGGCGTCACCGTCCAAACCATCACCGTCACCATCCTCGATGATTTTTTGGACGAGAGCAGCGAAACCATCAACCTGACTCTCAGCCAGCCGTTCCGGGCCATTGTCGCCCCGCCGGCCCAAACGGCGCTCACCATCCTCAATAACGATGTCACCATTACCGGGCTGGCCGCCGCCAACAACGGGCCGTCGGCATTGGGCGTGGCTACCGGCCTGGCCGCGACGATTGCCGCCGGCAGCGATGTCACCTTTGCCTGGGATTTTGGCGATGGGCAGAGCGGCAGCGGGGCCAGCGTGAGCCACACCTATGCCGCGCCGGGCAGCTACACCGCCGTGGTCACCGCCACTAACGCGGTCAACCAGCTTTCGGCCCCAACCACGGTAGTGGTGCAAGCGCCGGTTACGGGGCTGGCGGCCGGCAACAACAGCCCGGTGCAGTTGGGCCAGTCGGCGGCGTTAACAGCCACCGTCAGCGGCGGCACCGCCGTAACCTATCACTGGGATTTTGGCGATGGGCAAAGCGGCAACGGGGCCAGCGTGAGCCACACCTACGCCGCGGTGGGCAGTTACGTGGCCACCGTTACCGCCAGCAACAGCGTCAGTTCGCAGTCCAAACAGACCACCGTCACCGTGGTTGATGTGCCCATTTCCGGGCTGACCGCCGGCAATAACAGCCCCACCGAACTGTTTAAATTGACGACGCTTTCGGCGGCGGTGACGGCGGGCAGCAACGTTAGCTATACCTGGAATTTTGGCGATGGCGCCAGCGGCAGCGGCGCGTCCGTAACGCACGATTACCCCGACGTGGTTGGCGTTTACACGGCCACGGTTACCGCCAGCAATTCGGTCGGGTCGCAGTCGGCCTCAACCGTGGTCACCATCACCGATGTGCCGATTTCCGGCCTGGCCGTAACCGGCAGCAGCCCCAAAATTCACGGGCAAACTACGGCGTTCAACGCCACCCTCAGCAAAGGCACAAACGTCACTTACACCTGGAATTTTGGCGATGGCTCAGCGCCCCAGCCCGGCGGCGCGGCGCAGACTTACCTGTACGGCGCGCCGGGCAGCTACACCGTGGTGGTCACCACCACCAACGGCCTGGGCAGCGCCACCGCCTCGACGCTGGTAACGGTGACGCCGCGCACCTGCTGGGTGCGGCTCAACAACTCGGCCACCGATTATTTTTACGTGCAGGACGCCATTAACGCCAGCACCCAACCCGGCGACATGGTGAAAGTGGCCGGCGTTTGCAGCGGCGTCACCACCGCGCCGAGCCTCAACACCAGCCTGCCCAAATTCACCGCCAAACAACTGGCCGTGCTGACCAAAACGTTAACCCTGGCCGGCGGCTACACCGTGACCAACTGGCTGGCCCCCAATCCCGTGGCCAATCCCACCGTGCTCAATGCGCTCAACAGCGGGCGGGTGCTGTACATTACCAACAACGCCAGCCCCACCATCACCGGGCTAACGCTGACCGGCGGCAACGCCGCCGGGTTGGGCGGCAGCGGCAACGGCGATATCGGCGGCGGGGTGTACGTTAATCTGGCCCAGCCTACTTTCACCAACAACACCATCACCGGCAACAGCGCCGACCAGGGCGGCGGGGTGTGGCTGCTGCAAAGTTCGGCGGTGATTAGCGGCAACGTCATCACGGCCAACGTCGCTACTGCCCTCGATGGCGGCGGGCTGTACGTGTACCAGGGCGCGCCGACGGTGGTGAGCAACACCATCAGCGCCAACAGCGCCGCCCGCTACGGCGGCGGGGTGTACCTGTACCAGGGCGCAACTCGGCTTGAGACCAACGCCGTGAGCAGCAACAGCGCCCAGAGCGGCGGCGGGCTGTACATGTGGCGCAATACCGGCCCCGTAGCCAACAACGCCATCACCGCCAACACGGCCACAAGCATGGGCGGCGGCGCTTATCTGAACGACAGCTCCGGGCCGGTCAGCCGCAACACCTTCAGCCAGAACAGCGCCGATTCCGGCGGCGGGTTGTTCTTTTACAAAGATCGGAGCGGGTTTGATGGCAACGTCATCCGCGCCAACAGCGGTGTTAGCGGCGGCGGCCTCTTTTTGAGCGAAAGCAACAACACCCTGACCAACAACTTTATTATCAACAACCAGGCCATCAGTTTTGGCAGCGGCGTGCATGTGCTTTCGGCGCAGCCAACGCTGGCCCACGCCACCCTTGTGGGCAACAGCGGCGGCGCGGCCGGCGTTTACATTAAATCGACGGTGTCCAAACCCAGCAATGCGCGGCTGGTCAACAATATTGTGGTCGATCACGCGGTGGGGTTGTATGTGGAGCTGTCCGGCCGGGCCGATTTGAGCGGCACGCTGTGGGGCAGCGGTAGCTGGGCTAACACCACCGACTGGACCGGCCCGGGCACTATCACACCCGGCAGCATCAATGTTTGGGCCGACCCCGCCTTTGTCGATGCGCCCGGCGGCGATTACCACCTCCAGCCCACCAGCCCGGCTATCGATCAGGGGGCAACCGCCGTGGCCGCCACCGACTTTGACGGGTCGCACCGGCCGGCCGGCGGCGGCTTTGAACTGGGCGCGGACGAAATCCCGGTGGCGCTGAATGTGGCCCACTGGGCCGCGCCCAACCCGGTTGAACCCGGCATGCAGTTGAACTACACGCTGGTTGTGACCAATGTGGAAAACTTTGATATTCCGGTGAATATCACCTTTACCCCGGCCCCGGACATAACCCCCAACTCGCCGCAAAGCTGGGCGGTCACGCTGAGCGGCGGCCAGGTGTGGAGCGCCCAGCTCGCCGCTGGAGTCAACGTTAACGCGGTTGGCCCGCTGGTCAGCCGGTTGGCCGTAACCAGCGTCGAAGGGGATTTCACCAACAGTTACGCCGTGGGCGTGGAAAAAGCCATCACCGATCTGGCCATCAGCAACAGCAGCCCCACCCTGCTGGGCAGCACTACGGCGATGACCGCCACGGCTACCGGTGACAACATCCAGTTTGCCTGGAATTTTGGCGACGGCGAAATTGGCAGCGGCCCAACGCTCACCCACACCTACGCCGCCGCCGGCGACTACCCGGTAACCGTGACCGCCAGCAACGGCGTCAGCGTGGTTTCGGCCACGATGACCGCGATGATCGAACGGCCGGTAGCCGGATTGGACGTGAGCTATCGCAGCCCGGTGGCGTTGGGCCAGCCGGCCTGGCTCACCGCCAGCGTTACCGCCGGCAGCCACGTGACCTACGGCTGGGATTTTGGCGGCGGCCAAAGCGGCAGCGGGGCCAACGTTAGCCACACCTTTGCCGTGATTGGCAGCCACGTGGTTACCGCTACGGCCAGCAACCACGTGAGCCAGCAAAACAAAACGGTGTTGCTGGTGGTGCAGCAGGCCATCAGCGGGCTAACGGCGAGCAGCAGCAGTCCCACCCGCCTCAACCAGACCACCGCCTTTACCGCCGCCCTCGCTGCCGGCAGCAACGTAACCTACAACTGGAACTTTGGCGATGGCCAGACCGGCAGCGGCCCCAACCCGACTCATACTTACACCGCGGTGGGCAGTTACAGCGTGTCGGTGACGGCCAGCAACGGCGTCAGCAGCCAGACCGCCACAACCACGGTCACCGTTACCGATATTCCCATCACCGGCCTGACCGCCGGCAACAACAGCCCCACGGTCATCAACCAGACCACGGCGCTGGCTGCCAGCATCACCGCCGGCAGTAATGTGGTTTACAGTTGGGCTTTTGGCGATGGCCAAAGCGGCAGCGGCGCAGCGCCCGGCCACAAATACGCGGCGGTGGGCGTGTACACCGCCACCGTTACCGCCAGCAACGGCGCGTCAACGCAAACGGCCAGCACCGTGGTTCACGTCACCGATGAGGCCATCACCGGGTTGACCGCCATTTCCAGCAGCCCGGACAATTTGGGCCAAACCACGTCGCTGGTGGGCTGGGTAACCAAAGGCAGCAACGTGCTTTACAGTTGGGATTTTGGTGATGGCCAGAGCGCCAGCGGCCCCTCGGTGAACCACGTTTACGGCAGCGGCGGCGCGTTTGTGGTCTCGCTGACCGCGGCCAACAGCGTCAGCCACCAAACCATCACCCGCACGGTGATCATCAACCGCCCGCC
>CAYOXS010000044.1:0-26249 GCA_964407935.1 uncultured Caldilineaceae bacterium
TCGGATTGGGCCTGAGGTAAATCGATTTCCATATTTATCCCCGATTACACGCATGTTGGTATAAACGATGAAGGGGGTTTTGTCCAATTTGGGATAAAAAATTGGCGGGCGGGATGGCGCGGCAACGCCGCGCCATCCCCTACTTTTCAGCGAGCTATTCCGCCGGAGCGGCGGGAATCCACAACTTCCAGCCGATTTCGATCAGGTCCGGGTTATCGATGGTGGCAAAAGTGCTGTCGGTGGCTGCTTTGGCGTTGGTGGCGTCAACAATGGTGGGGTAGGTGAACATGTCGCCGTAGAATTTATCGGCCAGCTTGCTCAGCCAGTCGTCGGCCTGAACAATGTAGGCCTGCCCATCTTCCGCCGTTGCTGCATGGGGCGCGGGAGCCGCCACGCTGAGTTGAACCGGCTCGGCGGCGGCGACAACTGTTCCGGCGGCGTCAACCGCCCGGACCGTCACCTCGTAAGTGCCGGCCTCGTCCAGCCGGGTATTCAGCCGCCAGCGGCCACTGGCCGAAACGTTGGCCAGCCCCACAGTTTTGCCGTCAACCAGCACTTCAACCTGGCTGTTGGGTTCGCCGCTGCCGGTGAGTGTGACCGCGCCGGCCTCAATATCCCCGGCCGGCACATCCAGCGCCGGCGCGGCGATTTGCGGCGCGGTTGCACTCACCGTTGCCGCGTCCGACTCGGCCAGCACCGCGCCGCCGGCATCGAGCGCCTGCACCGCAATTTGGTAATCGCCGGCAGCCGGCAGGTTGGTTGTAAATTTCCACGTGCCGTCGCTGCCAACAGTGGTCTGGCCCACCACCTGGCCATCGATGACAATAGCGACTTCGCTGCCCGGTTCGCCGCTGCCGGATAATTCAACTTCACCGGCGGGCAGGGCTTCGGCCGGCACCGTCAGTGCGGGCGCGGCCATCTGCGGCGCGGCCACATTGATGGCGACCGCTTCGGACTCGGCCAACACATCACCGTTGGCCGCCAGCGAGCGCAGAGTGAGGTTGTAATCGCCGGGGTCGAGCGTTTTGGCCGTAAACGACCACGTGCCGTCGGCTCCCACCGGCGCGGTGCCTATCACCTGCCCGTTGGCCACAATCTCAACAATGCCGCCCGGTTCGCCGCGGCCGCTGAGGGCCACCTCGCCGGCCGCAAAGTTTACATCCGGCAGGCTGAATTCCGGCGGCGCGATTTGCGGCAAACTCAACGAAAGGGCCAACGGTTCAGACTCAACGGGGGCCGCGCCGGCGGCTGTTTGGGCTCGCGCAATCAAGGTGTAGTCGCCGGCATCGGGCAAATCGGCTGTAAAGGACCACGTGCCATCCGCGCCCACCGGCGCGACGCCGATGACCTGCCCGTTGGCCACAATTTCAACGCTGCTGCCCGGCTCGCCGGTACCGGATAATTCAACAACTCCGGTAGTCAAACTGGCGGGCAAGGGGTTGATGGTTGGCGCAGCCGGCGCGGGCGGCGGCTCGGTTGGGGGCACTTCGGCTGCTGGTGGCGTGGCGGTGTTGTCGCCGGTTTCTGCCGCGGGTTGGGGCGTGGCCGTGGCTTCCTCTTGTGGCGCGGTGGCGGGAGGTTCGGTTGGGGGGATGGCGGTTGGTGGCGCGGCGGCGGGCGCGGAAACCACCGCGCTTTCACGGGCGGCGGCCTGCCAAAAATAAAACAATACCAGCGCCAAAATGAGTAGTACGCCTAATTTGAATAGATCAAACACCCAAACCTGATTCCTGGTGCGATGGCGAATCATCGTTTTACCCCCTATTTAGCTGCTTTTTTAGCGGCCAGCTCACCGGCCTGGGCAATCCACGATGCCGGATCGATTTTTTGCCACTCTTCGGGGTTGATGATTTCCTGCACGCGGTCCGGGGTTAGCTGGGCCAGTTGGGCAAAAGTTTTTACGCCGGCAGCTTTTAACCGGCCGGAGAAGACCGCGCCAATGCCTTTGACTCGTTCCAACATATCCTCTTCCGATGACGGCGCTGCGGCCATTAATGCCTCAATTTTGGCGCGTAAATCGGCAATGGTTTGCTGGCCATCGGCGATGAGGGTTTGGGCATGGTCTCGTTCGGTTTCGGCGGCTTGCAGCTTTTGTTTGAGCGCATCCAGTTCGGCGTGGCATGCCGTTTGGGCGGATTCCAGCTCTTCCACAGAGGTTCGGGCCTGGCTCAATTCGGCATTGAGCCGGACTGTTTCCTGCTGCGTTGCTTCCAATTGCTGAAGCCGGCCGGCATTTGCGCTCAGTTGGGTTTGGGCCTGCCGTAAATCGGCTTCGGCGGTTTGCAACCTGTCTTTGAGGCGGGTGTCGTCCTGCCGCCAAAACAGCCAATCGATGACCCACTCAATGAGCCAGCCAATAATAACACCTGCAACAAGGGCCACAATTACGTTCATTGGTCTCCACTCCTGTTTAGATTTTAGTGACTATTTAAACCCTTCCCGGCCGCGGGGTGGCAGGGAGAACATTTGCGCTGGTTGTTAAACGGTTGAGGCTGTTTTGAAATGGCGCTGCCAACGGGCATCGAGCATTTAGCCCTTACATCTTTGGCAAGCGTAAATCGGCTTTTATTTTGCTGCAAAAACAGGGCAACAAGTGGCAGGTGTAATTTACAACGATGTGACCACTAACGCAAATACCTTTTGGGTGCGTTTCAATGCACCCCGGAAAAACAGCGTTTTACATTGGCCAGCCCGCGTGCTACAATAGGGATGCAAACTAACCCTTGGAGTAAAGCATGACTCGAGACGAAACGCTGAAATGGATCGACCTGATTCTCGACTCGCTGGACAAGCACGAAATGATGGCCATTATCAACGAAAACCGCGATAATTTTGACGGCGAATTCTTTGAAACAATCAGCAGCGAAACCGACCGCTACAAGGCCGAAAATGACCACAAAACGGCCGAGCGGTTAACCTCGATTGCCCGGGCCATTGCCAGCGTGCGTCAAAACCGGGCCGAAAACCTGTAACCCCCGGTGCGGACCGCCACAGATATGACCACCACCCCCAGCCCGCCTCAAAACATCATCCTCGATGGCCAGATTCTGGGCCAGCTCAGGGCTGATGTTGAGGATGTGTTTGCCGTTGCCAGTATTGAAACGCCGCGCGCCATGCCGCAGGGTACCATTTATTTTGTGGGCGACCTGCTGATGGCCAACAGCGAAGCCGCCTACGACCTGATCGTCGAACGCTGGCGTCGCCACGATTACACGCCCATGTTTCGGCGGCACGGCAGCCAGGTTTTGCTGCAAGCTCATCCCGGCACCATTGTGCCCAAAGCCAGTAACCCCTGGATCAATCTGGGGCTGGCCGTGGCCACCATCGCCTCGGTCTGGTTTACCGGGGCCAGTTACGAATGCCAGTGTGTGCCGTCGTCGCTGGGGCACTGGCTGAGCGGGCTGCCTATGATGCTGAGCATGATGCTGATTTTGGCCGCCCACGAATTTGGCCACTATTTTGCGGCCAGATCGCACAGGGTACATGTAACGCTGCCTTATTTTATCCCGCTGCCGTTGGTCTCGCCGGTGGGCACCCTGGGCGCGTTTATTCAGTTGCGCTCGCCATTTAAAACCAAAAAACAGCTTTTTGATATTGGCGTGGCCGGCCCCATTGGCGGGCTGATTTTTGCGGTACCGCTGCTGTTGTGGGGCATTGCCAACTCGCCGGTACACGAACTGTCGCGGGGTGCGGCCTCAACTTCGGTGCTGGAGGGGAATTCGTTTTTTTATTTGGGCGTCAAATACCTGCTGCACGGCCAACTGCTGCCCAGTTTTGACGCCTACGCCAACATTCCGCCGCTGCAGGAGTTCTTTTTGCTGCTGGCCGGGGCCATTCCACCCGGCGGCGGCAGCGATATTTTGATCAATTCGGTGGCGTTTGCGGCCTGGTTTGGCCTGTTTGTTACGGCGATGAACCTGCTGCCGGTGGGCCAACTCGATGGCGGCCACATCATTTACAGCCTGGTTGGGGTCAGGGCGCGCTGGCTGGGGATGGCGCTGATCGCTGTAATGGCCCTGGCCGGTTTTTGGTGGAGCGGCTGGTGGGTGTGGGCGCTGCTGGTGTTTTTTGTGATTGGTCCCAACCACCCGCCGCCCCTCAATGATCTGGTGCCGTTAAGCCCCGGCCGCAAACTGCTGGCTTACGCCATGATCATCGCCTTTATTTTGCTGTTTATGCCCAACCCGCTGCAACCGCTGTAAAAAACAACAGGCTCCATTTGGAGCCTGTTTTAGTAGGGTATGAATTGTATTCTATTTCATGTCATTCTGAGCGACCAACGGGAGCGACACTTGCGCCTGCGCGCAGTGCAGGTGAGAATCTTCACATTTGGTGGCGAAAAGCGGAGATTCTTCGTCGCTCCGCTCCTCAGAATGACCATTCACGCCACATGTCAACACGCTCTGGTCAGTTTACTCCTCGGTGGCGGCTTTTTCAATGCGATAAACGCAGCTTGACGCGCCCATTGAAATGCAGGCCACTTCCTCAACCCGGTGCAGTTTGCCGGTAATCCAGGCCATCGACTCCATTAACACGCCAACCGTTACGTAGCAGGCGGGTTTGTCGTGCGGCGGACGCCAGCCGCACGGGCAATGTTCCACTACAAAATAAAAGGCGTCGTCTTCCTCAACAACGGTGGTGGGCTGATTAACGCGCTCAATCGCGGCTTTGGCCATTCTGTCTAAAATGAGCTTCATGCGCGTTTTTTCTGGCAGCGCTTTTAAAGCAACTCCGGCCAACCCCAAAATTGCCGGCTGGTCTCTGAGGCCAAACTGAAACGTGGCCCGGCCAATCCGCAGCAGCATGGCGCGAGCGCCGCGCGGCCCGTAAAATTCCTCAACGGCCTGCTGAACGGTGCCGTAATCGGCAAAGCTGGCCTCCATTTCCAGATTTTTGGGCGGATAGTTGCCGATGTAGCGGCTGAGCCCACCGGCGTTGAGCACGGCTTTGGTGCCGTTTTCACCCATCACATCTTCAATGGCTTCGAGCAGGACGCGCAAGGCTGCGTTGGGCAAAGGGCGATGGTCTGGCATTAGACTACCTCCACAGGATATTGTTTGAGGGGGACGTTTTGATTATACCATAGCTTGGCACGGCTGGTCGAGTCCTTTTTAACATTGAATGGCGGCTGGCACAATAGGCCAAAATCACTACAGCGAGGCGTAAATTTTTTTGGGGAATTGCCGCCGGGATCAGCGGGTGCGGCGCCGCCATTCGTCTTTCAGTTCCAGCACAGACAGGTCGTCCTGGGTATCCAGAAAATCCTGGAGCAGGCGGTTAAAGCGGGCCGCTTCTTCCAGCATGGGAAAGTGCCGGGACTCCGATAGGCCGATGGGGCGAATATTGGGCCAACTGCCGTTGAGTTCGCGGGCCGGCGTGGGGTCAACCATATCGTCTTTTTCGCCGTAGACGGCCAGCATTAACGAGTTGGATTGGCCAATCATTTCCAGGCGGCTGTAAACATCAATCTGCGAGGCCGATTGCACGCTGGCGCTGACCACGCCGTCGCCGGTCTTTTCGGCCTCTTTTTCAACTTCTTTGGGGGCGGTTTGCCGCCAGCGCAACATTTTTGAAAAAACCGACTCGCTGCCCGACTCGATCAGGCGGCGGCTGATTGAATCCGGGGTGAGGGGCAGGCTCACGGCCATCACTTTGTGTACCCGGTCCGGGTAGCGGGCGGTGTATTCCAGGGCAATGGTAGCGCCCAGCGCGTGGCCCACAATCGGCGCATCGCGGATACCCATATTTTCGGTAAAGTTGTTGATGAGCGCCACATAATCAGAAATCTGGTAGCGGGGCTTGGATTTGTCGGAGTCGCCAAAGCCCCACAAATCCAGCGCGTAGGTGCGGTACTTGTCAGAAATGGTTTCCATGGTGGCCATCCAGTAACGCCACGAACCCAGCCAGCCATGCAAAAACAGCACGGGTTTGCCGCGCCCAAAGGCTTCATAATGAACCAGACCCCCATCAATAACTACTGCGCTCATTGTTTACCAGCGTCAAAAATTACAGTTTACCGTATTTTACCAGAATTTCGTTAACCCGGTCAGATAATTCATCCGGGGCAAAGGGCTTTAAAAAATATTCTTCGGCGCCCAAATCCATGCCGGTGGTCACTTCAGATTCCTGCCCTTTGGCCGAAAGAAACACAATCGGGATGTCGCGGGTTTTTTCATCGGCTTTTAAAGCTTTGCAGGCTTCGTAACCCGTCATTTTGGGCATGCGCACATCCATTAAAATTAAATCCGGGTTAACTTCCAACGCTTTTTTAACGGCTTCTTCACCGTTGGGCACATCAATAACCGCAAAGCCGCTCAGTTGCAGGGTAAAGACAATGAGTTCCCGGATGTCGCGTTCATCTTCGGCGATGAGAATTAGTGGTTCTGCCATAACCTGCTCCTATTGTCCTCCGGCTGTTTCGGTGTAGAGTTGTTCAATTTCGTCAGCCAGATCATTGATGGGGACAAAGGGCCGGCTGTTGCTCCAGTGGTCTTTGCCCCAAATTTTTGCACCCATTCTGCCGCCAAAGGCAAAATTGTCGGTAATCAGCACAATGGGAATATTGGCGGTAAATTCATCTCGATACAAATGTGACACCAGCGACTCGCCGTCCAAATCCGGCATGCCGGTGCTCAAAAAAATCAGTTCGGGGCGATTGCCAAAAACCATATCCAGCCCCTGCTGGCTGTTATACGCACAGTGAACTTCGTAGCGGCTGGCGGCGAGCATTTCTCGCAGCCAGTTAGACGTTTTTCTGTTTTGCTCAACCACCACAATCCGGTGCGAGAGCGGCCGGCTGCCCAAAGGCTGGGTATGCCGTTTTTGCCGCGATCCCTGGTCCAGCACATGCCGCACCGTTGCAATCACCCGGTGTTCCTCGGTGGCCGGCGAAATGCTGTCGACGATTTGCAAAAAGGCCCGGTTGCCGTTTGGCTTGAGCGCGGTGAGCAGCACCGGAATGTGGGCGGTGGCCTCGCTGGTTTTTAGCTGCTCCAGCAAAACAAAGCTGTTCATCTCTTGCAGGGCGGCATCCAGCACAATGGCTCTGAAAACCTGGCGCGAGTCCTGCACCAGTGCTAACGCCTGCTGCACCGTATCTGAGGCAACTACCTGATAGCCGCTGCCTCCCAGCCCGGAGCGCAAAAAATCCAGCAGCGAGGCGTTGTTGTGGATAACCAGCACCTGCCGGCCCACATCTTCCAGCACGCTGGTAACGCCCAAATCGATGGGTATAGTAAAGCTGAACATCGTGCCCACATCGAGCTGGCTTTTTACCCAAATTTGCCCACCCAGCATTTCGACAAAGGATTTGGTAATCGACAACCCCAGGCCGGTGCCGTCAACAACCTGCACTTCGTGGCGCTCGGAGCGGAAGAAACGGTCAAAAATGTAGGCCACATCTTTTTCAACAATACCGATGCCGGTGTCTTTGACATCAACCTGGATAAAGCCGCCCACCTGCCGGGCGTAAACATCAATATTGCCCCCTTCTGGCGTGTACTGCCAGGCGTTGCCAATTAAATTGACCAAAACCTGGGTCAGCCGGGCTTTATCGGCGTAAATGTTGGGCAATTTTTGGGGCAGGTGCAGGGTGAGGTTCATCTTTTTGCGCACCATTTGCCCCTCAAAAGAAATGGCGACATCGCGGATGATGCCAACAATATCAAACGAGCCGAATTCTAATTTTATCCGGCCGGTCTCAATCCGCGAAATTTCCAGAATATCATTGACCAGTTCAGCCAGCCGGTTGGCGTTGTTTTGAATAACCCTGATGAATTTACGCTGCGTGTCGTTGAGTTCTCCCACCTTTTTATTGCCGGAGAGCAGCAGGTCGGCGTAACCTTTGATGGAGGTCATCGGGGTGCGGAGTTCGTGTGAAACGGTTGAAATAAATTCATTTTTAAGGCGATCAACTTCGGCTTCCTTGCTGATGTCGCGCACCACAGCCACAATGCTGGGCCGGTCTTCTGTGCCCAGCGAAACGGGCGCCAGCGAGACCGTCATTACTTTGGGGCCAGCCTCAATTCTGAACTGGGCCGCTGACTGCCCGCCGGCAATCCGCTCGAGCGCCAGCAGCAGGTTATCGTACAGCAAGCCGGTTAATTCTAATTCTACCGGAGACTCTGACCGGCCCAAAATTTGGCGCAGCGGTTGGTTTTCCACGTCGGTGGGGTTGATGTTTAAAATTTCGCCGGCTTTGGGGTTGACCAGCACCAGGTTGTGATCGGCGTCCAGCACCAGCACACCGTCGGTAATGCCTTCCAGAATGGCCTGATTTTTGGCGGCTTCGGCGGCCTGCTGGCGGTAAAGCGTGCCCAGCCGTTTGGCCTGGTCGGTGATCAGCCGGTACAGCTCGGCGTTGTTAACGGCGGTGGCAATTTGGGCGCTGGCCGCCGACACCAGTTTGAGGTGGTCCTGCGTAAAATAGTCGGGTTCGGGGTGAAAGAGCAACACGGTGCCCATCACGTCATCGCCGGTGCTCAGCGGCACGGCAATGGCCGACTGGCGCTCGTCGGCCCCGGCCTCACTCACAAAGATCCAATCCGGGTCATCTCGCAAATTGGCAATCAGGCGCGGGGCGCGGTATTCCATCACTTTGCCGGCCAGGCCGTAGCCCACCCGGTACGGTGTTTGAATACCGCCGCGTGGCAGCGGTTTGTAGCGGCCCAGCGCCGCCCGGTACACCAGATAATCGGTTTCCCGGTCCAGCAGCAAAATTGAGCCGTGCGAAATGCCAATGGCCCGGTTGAGCAGGTTGAGCGCTTCATTGAGCACCCGGTCAAGGTCAAAACTGGCGGAAAGTTCGCGGGCAATCTGGTAGAGCATACCCACCCGGTCGCGCTCTTCGGTGAGGTCTTGCAAGGTTTGGGCCAGTTCTTCGGTGCGTTGGGCTACCCGCTGCTCCAACTCTTCGGTGAGCATGTTGAGTCGCTGCACCAACTGGGCGTTACGCACCGACACCGAGGCCTGGTTGGCCACAAAGGCCAGCGTTTGCTCGTCGCGTTCATCAAAGTTGCGGGGTTCCAGGCTGGCCACAAAAATGGCCCCATCGATTTCATTTTGCACGTAAATGGGCACGCCCAGCATGGCCTTTATGCCCAGCCTGGCCGCGTTTTTCTCCAGCAGCCCGCCAGTGTTGTCATCGCCAAGGGCCGGCAGCGCCACTAAAACCGGCTCTTGCCGGGTGGTAATTTCCTGGGCCAGTTGGGTCCACAGAATTTTTACGCTTTCACGGGTTTCGCGGGCGTCGACAAAATTAACCGTGTCCAGCCCAAATTTTGCCACAAGGTCCGGGGTAGAGGCCGCATTTTCAATGACGTACTGGCTGCTCTGTTCCTCTAAAAACATAATTGCGCCCAACTGGCAGTCAATCAGCTTGAGCGTGTTACTCACCACCGAACGCATCACCTGCCGCACATCGAGCATACGGCTCACTTCTACCCCCAGGTTGTACAGGTTTTGCATTTCTGTGGCCCGGCGGCGGGTGTCTTCCAGCAGGCGGGCGCTCTCAATGGCCACCGCGGCCAGGTCAGCCAGGGTGGTGACCAGTTTGAGCATGTTACGGTTGTGGATTACGGACTCGATGGCAAAAATGCCGATCACGCCTTTTTCAGTTTTGAGCGGCACATAAGTGACATCATCCGGGAAGGGCAGGCCAAACCCGCTCACCGGCTGGCGCGGCGCGTTGCGATGAATAATCACCACCTCGCCGGAGCGGATGACCGAGGCAAACGGTTCGGCGGTGACGGGGATTTCGCTTTCGTTGAACAGCTCTACCAAAAAACTGGGAATGTTTTTGGTGTTGGCCATTTTGATGGTGCCGGTGCCGGGGGCGATGAGCCAGATAGAGCCGTGCTGCTGGCCAACCAGATCAAACACCGCATCCAGCACCAGGTTGAGCACCTCGTTTAAATCCAGCGCCTGGTTCAGCGATTGGGCTACCTCGGTGAGGGCGGCAAGCTGCCGCACCTGCTGGTGGGCTTCGTCAAACAGGCGCGCATTTTGCAGGGCCACCGCCACCTGGTTGGCAAAGGCCAGAATCACGCCGATGTCATCCTGCGTAAAAAAGTTGGAGCGGTCTTTATCAACCACCATAATGCCCAAAATATTGGTACCGTAAGTGAGCGGCACGCCCAGCCAACTGAGCGCCCCGGCGTGAAGCTCGGCGCTGAAATACTCCGGGTATTCCTGGCGGGTGTCATTAATAATTACCGGTTCCTGGGTTTCAATGACCTGCCGGTTGGGGGTTTGGCTGGTCATTGAAACGCGCTGGCCAATCACCTTTTGGTTGTCGTCCCAGCCGCGCCCGCCGATGATCACCAACTGGTCGTTTTGCAAAAGCTGCACGTTGGCCCGGCCGTAACTGACCACCCTGCTCAACTCCTGCAAAATAATGTTGAGCAGGTCGTCAAAGGCAAGCTGCGAGCTGATGGCTTCGGCCACGCCGCGCAGGGTATCGGCCAGGCGGCGGCGCTGCTGCTCCAGCTCAAAAAGCTGGGCGTTTTCAATGGCCGCGGCGGCGTGATTGGCAAACGTTTCCAGCGTGCGCACCGCGGCGCTATCGGGCCGTACATCATCTACGGGGTTGGCTACGGTTAAAATGCCGATGATTTTGCCATCGGTATCGGTGAGCGGCACCAGCAGCAAATCGCCGGATTGCCACATTTCCTTGTGCGGCCCGCGGGCCGCCAGTGACAGTAAATCTGAGATGGTGCGCTGAAACTGCGGCGGCTGGCTTTTTTCAATGTAGGGCACGTTGAGTTTGCCCTGCCACACGGCCATGTGTTCGGCGGGGATAAAGTAGGATTTGCTCAGCCGGAATTCGGGGCGCATTACGGTTTTGAGCGCATCCAGCGGCTGCGCCTGGGGCGATTCTTTGAGCGCGTTGAGCTGGGCCAGCGGAATGCCGGCCCCAACCTGCGGATAAATTTTGGGTGGCTTGCCGCGTACCAGGCTCAGCAGCACCACATCGTAGCCCACCGATTCGGCAATAGCAAAGGCCACGTCTTCCAGCACTTCCGCCAGGGGGCGGTTGGTTCTAAAGGCGTTGCTGATTTCAGACAGGCGGGATAGCTGGTCGGCGCGGCGGCTGGCCTGTTCGCGCTCGGTGATTTGCTGCTGGTAGGCCAGCGAATTGCCAATGGCAACTGCGGCGTGGTTGGCCAGCGCCTCCAGATAGCGCAGTTGGTTTTCTTTGAAAAAATTGGGGGTTGCGCTTTCCAGGTTGATCGCGCCGGTGGGTTCGCCGCCGTAAAAAATGGGAACCACTACAATTGAGCGAATACCATCGGCCGGGGCGCTGTCCGGTTCGGCCAGCGTGTCTGGAATCAGGATGGACTGCCCCGTATTAAACGAGCGGTCCACAATCCCTTCGGTTGCGGCCATTTCCGGCGGGCTGCCGGCGGCGGCCGCAGAATTGCCGCGATGGGCGACCAGTTTGCCCTGCGTCGCGTTGTAAAAAAACACGTCGCCGGAATCGGCGCGGGTAATTTGCAGTGCTTCATCCAGCACCATGCTCAAAATTTTGTTCATATCCAGAGTGCTGTTCAGCTCGTTGCTGACCCGCTGCAAGCCGGCCAGTTCATCGATGCGGCGTTGAAGCTGCTGATTGGCCTGGCTGAACAGTTGGGCGTTTTCCAGCGCCACCGCCACCTGATTGGCGGTAAGTTCCAGCAGGGTTACGCTGCGCTCATCAAAGGTGTTGGGTTGAACGGCAACCAGTTCCAGCGTGCCCAAAAAACGCCCCTCCACCCGCAGCGGCACGCCCACAAACGAGCCGTATTGGTAAGTTGCCAGCCCGCCTTTGGGAACAATATCCAGTTGTTCGGCGGTGTCTGGAATGAGCAGCGAGCGTTGATGGGCGGCAATCCAGCCGGTGTAGCCCTCGTTGTATTTGTAATGATTGGCCGATGAAAAGTCATCGGCCTGAGGGGGGAGCTGGAAAATAGTGTGCAGGGTAAACGATGTGGCGTCCCACAAACAAATTTTGGCCACATCAAAGGGAAAAACCGCCCTGAACGAGGGCTGATCGAGGACCGCCTGGCAGGTTTGTTTGACCGCTGCCAGGGTCGAGTCCGCTTCGGATTGATTGAGGTTGGATAGCGGGTTGGTTTTATTTTGGCGGTGCAGCCGGAGTGTTCTGGCCCCCACAGAGTCTTTGGCTCGCTTGTCAAGGGTTGACTTTAAGATGGCTTCGGGCTGGCGCGGCGCGCCGGAGCGGGAGTGCAGGATTAATCCAGAGCCGCCGGCCAAAACCCGGCGCGGCCCGGCAGGCCAGGCCAACTGCAACCAGGCCAGCAGAGCCAATACGGTTACGGCCAGCTCGATGCGCGTTAATGCCAGCAGAATTACGCCACAAAGCAACAGCGCCCATCCTGCCGAGTGGTGAGCGGTGACTGCTCTGCGCCTGATTTCTTTAAATAACCTTCGATGCCGGATCATTGTTGACCGTTTGCCGCCGTGTTGCCACAGCGGACTCTGGATTCATTTGATAAGGTTCAAAAAACTGATTGTTGCGGTAACACCCTACGGGCAGCCGCGATTCTGCCGCCGATTTTCGGCGGCATCCTCGGTGATTTGCATAATGTCGGCGTAGGGGCCGTCTTCGCTGGAAACAACGCCAACCACCAGTTTCATAAAATCGGTTTCACGGGTAGCGCCATCAATGTCCTGGTAAGAAATTTTACCCGCCTCGCGCATTTTAAAGGGATAAAAAACTTCGCTTTCGCGGTTAAACCGTTCCACAATAGCGCGGCAAATGTGCGGAGCGGGGTCCGGTTTGGTAATGATGATAAAATCGTTATCAGAAGCCTGCCCAATAAAATCATTCATCGTGCCGTGTGCTTCCACGATTTCGCGCATTACATCGGCCAAAAATATCAGCACTTCATTCACGTGAATTGGCCCAACGGCTTCTCTGAACGCGTTGACGTTTCTGATGCCAAAATAGAGCAGCCGCCACGGGTCGGTATCCATAATAATGGCTTTGAGCTGCTCTTCGATGAGTTTGCCGGCCGGCAGGTTGGTGACCGGATGGGTGAGCGCCTCGCGTTTGGAGCGGCGGATGGCGCCCTCAACCCGCAGTTTTAACTCTTCGATATCAAAGGGTTTGGTAATATAATCATCCGCGCCCAGTTCAAGGCCGGCAATTTTGTCGCTGCGTTCATCTTTTTGGGTCAAAAAGATGATGGGCACGTAACTGGTGCGGGTGTTGCTGCGAAGCTGGCGGCACACTTCGTAGCCGTCAATATCCGGAAGTTGAATATCCAAAACGACAACATTGGGTAATTTGCGGCGGCAAATTTCCAGAGCATCGCCGCCGCGGGCGGCCACCAGCACTTCGTACCCCTGCGAGTCAAAGTAAATGCGCAGCATTTTGGAAATATCCAGATCATCTTCTACCACAAGTATGCGGCCTTGACCCATAGTAGCTCTCCTCTGAATTAGGATTCAGGAGTCAGGAATTAGGAGATAGGGGGTGTTCCTGTCCTGGCTTCACTAAAATTACGAACAAGCGAATTGCGGATTACGGATTGGCCCAGGAAACCTGGGCGCGCTTTTGATACGCGTTATCTTTTATCTGGTCGATGGTTTCATCGGTAACGGCCAGTTCAAAACTTCTGAAGCCGCTAACCCTGAACCCATGCCGGCTGGCCATCTGGTTGATGGTTTGAACCTGGGCCAGTGAAATATCTTTGCCCAGCGAGTAATTCTGGTAGTGGCCTTCCAGCGCCAGCGTAATGGTTTCGGCCATGCAGGCAAAGGCCATGCCCGGCGGAAAACCAAAGTTGAAGTTAAAGTTAACCGGCCCCGGCACCTGCACCATGCCACCCTCGATCACCAGCACATCGTTGCGCTCTTCTGCTACCTGCCGCGAGACATCCCGGGGGCGCGCTACATCACAAACCACCGCGCCGCTTTTGAGGTGATGCGGCTCAATCACCGCGTCGAGGGCGTTGGTTACGGTCAGCACCAGATCGGCCTGGCGCAGGCTGGCCATATCTGTGCTGATCTCTACCGCCGGCTGGCCCTGCGCCCGCACCAACGCCTGCACCTGCGTCAGCCGGTCGGTGTTGCGCCCCACCAGGGTGATGCGCTCCACTTGTGGTCCCAACAACTGGGCGCACACGCTGCCAATTGAGCCGGTAGCGCCGACAACCGCGGCGGCAGCCTGTTGCGGGTTAATGCCCATGCGCCGGGCGGCTTTGAGCGTGCCGTCTACCGCGGTGGCCACGGTGTAGCTGTCGCCGGTGGTCACCGGAATATCCAGATGGCGGGCAACGGTTTGGCCGCCATCGCCCACCACCGAGGTGAAGCCGCCCAGTCCCAAAATTTTGGCGCCCAACTTTTGGGCCAGTTTGCCGGTGGCGATGATTTTTTTATACACCTTTTCCGGCGGCAACGTGACCATTTGGTGCGGCGTTAACGGACAGGCAATAAACCAGCCCTCAATTTCTTTGCCGGTGGCCTGTGAAATAATGCCGGTGATGTGCGAAATGTAGACCGGGGGGAAATACTGCGACAAAAAATGAATAGCGGGTTCGGGCAGCACTTTACCCAGCAGCGGAAATTTGCGCTGAACGTCTCGTTTGGGGTTGACCGGGTGGATGATGAAGGCGAAATTGTCCATAGTACAAACTGCTACTTGGCTAACTGTTGGGTTAGCGTTGGGTGGTGCTGCCGGTCGGTATCGTGATATTGGGCTACGTGCCCCTGGTTGGGGTAGCCGTGGTGATCACTTTCCTCGTAAGACACATTTTTGGTGATGATGGTTTGCTCTGGTTTGGCAAACAGCACCACGTCAGAATCGATCATGCGGGCCGGGTAAACAATGTGGCCGGAACCAATGCGGCAGTTATGGCCCACGCAACTGCCAATAACCGGCAGCCCAATATCAAGCAACTCATCCTTGTGCCAAACTTTGAGCGGTTTGGCCAGCAGGTTAAAATCGGTAAAGGTGTTGCCTGCCCCAATGAACGTATCCCGGCCAATTACGCAGGCCTGCAAACAGGTATTCTGCGCCACCATCGAGTTTTCCATGAGAGTCGTCATGAACAGGGCGGTTCTGAATGGGACATAGCTCCCATCGCCAACAACACTCAGCATTAATTGCGCGCCCTGCATAATATTAACGTTATTGCCCACCAGGCTGGCGTTAATTACCACGCCCGGCCCAATGGTTACGTTATCGCCAATAATGGTTGGCCCCTGGATGATGGCTGCCGGGTCGATTTGCGTATTTTTGCCCACGGAAACCAGGGCCGATGACGACAGGAACTGTTTTCGCTCCAGCAGCGAGCGCCACAGCACCTTGAGCATAAACGGAAAGTTGTCGAGCTGGGCCTCAATCCGCGCCCCATAAGAAAACAGGCCAAACGGCACATTGGCGATAAAAATATGCACCCAGTTTTCAATAGAAAGCAGGGCGCGCAGGGGGACCATATAGCCCAGTTCTCGTTTTTCATTGGCCATGTACCGGGGAATCCAGTAGTAGCCAATTTCGCGGGGCATGGTGTCTATGACTACGGGTTGGGGTTGTTCGCGGCCAATGGCTGTGCCATCCGGGTAATAGTACAGGTCGGCCACGTAATGGTCACCCATGCGGCGGATGCCTGCCTGCAACGGCAGGGCGTGGCGAATGATGGCTTCATCTTTGGGCGAGAGGGCCAGCCGGGCGGGGCGGCCCAGCTTTTTGGCTTCGGTGATGAATGCTTTAAAAAGGGCGTCGTCAAAATAAAGGTTGTCCCGATAAATGACAACTTCGCCGGCGATGATTTCGGCGGGAAAGGTTAAAATGCTTTCAAACGAGCTGCATTCAACTTCTTCCTGGCAGTACGGGCTGAGCACGTCTCGCTGAAAGAGCCAGAGGGGTTTGTTCATAATGCGCAGATCTCGCGCTGGCTCATGAAACGGCGGGATTGGTGTGTTATCGCGAATAATTATCTTTTTCATTGGTTCAGTTCAACACACGCTCGTTATTTTGGCCAGGCGGTATCGCGCTGTTTAATGCCGGAAATTGATAATCCAGAAACTCGGCCAGGACCTCATTAAAGGATTGAGGTTCATCAAGCATCGGAAAATGGCCGGAGCCGGACATCATTTTTATTCTGGAAACAGGGGCGCTGCTGGCAATAATGTTGGCCTGAGAAGGCTGCACCACATTATCGCCCACCCCAAAAATCCCCATCAACGGTGTGGTCATCCCCGGCAGTTGGGGGCGAAGATCGGTTTTATGCAAAGAACCGATGCTGAGAAAAAATGCTTCAAGTGTTGTGCGGGAAAGATCGCGGGTAATCATTTTGTACCAGTGTGGCCAGTCTTTGACCACATACGGGGAGAAGACTTTGATACCCAACTGCAAGGCAGTGGGCATTTGCCACACCATCGAAGCAATCCAGGGTTTACCCGCCAGGCGAAGAAAAAGATGTAATGAACTACCAACAATTGGGGAACCAACAACAATGACTCGTTGAACACGTTCTGGTTTGGCCAGCGCCAGCGCCACCGCCACAGTTCCGCCCATTGAATGGCCCACTACCGGGGCCGATTCAATGCCCAGCCGGTTCATAAACTGGTCTACCAGATTAACAAAATCGTTAACGTGATAACTGCTGCGGCGCTTTCCAGATTCGCCAAAGCCCCAAAAATCCAGAGCATAACAACGATACTGCCGCTTGAGAGCTTCCATTGTTTCTAACCAGTATCCCCACGATCCCAACCAACCATGTAACAGAATTACTGGCCGGCCCCGGCCGTAGGCTTCGTAGTGTACTATTCCCTGGTCAGTAACAATTGAACTCACCGTTCAGCCTCAACATACTGCAAATGCCTAACTCGCACCAACCATCCAGTTTGGGCCAGGCATCCAAATTACGGAACTTTGTTTACCTTCAGGTGAATAAAGTTCCAAATTAAACTCACTTGTTAAAGAAAATGGCAAGCTATTCTTCGGCTTGCATTTTATCTAAAATTGAGTACAGAAGTTCAAGCAGAACGTTTTTTACAGTTTCTTTGTCGCGGGCTACGCAGCCCAAAACCTTGACTTCTTTCTCAATTTTCAACGCGATTCTCACATCGTCCGGGGACCATGCGTCTGGCAAATCCTGTTTGTTGGCGGCCACAACATACGGCGTGTTGGCGTAAGCCCTGAACACTTCCAGAATATGCTTGGCTTCTCGGAAGGTTTCGGGGCGAACACTATCTACCAGTACCACAAATCCCAGCATCCCCTCGGAAAGGATTTCCCACATAAAATCAAAACGGCGCTGACCGGGTGTGCCAAACAGGTATAACACCAGGTCATCGTCTACCGTAATGCGGCCAAAATCCATGGCCACGGTGGTGTCTTCTTTAACACGTTCCGCATCGCTGGATATTTTGCGTTCAGTTGAAACGACATCAATTTCACTGACACTTTGAATAAACTCGGTTTTTCCAGCACTGAAAGGCCCTGTAATGACCATTTTTACGGTTTGCATGGACAGAATTACCTCAGATAATTACTTTGATGCTTGAATGACTTGATATGGTCACAGGTCGAGCGTGAGCAGGCAAGCAGACCCAGAACCGTAAAAAATTAAATTCGCTTAATGCGATCAATTAACTTAGTGACTACGCTGCGTTTTTCTGCCGGCGACTGGCTGGCAATTCGTCGCCCGGCCCGGGTAACCGGCGCTTTGGGCTTGCGGATTTCCATGCCCTCCGGACGAATAACTTCCACAATGCCGGCTTGCATCATCCCATAAACAATTTTACGGATTTGAAATTCATCCATATTGTTGTTTTGGGCAATTTGTTTAACGGAGTTGCGCGGATGGATATGCGAGATGACGCGCCAGTCGTCCTGGGTGAGTTTTACATCGCGCAATGGTTTGTCGGTTATTTTTAGCGCAATGGTGGACAGATCTGGTAGTTCATCCTGAAGGCGATCCGCTTCCTGAATACGGCGGCTGCCTTCTAAAATAACGTTGTCCAGATTGAGCGGAACGGTAATTCTGTCTTTGGCCGGCAGCAAGTTTTGTTCAAACGTAAAGGTGCCATCGGCCCAGGTGAAAAGGTCATACACTATTTCAAGCATATAATCCTTAACGCCTTGAATGATATCATCACGCGATACCATTTTGGCATCCATCAGATACTTGCCAATAATCCGGTCCGACGAATTACTGTTTTGAGTTGCCGATTGCACCTGGCCTTCGGTGAGTTTGCCGGCTTTAAACAGCATAGCGGCCAGATGTCCCTCTTCACTGTTGGTTGAAGCGTGAATCAGCCGCCCTTCTTTAAAAAAGAGATAAGCGTCTTGACTTTGGCCACCAAGGGTCAACTTTCCGGTTTTTCTAGCCAGGTTTACCAAATTTAACAGTTGCGTAGTGTTAAAGTCCTGCAGGTTTCCTTTTAACGCCATTACTGATTACCGTTTTACCCCAGTGGTAAGATTATGGATTGAGAGGGATGGCCTATTATACCTTTTCACTGTCATTAAGTCAACCTAAATCCGGCTCGCTTAACATGGCTTAAACGCTTAAAAACCTTAACAAACCATCCAGATTCACTATAACATGTGCAACCTGAAAATCCAATAGAGCGATAGTCCCATGACATAACGCGTTTATAAACTGTGATTTTTACTCCGACATGATGTATTTGAACTTGGCAAAACCTTGATTTCTGCTATTATAGAGCCACCTGTCGCCAGTAATTATGCCGGGCAGCACCTATTATTATGTTATGTATTGATGTATGAGCCAGTCACCTAACATACCGGAGTCTAATCACAACATCAAATGGATCGATACGCCCTCTAACCTGGACAGCCTGATTGCGGTTCTATCTGGCCAGCCGCTGGTAGCCGTGGATACCGAAAGCGATAGCCTGTACAGCTACTACGAAAAGGTGTGCCTGATCCAGTTTTCTATTCCGGGTACCGATTATCTGGTAGACCCGCTGGCGGTTGATGTGGCCGGGTTGGCCCAAATTTTTGCCAACCCGCACATCCAAAAAGTGTTTCACGCCGCCGAATACGATTTTCTCAGCCTCAAACGGGATTACGGCTTTAGCTTTGCCAATTTGTTTGACACCATGGTCGCGGCCCGCATTTTGGGCTGGGCGCGCTATGGGTTGGGACCGCTGCTTCAGGAGCATTTTGGCGTGGTCTTAGACAAGCGGTTTCAGCGCTACAACTGGGGGCTGCGCCCGCTCAGCAAACAGGCGCTGGATTACGCCCACCTGGATACCCACTATCTGGTGCGGCTGCGTGAAATCCAGCTCGATGAGATACGCCGGCTCAACCGCGAGCAGGAAGCGGCTGAAGCATTCAATCGGCTGACTCAGGTTGAGCCATCGCCCCGGCAATTTGACCCCGATGACTTTTGGCGCATCAAACATGCCAGAGATCTCAAACCCCAGCAGCAGGCTGTGCTGAAAGAACTGTTCATCCTGCGAGAAGAGATCGCCCGCCGGCTTGACCGCCCACCGTTTAAAGTGATGACCAATAAAGTGCTCATCGAACTGGCCCGCTTTCAGCCGCAAACTCTGGACCAACTCCAGGAGATCAGGGGGTTGGGCAGCAAACTGGTGCAGTACAACGCGCACGAAGTGTTGCACACCATTCAGGCCGGACAAAACGCGGAACCGCCGCTGCCGGTTAACAATCACAACCACCGGCCCGATAACAGTACCCTGGTTCGGTACGAAATTTTGCGCCAGTGGCGCAACGATGTAGCCGCCCGGCGCGGCGTTGAACCGGATGTAATCATCAACAATCAAACCCTCATGGACATTGCCCGCAGTAACCCCAAAAATCTGGGCGGCCTGACCCAACTTGGCGATTGGCAGCGCCAGACTTACGGCAAAAGCCTGCTCAAAGTTTTAAAGAGCCGTTAAATCCAGTAATTTCAAAAGTTCAGCAAGATTACTGATGCAACGTACACCCGCCGGAGCGGCGGGCCGGTTTTTGGCATTGAGAAAAACCGGCGTAATCCCGGCTGCCAGCGCGCCGTGAATATCTGCTTCCAGATTGTCGCCAATGTAGAGGGTTTGGTGCGGTTGAGGCCGGCCCGCCAGTTCCAGTGCGGCGGTAAAAATCCGGGGATCGGGTTTGTGGTAGCCGGCTTCCTCTGAAACCAGCGTAAAATCCACCTCGCTTGCCAGGTGGTATTTGTTTATTTTTTGGCGCTGAAAATGGGTGAAGCCGTTGGTCACAATCCCGGTGGTGTATTTGGCCCGAACCGCCCGGAGTACCGGGTAGGTGTCGGCAAACGGAACGGCCTCTTCCAGTACCAGCGCCTGCCAGGTGTTGAGCATTGGCTCGGCCAGCGAAATATCCTGCTCCAGCGTGCGCAGAGTATTAATGTAACCGTACCTCGCCGCCGTTTGGCCATCGATGATTTTATCAATCATCATAAACCACAGATCGGTGCTTTTGCGCCAGTAGCAGTCAAAAAATTCTTCTTCGGTGACCGGGACAAGCTGGCCGGCAAAGCGGCTGAATAGCTCGCTGCAGATTTGCTCCAGCCGCCAGGTGTGCTCAATGAGCGTGCCGTCCATGTCAAAAATGACGGTAGTAATCTGGCTCAAATCGCAGCCAGTCACGCGGTGGCTCCCAATGATCGGCCTTCAAACGCCTCAATTTGGGCGGCCATGGCCGGAGTAATGGGGATGCTGCGGTTGGAGCTGTAATCAAAATGCACCAAAAAACAGATGCCTTCGGCGGCCAATTGGCCATCGGCTTCAATTCGGTGCTCCAACCGCATGCTGGTGCGCCCAATCTGCACGGTGCGTGTGCCAACTTCAACCTGCTGGCCGTAAAAAATAGGCTGGCGAAAATCACAGCTAATGTGAGCCACAATAAAAGCGATATCGCCAATGCCAGCCCGCGGCTGCCTAACACCCAGCGCCACCATGTACGGCACGCGCGCGGTTTCTACAAACGTTAGCACCGTGGCGTTGTTCACATGCCCCAGCGCGTCTATGTCTCTGAACCTTACCTCGATGGGGTAAACGTGTTTAAATCCGTCCAAGTAAAACCTCCTGCTAGCTGCCAGCCCATAGCATATCACGCCCCCCAGGCAGAATCAAATTGGGCGGGGTTGCCATCAGGCCGATTGAAACAGCGCCTGCATCAGCGCCAGATAGCCGGTGAGGGCTTCTTCCATTTGGGCCAGGTTGATTCTTTCGCGGTTGGTGTGAGCCAGCGCGTCGTCGCCGGGGCCAAAGCCAATGGTCGGTATGCCGGCGGCCATCAGGTGGCCGCCATCGGTGGCAAACCGCCACACGCTCACGCCATCATCACGGCCCAACGCCTTAATCAGCGCCAAATGCGCTGCCTGCAACATGGGGTGATCCTGCGGCAACAAAAACGAGGGGAAGATTGACGGAAAATCATGTACCATGCCGGTGTAGGTGACAAATTCTTTGCGGGTTACGGCAATCGAGGCCTGCACTTTGGCCGCCGTTGCCGAATCTTTGAGGCAGGTTTGCAGCACCTGGTTGGCTTTGGCCACAATTGCTTCCGGCGACTCGGCGGGAACGTTGCGCCAATCAAGGGTAAGATGGACCGCTCCCGGAATCACATTGGGGCTGATCTGGTCGGTTTGGTAGAGGGTTGGCGCAACGGTGGAGCTGCCCAAAACGGCATCGGAGGCCAGCGGGATGGTGGGCAGCGCCTGCAAAAACGCCGCCGCCCCGTAGTGCGGATTGATGCCCAGGTGCGGCACGCTGGCGTGCGCCGATTGGCCTTCAAATTCCACAAGCAGTTCAACCCGGCCCCGATGGCCGCGCCGCAGGGTGTTGTTGCTGGGTTCGCCGCAAATAGCCGCCTGCGCGTTGAGCTGCGAGGCCAAATACTGGCTGCCCAACCCGCCAATCTCTTCCATTACAGCGATGGTTACGTAAATATCGCCGGGTGGGGTAAGGCCCATTTGCTTGTAAAAACTGGCGGCGTAAATCATGCAGGCCACCGGGCCCTTCATGTCTACCGCGCCGCGTCCCCACAATTCGCCGTCAATAATCTGCGCCTCAAACGGGGGGTAGGGCCAGCTTTCCAGCAGGCCGGCATCAACATGGTCCATGTGGCCGTTTAAGATGATGGCCGGCCCTTGCGCGCCATTGATTTTACCAATCACATTGCCGGCCTGATCGGTCCAGACTTCATCGTAACTGAGTTGGGTCATTTCATTGATGATTGCGGCGGCTACATCGCTTTCGTGGCCGGGCAAACTGGGAACAGCAACAATGTCCCGGGCAAATTCAACGGTGGCCGGGTGGTACTGCTGGGCAATGGCCTTGATTTGATCAAGCGAAATTGTCATAAGCTATACCTGGTTAATGGTTGGTCGGAGTTAAAAAAAGCAGTGTTACCCCGCAGTAACACTGCCTCTGAGTTAGCTGTTATTGCGCAATTAAACGCGAAGCGGCTGGCTGAGCGCCTGTTTCAGCGCGTCAACATCGGTAAAGGCATCACTTTTGTGTGACAGGCTGGCAACGGCGATGCTCATAAACGGCACTTTTATGGTATCGGCCTCATCTTCACCCCGCCGCACAAAGCCGGCCTCGCGGTCGTGAATCGGGTAGAAATAGGTCATGGCCTGGTTCAACCGCTCAGAAATTTGCGCGCCCAGGTTTTGCATTTTGTTGGGGATGGTAATAATCACAAACTGGCTTTCAGCGGGGTGCCCTACAAAGTCATCAATGCTGCCCAGCTCGTCTACGGCGCTGGTTAAGGTTAAAGCGATGGCCCGGAGCACATCATCGCGGGCCACAAATCCGTAAATTTCGTTGAATTTGTCCAGCCCAACAACATTGATACCCAGAGCGGCCCAGCTTTCGCGTTCGAGCATCAGGCTCAGGCGGTCGGTGGTGAGTTTTTCGCCGGGGAGGCCGGTAACGGGGTTGTTCTGGCTGCCGGCCCGGCGCAGCGCATTGCGCACCCGCAGCCGAAGTTCTTGCACGTCAAACGGCTTGGTAATGTAATCGATGGCGCCAAGTTTTAACCCGGCGATCCGGTCATCCCGCTCGCGGCGCTCGGTAACAAAAATCACTGGCAGCCGACTGGTGCGTACATCAGCTTGCAGAGTTTGGCCCACTTCAAACCCGTCTTTATCCGGCAGCCGAACATCGAGCAGAATCAGGTCCAGCTTTTCAGACCTGCATTTTTCCAGCGCTTCGTTTCCACTGGCCGCGGTTACAACTTTATACCCTTGCGCCTCAAAGTAGACCCGGAGCATCTCAGATGTATCCAGGTCATCTTCAACAATCATCAGGGTGTGTTTCATTTTGAGCCAATCCCTGCGGGGCCGTGGTAATAATTGCTTGCGCCAAAATACAGGGCAAACTGCAAATTAATTGAGAGGTTCTTTGTAAATGTGGAACACACAATTTTCATCGCCATTGGCATGGCACTGAATTTCTTCCACTTTAAAATCTTTGCCGCCGCTGACCCAGCGCAATCCTTCTTGCAAAATGCCGACGGCGCCGTAGCAAATGTTGCGGTCGCTGGAGCGGTGCCAGCACACCGGGCAGCGATAGATGGTGTAAATAAAGTACTCATCACTTTCAACAACATCTGTTTCCTGGTCGGTGAACTTGCTAAAGGTTTCGGCCATGGCTTTGAGGCCAACTTTTAGCTTGGTTTGCAGCGGAATAACTTTGAAGGCAAGCTCGCTGGCCCCAACCACCGAGCCAAATTCACTGAGTCCCTGAGCAAATGAGGCTCGACCGGCGCGCAGAGCCAACCCCCGGCCGCCGCGCGGGCCGTACATTTCTTCAATAGCCTGCCCGATTGCGCCGAAATCGGCAAAATCAAATTCTCGGGCCAGGTTGTTTGGAGGGTAATTTCCAATAAGTTCTGGAACTTTGGCCAGGTTAAGAACGGCTTTGATTCCGTTGGTGCCCATGACTTCTTCCATGGCCATCAGATAAATGCGACCCATTTTATTTGGATAATAATACCCACTTTTTTCGGCCACTAGAATTACCTCCAGGGTATATGTTGCGGAGCAAATTCCTGTCTGAACTGTTAAAAAATAGTCCCCAAACAAAAAAAAATGCTACTGCTGCAATTAAATTTTTGGGGAGTGCTGTTTTTTAACCCGCAAAGCTGATTAAGTATACCGCATCCAGCCATAAACTGTCAACTGAAATCGGCGTTTTAAGGGTTAAGGGCTGCGGTGGTGAGCAGGCGGCAGGGCCACAGACTTCGTGGCCCTGCCGCCCAAAAGGTGCCTCAGGCAAACATGGCATCAAAGGCAGTACGATCGAGGGTTTCTTCTTGCAGCAACCGTTCGGCTATCTCTTCGAGTTTGGCACGGTTCTCCTGCAAAATTTTGTTGGCTTTACTGTAGGCTATTTCCACAATTCGGCGGACTTCACGATCAATCTGGCGGGCAATTTCTTCGCTGTAGTTACGTTGTTCGCCAATTTCTTTGCCCAAAAAGACCATTTCGTCTTTTTCACCAAACATCAGCGGCCCAAGTTTTTCACTCATGCCGTAGCGCGTGACCATAGCACGGGCCATTTTGGTAGCGCGGTCCAGATCGTTGCTGGCGCCGGTGGTGGCCTCTTTAAATACAATTTCTTCGGCGGCCCGGCCACCCATCAACGCGGCCAGGTCGGCCTCGAATTTGCTCTGATTGGTCAAATAACGATCATCATCCGGCAGGGCAAGGGTATATCCACCGGCCATGCCGCGGGCCGTAATACTTACTTTGTGGACCGGGTCGCATTCTGAGGTGAGTTTCATCACCAGGGCATGGCCGGCTTCGTGGTAGGCAATCACTTTCCGTTCGCGTTCGGGGATAACGCGGCTTTTGCGCTCCGGCCCGGCGATCACTTTTTCAATGGCCTCCTGCATGTCGCGCATAAAAATCTGTTTCTGGTTGCGCCGCGCAGCCAGAATTGCCGCCTCGTTGACCATGTTTTCAATATCTGCGCCAACAAAACCGGGTGTTTGCTTGGCAATCACGGGTAGGTCAATATCCGGGGCCAGCGGTTTGCCGCGCACGTGGATACTCAAAATTTGTTCGCGGCCCTTGCGGTCGGGCCGGTCAAGAACGACGCGCCGGTCAAACCGGCCGGGGCGCAGCAGCGCCGGGTCAAGAATATCGGGGCGGTTGGTGGCGGCGACAACAATCACGTTGGTGTCGGTATCAAAGCCGTCCATTTCAACCAGAATCTGGTTGAGGGTTTGTTCGCGCTCGTCGTGGCTGCCGCCCAGCCCGGCCCCGCGATGGCGGCCCACGGCGTCAATTTCATCCATAAAGATGATGCACGGGCTATTGCGCTTGGCCTGATCAAAGAGGTCTCGCACGCGGCTGGCACCCACACCGACAAACATTTCCACAAATTCCGAGCCGGAAATACTGAAAAAGGGTACGCCGGCCTCGCCGGCAATGGCTTTGGCCGTGAGCGTTTTGCCGCAGCCGGGCGGGCCAACCATCAGCACGCCTTTGGGAATACGCGCGCCCAGCGAGATGAATTTTTCCGGCTCGCGCAGAAATTCCACAATTTCGGCCAACTCGCGCTTGGCTTCATCCGCGCCGGCCACATCGTCAAAGGTCACCGTCGGCTTATCGCCGGAGAACATGCGGGCGCGGCTTTTGCCAAAGTTGAGAGCCTGATTGCCGGCCCCCTGAGCCTGGCGCAAAATAAAGAAGAAGAACCCCCCAATCAAAATGAGCGGCAATAGCGTTCCCAAAATGGCCAGCCAGCCATCCCAGGCGCTGCGGGGGGCAATGGTCACTTTCACCTGCCGAAGCTGTTCTTCCGGCACGCCCATCAATTTGAGGTTTTCAACCACCCCAATGGACGCCTCTTTGTTGGAGGCTACTTCTGTGCCATCCTGGAGCGTTACCGTGAGCTCGTTTTGATCCACCCGAATCGCTTCAACTTTACCGTCTTTGGCCATTTGAGCGACGCTGGAAATATCAACCACGTCCGGCGAATCGGCGCGGAGAACAAACATTCCGTACAGAAAGGCCAGCACAATAAAAATCAACACCGCGTACAACGCGCGAGACCACTTCATATGACGTTAATTCCTTTATATAGCAGTTTATTACAGCACCAAAAATATACCACGCGGTATAGGGATAGTCAAGGTCAGCGAAAATCAGGGGGTCGCCGGAATCCGGGGCGCAACGTTTGCGCCCATTTTTCCTGTGGGGGATGCCGTGGTAGAATTCCGCCTTGTGTTTATTGAATGGGTTAGGACTTACGCAGTTCGTTGGATGTCACTCTGAGCGATAGCGAAGAGT
>CAYOXS010000045.1:0-3702 GCA_964407935.1 uncultured Caldilineaceae bacterium
AATTAATTTGCCCCCCCCCCCCAAATTTGGGGGGGGGGGGTTGGGGGAGGGGTTAATGACAAATTAACCCAACCGCAACTCAAAAATATAACGAATGGTCGCCCAAATGGTGCGCCAGCGAGAAAACAGGCTAAAGGCCCACTTTGACTGGCCGTGCGCCCGTGCGCCAAAAACCACGGGGATGGTTTGAATCGACCGGCCGCTTTGTTTGGCCCGGTAAAGCAGGTACAGATCAAACTGAAAACCCGGCGGCGGGCAAGTCAACTCGGACAGGAAGCTGCGGTGGAATGCTTTGGGCTGGGCGTTGATGTCGGTGAGGCGCGCAGCCAGCACGCTGGTGGCGATGACGGCCATGCCGTTGGTGATGAGCGCTGCACCCAACCCGCGCGGGGCGCGCCGGCCCTTGACCAGCACCCGCTCCGGGTTCGACTGGCTGACTAATAATTCACAGGCGCGAAACACGTCGGCGGGGGCGCACTGCATATCGGCGTGGGAAAAGGCCAAAAACCGGCCGCGCGCGGCTTGCAGCCCGGTAAAAATACCGTGGCCGTAGCCCTGGTTGCGTTCAACGGTAACCACACGGGCAAAAACGTAGTCGGGCCGGGCCAGTTCGCGGGCCAGCACTGCCGCCGAGTCGTCGGTGGAACCGTTGTTGACCAGCACCAGCTCCGCCGGCCAGGCCGGCCAGACCTGCCGGTAGCCCTCGAGCAGCAGCGGCAGGTTGTCGGCCTCGTTGTAGCAGGGCAGCACCACCGACAGTTGCAGGTCGCTCACGGGTGGCGGCCGTTGTGATAGGGATGGTGCGGCGCGCGGTGAAAATAGCGCGACCAAAACTCAAACGTGCGCACGTCGTCCGGGGTGCCAAAGCAGATGTAGTGATCGACATCAAAATGCTTGGCCCGGCGGCCCTGTTCCAGCAGCACCTCAATGGTGGAGTCGACGTAAAATTCGCCGTTGACCCGCCGGTTTTGAGCCAGCAGCGTCTCGGCCGCCTCAAAAAAGAAGCCGGCCTGCCGAAACCAGAACGCGCCAATAATGCCAGGGTCGCGCTGCGGGGTGTCGCTGAGCGGGGTTTTGCAGGTGACGCGCTCGATGGCGCCGTTGGGCGCGGCCTGCACCCAGCCGTACTGCTGCGGGTGGCGGTTGGCGTGGGGGTGGTTGCGAAACGTCCAAACCACGGCATCGACGCCGGGGTCGGCGGTGAGCGCGGCGTAACGGGCCTGATCGTACACCAACGCCGCGTCGCAGGGGGCGATGAGCAGCGGCTGGGCGGGATCGAGTTGGGGGCGGGCCAGCAGGCAGGTGGCGGCCTGGCCCTCGGTGGGGTTGGCCACGGGCAGCACCTGCACCCGATGGCCGTTGGAACGCAGCGCCGGCTCCAGCGCAAACTGCTGCAAATGCTCGCTGCGGCAGGCGGCCAGCCAGGTTTGCGCCGGCGGGAAAGTGGCAATCGCGCGGCGAATCATCGGCGTGCCGGCCACCGGCACCAGCGGCTTGGGCTGGCGGTAGCCCTCGCGGCTAAAGCGCGCACCCGCGCCGGCCATCGGAATGAGATTGGCCCCCGGCAGCGGCGCGCCGGACGGCTGCCAGTCGGCGTGGCGGGCAAAATAGGTTGACCAACTGCGGTACTCTTCCAAATCGGCGGGCACGCCCCAGTGAATAAACTGCTCAACGCCGCTGACACGCACGTCCAGCCCGTCTTCCACCAGCAAATTAAAGGGCAGGCTGGCGTAAAATTCGCCGTTCACCTGCAAATCGCGCTCCACCGCCCGCCGAAAATAGTGTTTGAGCAGCGCCCCGCTGCGGAAATAATGCGTCCCGGTGGAAGCGTATTCGGCCATGCGGTTGCCAGTAAAGGCGTGCTTCTCGCGGATTTCCAGCAGCCGGCCGTTCTGCTCGCGGATGTAGGCGTACAGCGTTTGGCCCAAACTGTGGGGATGAAAGCCACGAAACGCGGCCAGCGCGGCGTCGCAGCCGGTTTGGGCCACCGCCCGTTTGAAATCGGCGTAATCCCACTGCGCAGCGGCATCGCAGTAGTTAAAAATGACCGGCGCATCATCCCGAATATACTCGGCAGCGGCCAGCGCCGTGTAAACCGGCCCCAGCTTGTGCGGCTCGATGCCGACGATAGCCGCGCCCGGCGCGATGCGTTCCAGCTCGGCCCGGAGCGAGGTTTGCGCCAGATGCGGCCGGGCGCAAATGAACAGAAAATCGGTTTCGCCGGGGAACATCCGGACGACGTGCTGCACCAGCGGCGCGCCGTCCACCTCGATCAGCGGTTTGAGGCGGGTGTAGCCGGCCCGCACAAAACGCGCGCCCTCGCCGGCCATCGGGATGATAATTTGCATCGGTTACGCCTCCTCGCCGCCGGCGGCCAGCACAAAGCCCTGCCCGCCGTGGCCGTAGTCAAACAGCCGTCGAAATTCGAGCGCGGGGTGATCGGCCTGAAATTGGGCAAACGCGCCGGCCACGCCAAGCTCACGGCTGCCGCGATAGGCAAAATAATCATCCAAAATGATGACCGCACCATTGGGCAGCGCCGGGCGGATAAAATCGAGCGCCAGCCGGGCCGGCGTGCCCAAATCGCAATCGATCAGCGCCACGCTGACCCGCTCGATACCCAAATCTGGCGCGCCTTTGCCGGCGAGGGTCTGCTCAAAATAACCGGGCACCAGCTCAAACTCGGCCCGGCCGCGGATGGCGCGGGCCAGCCGGCGCTGCGTTTGCAGCAGGTTGCTGCGGAAGTCGCCTTCTTTAAAAAAAGGATGGCGGTCGCGGCCATCGAAATATTTGAAACCCTCAAACGAGTCAAAACCCCAAAATTTGCGGCGTGGCGTTTCCGGGCCGCGAAAACGGCGGTCGCACTCAAACGCGGCCAGCAGCGACGTGCCCTCGAACACGCCAAATTCCAGATAATCGCCGGGCACATTTTCCAGATAGGCCAGATACAGCGCTTTTTTGATGGCCTGCGTTTTGCCCACGTTGTGCTCAATGGCCGGCGGCAGGGCGGCAATGAGCCGGACGACCAGCGTTTGCAGCCAGTGAGCGCGTTTGGCCAACTCAAACATCAGCGCCATTCCTCCGGCAGATCGGTGCAAACGGCATCAAGCGGCAGGCCAGCCAACTGGCGGCGATAGGCCGCAATGTCAGCGCGGGGGTGGCCCTGCATCTCCGGCGAAACGAGGCAAATTTTGAAATGCCCGGCCAGCCGGCGGTAGCTGGCGGCGGTCAGCGGCAGGTGGGTGAAGCAATCGACCCAGACCCACTCGACCAGCCCGGCCAGCGCCAGCGCCGCTTCGAGCGGCTCAAATTCGGAGTAGCGCACGGCGATGCGGCGCTCGCCGCGGCGGGCCAGATTGATGAGGGTGGGGCTGGCCAAATCGAGAAAAAAGTAGGCGTCGATGCCGTAGCGGCGGGCCAGCGCCTGCGCCGGCTCCACCAGCCCATCGCACTTGGTGTTGAAAATGATGAAGGCGTGGCAATACTCGGCCAGCAGATCGGCAAGCCGTTCGCCGCCCAAAAACGGGTCGTGAACCAGCCGCAATTCGCCGTCGTAGTCGCGGATGTCCACCTCGATGCCGTGTTCCGGCGGCACGCGGCGCAGTTGGTCAATGGTGTTGATGCGGTGCTCGATAATAATCACCCCTCATCCCCCTACCCCTTCTCCCCAATGGGGAGAAGGGGAGAATTTTTTTGGTGCGC
>CAYOXS010000045.1:3712-9735 GCA_964407935.1 uncultured Caldilineaceae bacterium
CCCCCCCCCCCCCCGCGGGGGGGGGGGGGGGGGGGTGTTGGTGGGGGGGGGGGGGGGGCCCCCCCCCCCCCCCCCCCCCCCCACCCCGTTTTTTTTACAGAGCGGCAACGGCGTTGACAATACTTTCTACTTCTGTTCCCAGCCGGAGGCGATACAAACTCGCTACGCGAATAAGTTGTTCGAGCGCGGCGGTGTTGTGGGCCAGCCGGGCCGGCTCGTCCCAGTACAGCGAATTGCCGGCCAGCAGCGGCGGCACGCCGGCGGCGGCCAGCGGCTCAGCCCATGTGGCCGCCGACTCGCGGCGCTCGACAAAACAAAGTGAGATACGTTCCGGCGCAAAGGTTGCGTCCAGCACGCGCTCCGGGTGTAGCTGGCGCAGATCGACCACCGTTTTGCGCTGCTCGCGGACCCGCACCGGCTGGCCGGCGTAATCGGCAAAGTGGGCCAGCACGTCGTCGCGCAGCTTCACTTCGCCCACGGGATAGCCGGTCACTTCAAAGCCGTCGGCCTGCGGACGAAACAGGAGCATCCCATCGGCCAGAAAGTGAAAACCGGCCCGCAACAGATGCAGCGCGGTGGTGCTTTTGCCCGTGTTGTGCGGCGCAATCAGCACGATGAGCCGCTCCCGGTTTGGCGAGAGCACGGCGCTGGCGTGCAGCATGGCCCACTCGGTGACGATGAAATTGAGCAGGTAGTGGTCGATGAAGTAGCGGCTGACCAGCCGGGTGTCGGCGGCCAGTTCCGGCGATAAAATGATGACGGCTTCGCGGCGGGACAGGCTGGCAAAACCGTGGCCCCACGCCCCGGCGGAAACGGTGATCCAGTCGGCTACGCCGGTGTACCTGAAATATTCGGTCAAATCGGGTGGCAGCGGGCCGGCCGGCTCGCTGCCAACAACAAGGCTCAGCCGGATGGGCGGCGTCTCCCGCGCCGGCGACCGGCTGAACCGGGTTGCCGATAAACGCGCGGCGGCCAGCACTTCAGGCTGGTTGGCGGTTATTGTGGCCGGAATTCCCAGCGGCGCAAAATCAAAGCGCTCGGTTTGGGCGTTGGCCCGGCGAGACCAAAAGTCGGGAAAGTTCTCAGTTTTGAGTTTTGAGTTTTGAATACCACTCATTTTGTTTGGCTGGTAGTTTTAACAATCGAGGTCAGGATGCGGATAAGTTCATCAACCGCAGCAAGCTCAGAATCTGCGTCGATTTGCGTTAAATTTGATTCTTGCAGCAACCGCAGCCAGTAGCGAGTTTCGCGCGCCTCTTTGGATGCAATGGTCATTTTCGAGAGAAAATCGCGGCGGCTTTGCCCGGCGGTAGCCTCTTCCACATTGGCTCCGATGCTGGTTCCACAGCGTAACAGTTGTTTTGAAACCACAAACTCGCGCTGCTCCTGCAAACGCCGGTACAAATCAATAATTTGGAGGGCAAAGACAAAACTCTTGCGTTGGATAATACTCTCGGTCATCGGCCACCCCAATCAAAACTCAAAACTTAAAATTCAAAACTTAAAACTCATCACTCAAAACCAAATTCGGCCAGCAGCGGCATGTGATCAGAGGCCCGGGCCAGCAGCGGCCGGTCGTCGATAACCCGGCAGGCGGTCAGCCGGCGAGTCATGTCAGCATCGGCCAAAATGTAGTCGTAGCGGGTGGTGGGGTTGCCGGGATACCAGGTAAAGCCGTCGAGTTGGGGGTTGAGGGCGCGGAAACAGTCGGTGTAGCCAGCGTTGAGCAGGCGCGGCAGGGCCAGCCGAAAGATCAATCCCAGTTGCAGGGCCATCACCCGGCGCATTTTGGGCGGGTTGCGACGCTGCAACACCCGGTCACCGGGGGCGATGGCGTTAAAATCGCCCAGCAGCAGGTGCGGGCCGGGCCGGCGCCGGCCAATCACCCGCAGCAACGCACCCGCGGCCTGCCAGCGTCGAATTTCAAATGGCAACAGCAAATAGGGCAACAGGTGTATATTATAAATAGTCAGGGGGGCTGAGGGCAAATCGATTTTTGTTTCGAGGGCGGCCTGGGTGAGCGGCGGGGTGTTGTAAATTTGCCACTCGCTGATGGGCCAGCGCGAGAGTGTGGCGATGTGTCGCTGGCCGCTGCCGGCGGCCCACACGTAGGCCATGTCCAGCCGCTCGGCCAGGGCGGCCACCACGGCGGGGTCATCGGCTTCGGTCAGGCCGATGATGTCGGCCCGGGCGGCGGCCAGCACGGCTGAAATCTGCTCCAGCCGGCCAGCCCCGCCCAGGTAAATGTTGTAGGTAAGCACGCGCAAAACCATAGCCAGAGATTATGCGCGTTTTTGGTTTTTGGCAAGCGCCAGTGTGGGCCTACTGGCCGCGAATACCCAACCCGCCCTCGCCAAAGCTGACCGGCCCGTAAATGAACTGGCCGCTGGTGTTGATGTAACCGCTGGCCGGCTGGCCCTGTTCATCGAGCAGGTCAACCGCGGCCACGCCATCAACAAACGGCTGGGCGTAGGTAAACTGCGGCGCAATCACAAAACTGCCCTGCCGATCGATGTAGCCGTAGCTGCCGGATTCATCGGCCACGGCGGCCAGCCCCTCGCTAAACAGCAGCGAGCGCTCGCCGTTCCAGCCTTCGACAATGTTAGTGAACTGCGGCGGCGCCACCTCGCGGCCGGCGGTATCGATAATGCCCCAGCGGTCGTTTTTCATCACTGCCGCCAGCCCCTCGGAAAAGAAGGTGGCCGATTGGTATTGCGGTTCGATGGCGACCTGCCCGGCAGTATTCACATAGCCCACCAGCCCGTTAGTCATCACCACGCCGTAGCCTTCAACAAAAGGCTGGGTGATTTCGTACGCCGGCTCAACCACAAACTTACCCTGCCGGTCGATGTATCCCCAGCGGCCATCCTGCTGCACCGAAGCCAGCCCCTGGCTAAAGTTGCCGGCGCTTTCAAACTGCGGGTCGATGGCCCAGCGGCCCGCGCCGTCCACATACCCCCAGCGACCATTTTGCCGCACCGAAGCCAGCCCTTCGCTGAATTCACCGCCGTAAATTCCCGGCAAAGTAAACGCCACTGTGCCGCTGATGGTCACGTAGCTTTCCTGGCCGCCAATCGCTACCGGGGCCAGGCCGCTGTCGGCAAACGAGTAGGCAAAGGTAAACTGTGGTTCGATGACAAATTTACCCGTTTTGTCGATGAAACCGGCCCGGTCGTTGAGCGTAACCGCGGCCAACCCCTGCTTAAATTCCTTGCCATCCTGAAATTGAGGGCTGATAACTTCGCGGCCGGTCGAGTCGACGTACCCCACCCGGCCATTCAGGCCAACCAGAGCCAGCCCCTCGGAAAATGAGCCGGCGTAATCGTATGTGGCTGCCACCACAATTTTGCCGGTTTTATCGACAAAACCTGATTTTGCGCCCGACTGAAACCCGGCCAGTCCTTCTGAAAACGGGGACAGAATATCAAATTTTTGGTCGATGACCATTTTGCCGGTTTTGTCGATGGCCCCGGCTTTGTCCTGGTAAACCACGGCCAGCCCGTCGCTGAAATCCTGCCCGCCGGCAAATTTTGGTTCGATGACCACTTTGCCGGTGGTGTCGATGTAGCCGGTCAGCCCATTTTCGTTGGCAATGGCCGCCAGCCCGTCACTGAAACTGCTCACCGATGGGTACGGCAGTTCAGCCATAACCTGCCCCTGCGGATTGATCAGCCGGTAGTTCATTGTGCCGGTGGGCGAAGCCTGCGTGCCCACAATGGCCACGCCATCCTGAAACGGGCGGGCGTCGTCAAATTGCGGCGGGATAACCCCCGCGCCGCTGGTGTCAACATAACCGTATTTCAGCCCGGACGCCGCATCGGTTTGCACCACAGCCAGCCCCTCGGAAAAATCCGTCACATAGGTGTACGTCGGCGACACCACCCACTGGCCGGCCATATTGACAAATCCCCAGCCGGGACCGTTGCTGGCTGTGGCCAGGCCGTCAACAAAGTTGAACGCCTGCGCGTACTGCGGCTCAATCACCCAGCGGCCGGCGGTATCAACATAACCCATCACAATCGGTGCGGCCACCCGGGCCAGCTCTTCGCTGAACGGCTGTGCCGAGCCGTACTGCGGCTTGACGACCCAGCGGCCGCGGGTATCAATGTAACCGTAGCGCAGCCCGTTTTCATCGCGAACGCCAACCTGGGCCAGTCCATTTTGAAAATAACCCGGCTCGTCAAACTGCAAGCTGATCACTTCCTGCCCGGCGTCGTCGATGTAGCCCCATTTGTTGTTTCTGGCCACGCCGGCCAGCCCCTCCTGAAAGGCGAGCGCGACATCGTACTGAGGTTCTACAACCACGTTGCCGGCCAGATCAATAAAACCGATTTTGTTGTCGGCGTCGCTGATTTGCAGCAGCCGGGCCGGTTTTTCGGCCTGAAACGCCGCAGCCGGTGGCGTGAGCAGATGCCACAAACCCACCACACCGGCCAAAATAGCCATCATTGTTAATATCAAACCTCTAAACTTTTTCATTGCATTTTCCCCCACTATTCTTCAAAAAGAAATCGGCCCTGGCGAACCAATTTCCACGGCTCAGGCCGATTGTTTACAACTTTATACACTATTATTGTCTCAGAGATAATACCCTGAAACAAATAAAACTGCCGGTTGGCTAACCGTCGCTTGCCCAACGCTTTCAACGGCGGCAAAAAAGCGGACAGTCGTTTCAATCGACTTTATTGTTTTGGCCGGCTGACGTATAATCTCTGTGCAGCAACCGATTCCCCACCGCAAATCTCAACCAAACAGAAAAGCAGCAGTAATGGAGATGAGCTTATGCGGATTGCCCATTTTTCAAACACCTATTTGCCCAACATTAACGGTGTGGCCCGCTCGGTGAGCACGTTCAGAGAAGCGCTGAGCCGGTTGGGGCATCAGGTTTTTGTGTTTGCCCCGGACGCGCCCACCGACCATGAAGAGACGGAGCCGTACATTTTTCGCTACCCCGGCGTGCAGATTCCCCAATTTGATTACACGTTACCCGTGCCGCACTCCCGGTTTGTCAGCAAACTGCTGCCATCGCTCAAACTGCATGTGATTCACAGCAATCACCCGGTGGCGCTGGGCAGCACCGCCGCCAGCTACGCCGAAAAACTGGATTTGCCGCTGGTGTTCACTTTTCACACCCGGTATGTAAAATACGCCGATGAATACACCGATGCCGTGCCCTTTACCAAGGCGTTTGTGGGCAACATTGTGGTAGAGGAGCTGGCCAAATATCTCAACCGTTGCCATCACGTGGTAACGCCCAGCGACAGCATCAAAGCCAGCCTGGCCAAATATGCCGGCCTCACCGAACGAGTGACCACCATTCCCACCGGCATCGATCTGGAGCCGTACCACCGGGCCGATGGCGCGGCCATGCGGCAGAAGCACGGCTGGAGCGACAAAAAAATACTGGTGTCGGTTGGCCGGCTGGCGGCCGAGAAAAATGTTGAAACCTTGCTGAAAGCCGCGGCCAAAGTGTTTCACCAGCATCAGAGCGCGCACCTGCTTTTAATTGGCGATGGGCCGCAGGGCAGCGACCTGCGCGCCCTGGCTCAAGAGTTGGGCATCGCCGGGCGGGTCACGTTTACCGGGCGCATTCCGTTTGAACAGGTGCCGCTGTACCTCAAAGCCGCTGATATTTTCTGCTTTGCCTCCGTCACCGAAACGCAGGGGCTGGTCTCGATGGAGGCTCTGGCCGCCGGGCTGCCGGTGGTGGCGGTGAACGCCGGCGGCACCAACGATACAGTTGCCCACGAGCAGGAGGGGCTGCTCACCGACAATACCCCCGCCGCGCTGGCGCAGGCCATTGCGCGCGTGCTGAGCGATGAGGCGCTGGTCGCCCGGCTCAAATCCGGGGCCGAACAAAAAGCCAAAACCTTTGAGATGATGGCCCAGGCCCGCCGCATGGTTGGGGTTTACGGGCAGGCCATCGAGGACAAAAAAGCCGGGCGCAAAATCAAGGTTGAAGGCGATGAGTTTTGGGCCAGGCTCAAAGACGATTTTAGCTCGTCAAATATGTGACGGTTGGG
>CAYOXS010000045.1:9835-19939 GCA_964407935.1 uncultured Caldilineaceae bacterium
GAGGTGTTTATGCCCACCATGTCAGATGTCGCCAAACGAGCCGGGGTTGCCTTGAGCACGGTTTCTTACGCCATCAACGGCACCCGGCCCATTTCCGACGAAACCCGCCAGCGCATTTTTGCCGCAATGGATGAACTGGGCTACCGGCCGCACGCCCTGGCCCGAGGGCTGGCCAGCAAACGCAGCCGCATCATCGCCCTCCTTTTCCCCGTTCCCGAACGCGGGCTGGGCATCACCGAGCTGGAGTTTGTGACCAGCGCCGCCGACGCTGCCCGCGAAAACGGCTACAACCTGGTGCTGTGGCCCGCCGAAATGCACGACCCCGAAGAATTGCGCCAGCTCACCCAGCAGGGGTTGGTTGATGGGCTGATTGTGATGGAAGTTCGGTTTAATGACGAGCGCATCAGCCTGCTCCGCGAGCTTAATTTCCCGTTCAGCATGATTGGCCGCTGCGCCGAAACTACCGACATTGGTTATGTGGACATCAATTTTGAACAGACGGTTCAGGATGCGGTCAACCATTTACTGGGGCTGGGCCATACCCACATTGCCTTTTTGAATCAGTCGCAAAGCGTGTTCGAGTCAGGGTACGGGCCGGCCGTCCGCGCTCAAACCCGGTTTGAGCAGATCATGAGCCGCACCGGACTCCACGGCGTCACCCGCTTTTGCCACACCACCCCTCGCGCCGGCCACGAAGCCTTTACCTCGATGCTGGCCGAGCAGCCCGATTTAACCGCCATCATCGCCATGAACGAGCGGGCCGTGCCGGGCATTATGCAGGCTATTGCCGATAGAGGCTGGCGCGTGCCCGATGATTTTTCGGTGGTGGGGATTGTCTCTTCAACCCGCATGGCCGAAATGATGGTGCCGCCGCTCACCACCTCCGATGCTCCCACCGCCGAACTGGGCCGCATGGCCACCGAACTGTTAATCCAGCAATTGGAAACGCAAGAGCAAATTGACAGCCACGTTTTGCTGCCGTGCCGGCTGGTACAACGCGGCAGTACCGGCGTCTGCACCCGAAATTTGGCACCGGCCAGCCGATAAAAATTCAGGCAAGGGGAAAACTCAAAGCAGAAAGGAGAAGTGCATCGTCTTACATTACTTGTCGCAATAAAAAAGCAGGAGATACCGCTAACCGCCAAGTCAACCGGTATCTCCCAAAAGCAGCAAAGCAACATAGAACGCGCCCACGTGTTTTGGGCTTGCTCCTGTGGCCGTGCCGTTTTGAATTATACACGTTACCGCCTCAGTTTGCGAAACGCCCCAAAAGCAGCAACGGCCATCTTCTACTGGCTTTGCGCTGATCCGAGTAGTCATCTTGTGGTTTGATAATTTTTTACACATTGCCTAAGCCTATTCAAAGGAGAACTGAGATGTCGAAAAAAATATTGCAATTTTTTGCCCTGTTGCTAACCGCCGCCGCCCTGCTGGCGCTGGCAGCCTGCCAATCGGCGCAGCCCACCCCGGCCCCCGCCGCCCCCGCCGAAGAAAAACCGGCTGCCCCGGCCGAAGAAAAACCCGCCGCGGAACCCACCGCCACGCCCGCTCCCGCCCCCACCGAACCGGCTGCTGAAGAACCCGCCGCCGAAGAGCGCGTTCTCAAAGTGTGGCACTACGAATCTGACACCGGCGCGATGGGTATTGCCTGGGCCGAAGCCATGAAACAATTTGAGGCCTCCCACCCCGGCGTGAAAATTGAATTTGAACAGCGCGGGTTTGAAGAAATCCGCCAGACCGCCGGGATGATTCTCAATTCCGATGAAGTGCCGGACGTGATGGAATACAACAAAGGCAACGCCACCGCCGGCCTGCTCTCCAGCCAGGGGCTGCTCACCGACCTGACCGAAGAAGCAACCAGCCGCGGCTGGGACAAAATTTTAAGCCCCGGCCTGCAAACCACCAGCCGCTACGAAAACGGGGTGATGGGTTCCGGGCAGTGGTACGGCGTAACCAACTACGGCGAATTTGTAATGGTTTACTACAATAAAGATATGTTTGCCAAATACGGCGTCGAAGTCCCCACCACCCTGGCTGAGTTTGAAGCGGCGATGGACAAATTTGTAGAAGCCGGCATTACCCCGCTGGCCGTGGGCGGCAGCGAATATCCGGCCCAGCACATTTTCTACGAGCTGGTGCTCAGCCAGGCCAACCGCGACTGGGTGAACGCTTTTGAACTGTATCAGGGCGATGTTGATTTCCACGGGCCGGAATTTACCTTTGGTGCAGAGAAGCTGGCTGAATGGATGGACAAAGGCTACATCGACAAAAACGCCTCTTCCATTCCCGCCGAAGACATGGGCCTGGCCTTCATTGGCGGGCAGCAGCCGATTATGATTTCCGGGAGCTGGTGGTACGGCCGGCTCATCAACGAAATCAAGGATTTTGAATGGGGCTCGTTCCTGTTCCCCGGCAACACCCTCAACGCCGGTTCCGGCGGCAACATCTGGGTAGTGCCGACCAACGCTAAAAACAAAGATTTGGCCTATGAATTCATCGACCTGACCCTGACAAAAGACATTCAAAACATTTTAGGCAACAACGGCGGCATCCCGGTTAACGCCGACCCCGCCGCAATCACCGATGAAAAGAGCAAAGAGCTGATCGCCAACTTTGCCACGCTCAACGAAAACGACGGGCTGGCCTTTTATCCCGACTGGCCGGTGCCCGGCTACTACGATATTCTGGTGGCCGAAGTGCAGGAACTGATGGCCGGCAGCAAAACCCCCGGCGACGTACTGGACAGCCTGGCCGCCCCCTACGCCGAACAAAAAGCATCGATGCAGTAATTTTCAGGGGGAGTCCGAAAGCTACGCTTTCGGGACAAAAAGCTGCGCTTTTTGACTCCTGTTTCGGTTCAATAGTACACAGATTTTTCAATGAGGCGGCGCTCCGGGCTAGCCGGAGCGCCGCCTTAAAAAAGGAAGCGCCATGAGCTTGATAAATTCGTCTCCCAATCCCGGCCGCCGGGGGTCATATCTGAAATCGGGCTACTCCGGCTTTTTGCTGCCGGGGCTGCTGGCCACCACGCTGGTCATCATCCTCCCGTTTTTGGTGAATGTGGGGGCCAGTTTTACCCAGTGGCAGGGCATTGGCGCGCCCACCTGGATTGGGCTGGCCAACTACCAAAAAGCGCTGGGCGATGCCGTATTTTGGGCTTCGTTTAAAAACAACCTGGCCATGATTGTGGCCATGACCATTTTGCCCACCATTTTGGGACTGCTGCTGGCTACTTTTCTGTTTGATTTTATCGCCAAGCATTTTGGGCAGGGGCCGTCAAACTTTTTCCGGGCCGGCTTTTATTTGCCGCAGATTTTGCCGGTGGTTATTGCCGGGGTGGTCTGGCGCTGGATTTTGCAACCCACCTGGGGCGTGCTCAACTGGTCGCTACAGGCGGTGGGGCTGGGTTTTCTGGCGCACAACTGGCTGGGTGATGCCGACACCGCGCTGCTGTCGGTGATGGGCATTATGGTTTGGTTTCAATTGGGCTACCCGCTGGTGATTTTTATGGCCGGCCTCCAGCGCGTCGATCCGCAACTGCTGGAAGCCGCTGCCGTGGATGGGGCCAACTGGTTTCAGCGCTTTTTCTACATCACCATTCATCAAATCCGGCCGGAGATATTTGTGGTGGTGCTGACCACGCTCATTCACTCGCTCAAAATTTTTGCCCAGATTTTTGTGCTCACCCGCGGCGGCCCCGGCCGGGCCACCATTGTGCCCTCGTACTTTGCCTACCAGAACTTTTTTGAGCGGGCCAACGTGGGCTACGGGGCCACCATCGCCACGGTGATGACGCTGATCATCATCGGGCTGACCATCATTTTTATCAACGTGCAGTTAAAGCAGGAAGCGGTAGAAGGAGTGTAGCATGACCACCCGTACTGAAGCGATTTATCCCGGCCCAACGCGCAGTTTCAAAGGTTGGGGCAAATATGTGGCGCTCATCGCGCTGGGCGTAACGCTGCTGCTGATGCTCTTTCCGTTTGGGATTGTCACCATCAACGCCTTCAAATCCCCGGCCGATTACTCCGGCCACGGTCCCATGAGCCTGCCCACCGGCATCTATTTGCAGGGCATCATCGATTTCTGGAACCGGGTTGACTTTACCGGCAAACTCGTTAACAGCGCGGTCATCAGCGTGGCAGTAGCGATTCTGGGGGTGGGGCTGTCGCTGCTTAATGCGTTTGCGCTGGGCATTGGCCGGGTTCGCGGCCGCATCTGGTTTTTGGTCCTGTTTATGATGGCCAACACTCTGCCGCAAGAGGCGCTGGCCTATCCGCTCTACTATTTTTCAAAATTTCTGGGAATTTACAACAGCCAGATTTCGGTGATTATTGTGTTCACCGTGATTCAGAGCGCGTTTGGCACCTATTTGCTGTCGTCGGTGTTCAGCGCCTTCCCCCGTGAAATCATCGACGCGGCCATGATTGACGGCTGCAACAAATGGCAGTTGCTCACCAAAATTATCACTCCCATCAGCATGCCAACATTGGCCGTGCTGCTGGTCTTCTTTTTTATCTGGACCTGGAACGAATTTTTCCTGCCGATGATCCTGCTGGTTTCCAACACCCGCTGGACAGTGCCGCTGGCCATCGCCATTTTGCAGGGCCAGCACAACATGGATGCCACCACCTCCAGCGCCTCGGCGCTACTGGGGCTGCTGCCGTGCATTATTTTCTTTATTCTCTTCCAGCGCACCCTCACCCAGGGGATCACCGCCGGCAGCGTTAAATAAAAAATCAGGCATGGTTCATTTTGCTTGAATAGCTGATTTGCAAATCAAAGCGCCTTTCCGGCTGTGCTCGTAGAGCGTGTTACGTGTTGCGTGAAAAATTTTGGCAAAAAATCAACATGTTTCACGCAATACGCAACACGCAGTTGATAGACAACATCGCAGCGGGCAAAAGAAATCGTACTATAAATCACTCAAATAAGGACAAAACTCATGAAATTCACCAACGGTTACTGGCTGATGCGAGAAGGCGTGCGGGCGGCCTTTCCGGCTCAGGCTTACGATATCGACGTGACACCCGACTCGCTGACAGTTTACGCGCCCACCAAACCCATTCACCATCGCGGCGACACCCTCGACGGGCCGCTGTTAACCGTGCAATTTTCAGCGCCAATGGCCGATGTGATCCGGGTTAAATTGACTCACTTTGCCGGCCAGCGCCCCAAAACGCCGCAGTTTGAGCTGTTTGAGCAGCCCGACTCGCCGGTTTCGGTAACCAGCGATGAACAGGCGGCCACGCTCACCAGCGGCCGGCTGGCCGTGCGGGTGCAGCGCGGCGAGCGCTGGCAGGTGGATTTTGTGGGCGATGGCCAGATCATCACCGGCAGCGGCCCCAAAGGCATGGGCATCATCCAAAACAGCGACGGCCATTTTATGCACGAGCAGCTTTCGCTGGGCGTGGGCGAAAACGTGTACGGCCTGGGCGAGCGCTTTACCCCGTTTGTCAAAAACGGCCAGGTGGTCGATATCTGGAACGAAGACGGCGGCACCAGCAGCGAGCTGGCTTACAAAAACATCCCCTTTTACCTGACCAACCGCGGCTACGGCGTGCTGGTCAACCACCCGGAAAAAGTCTCGTTTGAGGTCGCCTCGGAAAAAGTGTCGCGGGTGCAGTTCAGCGTGCCCGGCCACTCGCTGGAATATCTGGTGATTTACGGCCCCACCCCCAAAGAGGTGCTGCAAAAATATACCGCCCTCACCGGCCGGCCGGCGCTGCCGCCGCCGTGGTCGTTTGGGTTGTGGCTGACCACCTCGTTCACCACCTCTTACGACGAGGCGACGGTGACCAGCTTTATTCAGGGCATGGCCGACCGCGACCTGCCGCTGCACGTGTTTCATTTTGATTGCTTCTGGATGAAGGAATACCACTGGACCGATTTTCAGTGGGACGAGCGCGTCTTCCCCGATCCGGCAGCCATGTTGCAGCGGCTCAAGGCGCGCGGGCTGCGGATTTGCGTCTGGATAAATCCCTACATTGCCCAGCGCTCGGCGCTGTTTGCCGAAGGCATGGCCCGCGGCTACCTGCTCACCCGCCCCAACGGCGATGTGTGGCAGTGGGATTTGTGGCAGGCCGGCATGGGGCTGGTCGATTTTACCAATCCCGCCGCCTGCCGCTGGTACGCCGGCAAACTGCGCGAGCTGCTGGAGATGGGTGTTGATTGCTTCAAAACCGATTTCGCCGAGCGCATCCCCACCGACGTGGTGTATTACGACGGCGCGGATCCGCAGAAAATGCACAACTATTACACCTACCTGTACAACAAACTGGTGTTTGATCTGCTGCGCGAGGTGCGCGGCGAAGGCGAAGCAGTATTGTTTGCCCGCTCGGCCACGGTGGGCGGCCAGCAGTTCCCCGTTCACTGGGGCGGTGATTGCGACTCAACCTTTGAGTCAATGGCCGAAAGTCTGCGCGGCGGCCTGTCGCTGGGGCTATCTGGCTTTGGTTTTTGGAGCCACGACATCGGCGGTTTTGAGGGCACACCGCCCGCCGCCGTTTACAAACGCTGGATCGCCTTTGGCCTGCTTTCATCGCACAGCCGGCTGCACGGCAGCAAAAGTTACCGGGTGCCGTGGCAATTTGATGACGAAGCGGTGAACGTGCTGCGCCACTTTACCCGGCTCAAATGCCAGTTGATGCCCTACCTGTTTGGCCAGGCGCTCATTGCCACCAAGGCCGGCACACCGGTGATGCGGCCCATGCTGCTGGAGTTCCCCACCGATCCCGCCTGCGATTTTCTGGACCGCCAGTACATGCTGGGCGAGTCGCTGCTGGTAGCGCCGGTTTTTTCCGCCGGCGGAGAGGTGAGCACTTACGTGCCGGCCGGCTGCTGGACCAACTTTTTCACCGGCCAGGTCATCGACGGGCCGGGCTGGGTGCGCGAACAGCACAATTTTATGAGCCTGCCGCTGCTGGTGCGGCCCAACTCGCTGCTGGCGGTGGGCAGCAACAGCCAGCGCCCGGATTATGACTACGCCGATGGCGTGACTCTGCGCCTGTATCAGCCCGCCGAAGGCCAGCCGGCTACCGCCGCCATTCCCGCCGCCGATGGTTCGATCAGCGCCACATTCACCGCCATCCGTGAAAACAATACGATCACCGTTACCCCGCACGGTGTGACCAAACCGTGGCAACTGCTGTTGGTCGGCGTTGAGACTGCGGACTCGATTGAGGGCGGGGTGGGTTATCCCACGGAGCAGGGGCTGCTGGTGGCGTCCACCAGTTACCCGGAGCCGCTCAAAATCCGGCTGTAGAGGTTTTTACTCGGCAATAACCGTTTCAATACCGAGCTTGCCCAATTCCAGCCGGAGTTCAGCCGGCAGGGCGTTATCGGTGATCACTTTGTGAATCAGGGTGATCGGCCCAATCTGCATAATTGACTCGCAGCCAAATACGGTATGATCGGCCAGCAAAATAACCTCGCGGGCGGCGTGGATCATGGCCTGCTTGATGGCCACTTCGGCAATGTTGATGTGCGACAGCCCAAATTCAAGAGTGATTCCGGTAACCGCCAAAAAAAGTTTGTCGGCCCGAAGCTCGCGCAAAGCGGCTTCGGAGGTGGGGCCAATGAGAGTTTTACTGGATTGGCGAAAGATGCCGCCGGTTAAAATCAAAGTGTTGCCGGGAATATCGCGCAGCGTGTCAAAAACATCGATAGAGTTAGTGATAATTGTATTGGCCAGATTTTCTCTCCGAGCCAATTCTTCGGCCAAATAGCCGGTTACCGGGCCATTGTCAATAAACAACACATCGCCCGGTTTAACGGTTTCGGCCGCCGTGCGCGCAATTTGCTGCTGCCTGGCTTTAATGTCATCCCGCAAAATCTGATCGGTATCAATGACTTCTACCTCAATTCCCTGAGTACCGGCATATTTGCACAAGCAGACAATCAAATTCTGATACCATTCGTGTTCCATAAACGGCACCACAAAACCGACACGTTTTGGGAGTCTGCCGGCGGTTCTGGGCGCGTATTTGTCAATTGTAAGGGGGATGGATAATTGATTGAGCGCCGCTTCCCATTTTATTTGCCAGCCGTTGTCGGCGCGCTCGTACAATTGGCTAAGTGTTTGAGCGGTTAACACCGCATAGGGTGTTACAAGCTGGAGCGGCAAGGCATTGCCGTTAAACGCGGCAATAGCCGCCTCGATGCAAACCCGCCCCACAATTTCTGGAAACATGGCCACCCCGGCTTTGCAATAGCCATCATCAACCAGGGCATCTTTGAGCGTATCACCGGTTAAACCAAACGTCATTACAATCAAATCATCCGGTGAAACACCCCGCTCCCGGCACGCTTGCAACGCGCCGGCGGCCATTGTGTCGTTAGCGGCAAAAATAATGTTGATATCGGGGTGCGCCACAAAGGCATCGGCGGTGATCTGGTAGGCAGCCTGCCCCCGGGATTGGGCGTTGATCGACAGGGCCAGTTTAGCGGCGGGGAGCACAGACCTCACGCCATCCAGAAAGCCCTGCCCCCGGGCCCGCGTGTTAGACAGTTCAAAAGTCAAATCTAAAATGCAGGCTCGCCCCGCGAAATGCGCCAGCGTGTAGTTGCCGGCCCACTGGCCCAAGGCAAAGGCCGCCTGGTAACTATCAATAGCCACCAACGTTTTGGCGCCATTCATCCACACCGACTCGGCGATAATGGGGATGTTACCCTGCGTTGCCTGCGACAACAGCGAACGATCCAGATAGGGATCCGTTGAAGTGGTAATGAGCACATCAATCCGTTCCGCCAAAAAACCAGCCCGGTCAGTTACCGGCTGAGCCGGCTCAGCCTCGGCGGAGGCGGGTTGCAGAGCGAAAGCGCCGCCGTGAGTCCGACGCAACCGTTTTTGTTGGTCCAGTTCCTTTAAATCGCGCCGGATTGTGACCGCATGCACGTTTAAAAACTGGCTTAAATCAGCAACAGAGACAAAGCCATTTTGTTCAACAAGTTTGACAATCTGCTCTAACCGCTGCCTGATATGCATGTCAACCTGCTTTCCCATTACGGAAATGCTGCAAAAGGGTAGCTACTCAGCGCCCCCACCTCCGGTGGGGGAAGGGGGTGAGTAGTTACGAAAAAGTATTTTGTAAGCCCCTTACTTTTCTACTCCTGGAGTTGGGTAAACCGCACTCCAACATCCTACTTAACCTCTCTATGTTCACAGTCAAACATATCAATGATAATTATAGAACAATTTTGCAGCAAAAGTCAAAATAATGTTTTTTTTAGTGCGTTTCTTTGACAAAATCTCTGTTCATTGCTAAAATAGCCTCTAGTCAAACAGGGACGAGGGGTTTTCAAATTCCTCGCAGAACAATTCAGACAGTGTCGTCTCTAGAATTTTAGAGCGTTCCTGTATTGTCATTCTGCCGCAGTGTCATTAACCCGCCACAAAAGGGCATACACATTTAAGGATAGCAGCAAGCCGGGGCACAACGTCCCCACTGTTCCTCAAATGGTAGCTGCTCATGCCCCCTTCGTTCCCAAATACGTTCATGGATTCCAAAAGAGTCACTGTTTTACCCCAAAATATTGATTTCAGGTTACGCCTTTATTCCTGAGCCTCGATTACGGGGAAGCAATAAAAATTTTCATTGAAAGGTGGTGAAGAGCTGCCCAAAAAACTGTGATGGTGCTGCCAACGCTGGCAGAGGTCAAAAACATTGGTTGTTTTATCTACACGCAAAGGAAGTCAGAGGAGACTTAATTATGAAAAAATTGATCAATCTGCTCAGTATCTTGACAATTTTGGCGTTCATCCTGACATTAAATCCAGCCGCGATTTTGGCTCAGGGCGAAGTTACTTGCGAGCAGGATTATGTGGTGCAGGGCGACGACACACTGTCAAAGATCGCCGATAAATTTTTGGGTGATGTTCTGGCCTACCAGGCCATTGCCGACGCGACCAACATGAAAACGGCCGCCGACAGCAGCTACAGCAAAATTGATGATGTCAACTTGATTGAACCCGGCTGGAAGCTGTGCGTCCCGTCGGCAGAACAGGCCGGAGCGCTGATGTCTGCTGGCGCGCCTGTGGCCGCGGCTATGCCAGCGGAGAAGTATACGGTTGCGCTGGCTTACGGGGTGAAGAACGACGGGTTC
>CAYOXS010000045.1:20039-25892 GCA_964407935.1 uncultured Caldilineaceae bacterium
AAGCGCCCCTACATTCGCAGATTCGCAGATTCACTGATTTTCACAGGAGTGATATGGACGCCTTAGAGTTATCTACATCGACCGCGCCGCCGCAGTCCGCCGGACGCCGTGCCGTACAGGCCGTCGGGCAAGCCTGGGCCTGGTTGTTTCTGGCCAGCCTGCTGATATTCTTCTCCTTAACCGGAGAGGGGTTCCTTACTGCCTTTAACTTGCAAAGTATCCTGGCCAATATGGCCATTGTGTTGATTATGGCCCTGGGCCAAACCTTTGTGATTCTTTTGTCCGGTATCGATCTTTCAACCGGTTTTGTGATGGGCATGGCCTCGGTGGTTGGCGCTCTGGTAATGTCGAGCCTAGCCCAAACAATGCCCATCCCGCTGGCCGTGCTGATTGGTATGGCCGCTGCGTTGGCTTCCGGTTTAATTGCCGGACTGGTCAACGGTTTAATCATCGCCAGGTTAAACGTGCCGCCCTTTATTGCCACGCTGGGCATGTTTAGTATTGCCCGCGGCGTTGGATTTGTCCTTTCCGGCGGGATGCCCCAGCCTATTTTTGTCCAAAATCTGGGCCAGCTTGGTAACGGCTATTTGCTGTATTATCATCCCGCCGCCGGAATTACCTTTTTGAATCAACCTGCCGGGCTGGAAGCCGCGCAGCTACGAGAAGTCATCGGCATTCTCCCGCACCCGGTGACACTTAGCATTATTTTGGTTATTGCCTGTGCCTGGGTTCTATCCCGAACAAGATTTGGCCTGTACACCTACGCGATTGGCGGCAACAAAGAAGCCTCGCTCCGGGCCGGGATTCCCGTTCAGCGCCACACCATCAACATTTACATGCTTTCAGGCGGGATGGCCGCTATTGCCGGGATTGTTTATAACACGAGATTCACCAATGGCGCCGCCAATGCCGGCGAAGCCTTGTTAATTACCTCAATTGCCGCCGTGGTTATTGGCGGCGCCTCACTCTTTGGCGGTGAGGGGACCATCATTGGCACCCTGATTGGCGCCCTGATTATTGCGGTTATCACCAACGGCTTTGTCATCCTGGGCATCAATGCTTTCTGGCAGTTTATCGCCATCGGTATTGTGATCATTCTGGCCGTTTTGGTTGACCAGGCCAAATCAAGGCTGTTAGATTAGGAGATTGACGCTCATGACTGACCAGCAACCGCTGTTGAAACTAACCGATTTGAGTAAGCATTTTGGCGGCCTTGTCGCCGTAGACAAATTAAGCCTGGAAATATACCCCGGCGAAGTCGTTGGCCTGGTTGGCGATAACGGCGCCGGCAAATCTACGCTGATAAAGATGGTTTCCGGCGTTTATCACCCAGACGAAGGCAAAATGTTTTTGGAGGGCGAGGAAGTCAGCTTTGCTACCCCCATGGAAGCTCGCCGGCGAGGCATTGAAACCATCTATCAGGATTTGGCTCTATGCGAAAATCTGGATGCCGCGGTCAACATCTTTTTGGGCCGTGAACCTATGCGCCGGCAACTGGGCCTGCTCAACGTGGTAGACCGCAAACACATGTTGAACGAGTCGCAAACTGTCCTCAGCCAGCTCGATATTCACATCCCAAATCTGCTGCGCCCAATGCGGCAAATGTCGGGCGGCCAGCGGCAGGCGGTGGCTATTGCCCGCGCCGTGTACTGGAATGCCCGCCTGATGATTATGGACGAACCCACCGCCGCGCTGGCGGTGGCCGAACAACGCAAAGTGCTTGACCTGTGCCGGACCCTGCGCGACCGGCGTGTACCGGTCATCATTATCAGCCACAACATGCAAGATGTCTTTGCCGTGGCCGACCGCATAATTGTGATGCGGCGCGGCAAAAAAGTTGGCGAACTGATAGCTAAAGCCACCTCAACCGACGAAGTGGTCAGCCTGATGGTGGGCAGCGCCGTCAACGGCCATTAGTCAAAAAGGATATTAAACTGGATGAAAAAAGAATTAACAATTGGAAAATTCCGGGGCATGCAGCAGATTTCAACCGAACGCGGTCTGCTGACTATGGTGGCGCAAGACCACCAGGAGGCGCTTCGTGAAAGCATCAATCCCGCCGATCCCGACAACGTCCCCTACGAACAAGTTGTAACCGCTAAACAGGACATCATCGCCGCTCTGTCGCCCCTGAGCAGCGCTTTGCTGCTCGATGTGGTTTATGGCGCGGCCCAGTGTGTCTCGGCCAACGCGCTGCCGGGGCGCACCGGCTTGATGGTGACACTGGAGCTATCGCCCGGTTTTGGCCCCGGCGAAACTATAGCCCGCAAAACCGCTGTTGTGCCCGGCTGGAATGTGGCCAAAGTCCGCAAACTGGGCGCAGCGGCGGTTAAACTGCTGGTCTTTTATCACCCCAATTCGCAAACAGCCGGCTTTCAGGAAGCGCTGGTTAGCCAGATTGCCGCCGATTGCAACGAACACGATATTCCATTGGTGCTGGAAGTGCTGACCCATTCCGTGGAGCCGGGCCAGCCCACAGACTCCCCGGAATTTGCCGCCACCCGGCCCTGGGTTGTCATTGAATCGGCGCGGCGGCTGTGTAAATTGGGCGCAGATGTATTTAAAGCCGAGTTCCCCGCTAACATGAAGTACGAAACTGACGAGGCCAAAATGCTGAGCTGGTGCCAGGAGTTGACCGAAGCCGCCGGCATTCCCTGGGTTGTCCTCAGCGCCGCCGTGGATCACCCCACATTTTGCCGCCAGGTAGAAATCTCCTGTAAAGGCGGCGCGTCCGGTTTTCTGGCCGGTCGCTCCATCTGGAAGGAAGCGCCGGGCCTGCCCCCTGCGGAACGCCAGAAATTTTTGGCCGGAGAGGCTACCCGACGGCTCAATGAACTTAACGCCATTGCCGAGCAATACGGTCATCCCTGGACCGACTGGTACCAGTCTACCGTCACCGAAGGCTGGTACAAACGGTACTAATCAGCATCAAAAAAAGAAAGTGAATAAATTTTAAAGCACTCCTGCTACAGGTTAAGCAGGAGTGCTTTATTGGAGTAATTTCAATGGACTATTACGGTGGCATTGAAGCAGGCGGCACCAAATTTGTGTGCATGGTGGCCCGTGGGCCGCAAGATATTAAGGCCGAAGTGCGCTTTCCCACCACAACCGACCCCACTGAAACACTGGCCCGGGCTGTGGCTTTTTTTAAAGAACAGGCCCAAACAGTGAACCTTGTTGCCCTTGGCGTTGGCTCATTTGGGCCGGTAGACCTGGAATCAACGTCGGCAACTTTTGGTTACGTTACTAACACGGCCAAGCCGGGTTGGCCCAATACAAATATTGTGGGGCTGCTGCACGCAGAATTGGGCGTTCCGGTGGTGATTGACACCGATGTAAACGCAGCCGCCTTTGGCGAATATTATTGGGGCGTTGCCCGGGCCATCGATCCCCTCCTTTACCTGACCGTTGGCACCGGGATTGGCGGCGGCGCGGTGTGCGGCGGCAAGCCTCAGCATGGCCTGACTCATCCAGAAATGGGGCATATTCTGGTGCCGCATGACCGCCTTCGGGACCCGTTTGCCGGAGTCTGCCCATTTCACGGCGACTGTCTGGAAGGGTTAGCCTCCGGCCCGGCGATGGCCGAGCGTTGGGGCCGCACTGCTGAAACGCTCCCAAACGATCACCCGGCGTGGGATATTGAGGCGCATTATCTGGCGATGGCGCTGGTCAACCTGATTTTGATCTATTCGCCGCGCCGGATTGTTTTGGGGGGAGGGGTGATGCAGCGTCAATCCCTTTTCCCGCTGGTTAGGGCAAAAACCCAACAATTTCTCAACAATTATATTCGGGTGCCACAGCTTTTCTCTGATATTGACCAGTACATCACCCCGCCAGTTTTGGGCAACCAGGCCGGCGTGCTTGGGGCTATTGGCCTGGCCATTGCCGGTATTGACTCTCGGTGAGGAAATACGAAGGGTGGTGCAGCCCGGTTGGCTCGTACCATTCATTGTGGCTGTATTGAAAACCGAGTTTTTGCAACACCCGCCGGGAGGCGTTATTTTTGGGATTGTGCCCCGCAAACAGGCCCGCAACCCGGCGCACCTCAAAAGCATAGCCAATCACCGCGCGAGCCGCTTCGGTGGCGTACCCCTGCCCCCAGTGATCAAACCGAATGTGAAAGCCCAGTTCAAACATTTCTGTCGATTGGCCGTAGGGCCGGAGTCCGCAGCAGCCCACGTGGTCGCCGCTCGCCAACAAAAAGATGGGCCAATACTGAACCCCGCTGGCCGCCGCGGTCGCAATTTCGCGCCGCAGCCGGTCACGCACCTGCGCCTCAGATAATTTGCCGCGGGCATCGATTAACCCGGTGACCCGTTCATCGCCCCACAACCCCCAGGCCAGATCAAAATCGCTCTCGGCCCAGTACCGAAACCCCAGCCGCTCGCTGATCAGAAAGTACTCTGTCATTGTCATCGGCTTTACTCCAATCATAAATGGTCCACTATTGTCACAACACAACTGTGATAATATACCCCAGTTTATCCCCCACAATCTGGCCAAGTAGTGTTATACTGCCAGTAATTAAAATCCTGCCGAAGCTGATAGGAGGCCACAATGTCGTATGATGTCAATTTTAAGCAAAGTTATAACCAACCTGCCGCCAAAGTCGGCCAATCCGCCGCCGATTTGCTCGTCCAGTTAGGCGGTAAAACCTCACCCAGCAACAACCCCGCTGCTGGCCAGCTAGAAGCCACCTTCAACAAACAGATAAAAAATCAAATGCTGCCCAATCGCTGCCAACTGCGCATCAAAATAGTAGCGCAGTCACCGGAAAGCTGCCAGTTGATGGCCAAAGCCTTCCCGATTGACCCGCTGGGCAACAAATTGGGTTTTGGCGTTATTGGCAACGCCGCTCAGGTCGTCATCAATACGTTCAGTGAAGAACTCGCCGGGCGGCTGGGCGGCTGAAATTCGCCAAATAGTTAAGTTTTGTTATAACAAAACTTTCATAAGATAATTTAATTAACTGCAGTCAATGTAAAATAGAGTGTTATAATTGTACTATCCCGGCAAAGGTGCTACAGGTCCAATGGTTGCGCTCACCCTTCAACAAAGAAATTTGCTCAATCTGCTGTTAACCGCAGATGCGCCCCTGGCTATGGCCCAATTGGCCGAGCAGACGAACCTCTCGTCTCGCCAGGTCAATTACCGGCTCAAACCGGTGCGAGCCTGGTTGGCTCAGCGTGACATTGCTCTCAAAGCCACCCCCGGCCTGGGCGTAACACTCGAATGCTCCCCACACCAACGCCAACACCTGCTGCACGAACTCAACGCCAAATCTGATTTCCACCTGGTTTTAACCGCCGGCCAGCGCCAGCAACTGATCGCCCTGCATCTTATTTCTGCCGCTGAGCCGCTCATTCTCAACTGGTTGCAACATAATACCGGCGTGTCTCGCACCACAGTTCTCAAAGACCTGGATTTACTGGAAGAATGGGCCGCTTCTTTTGGGCTGGCACTGGTACGCAAGCCCAACTACGGCATCGAGGTTAATTGCCCCGAACTGGCCCGCCGCCAGACGCTGGCCGCGCTGATGTGGGGCGACACTCCCTTTGAAGACCAGCTCACCGCGATGACCCACGCCGGCGGCCTCACCTTTACCCTGGCCGGTAACACTACGCCGCCAATTGTGCCGCGCACCGCTCGCTTGCTTAATGGCTGGGATACCCAGCGCGCTTTTGAATGGGTGGCCTTTGCCGAAGCGCAACTGGGCGGCCGCTTTACCGATAACGCCGTGCTTCATCTGGCCCTGACTCTGGCCATCCAGGCTCACCGCGCCCGCGCCGGCCACACCGTTGATTGCCCGCCCGAGACTCTGGCCTGGCTGCAACAGCAAAAAGTATGGGCCGT
>CAYOXS010000046.1:0-6649 GCA_964407935.1 uncultured Caldilineaceae bacterium
AAGGCGACCGGGTGGCGCTGTATATGCCCAACTGCCCGCAGTATGTTATTGCCTATTACGGCGCGCTGCGGGCCGGCGGCATTGTGGTGCCCTGCAATCCGCTGTACGCCGCCCGCGAGGTTAAACATCAAATCAATGATGCCGGGGCCAGATTCGCGGTGACGCTGAGCCTGTTTTACGGAAATATCAAACAGGTGCGCGGCGACACCCCGCTGGCGCATGTGGTTGTCGCCAATATTAAAGAGTATCTGCCCGGTCTGCTCAGGCAGTTGTTCAGCCTGACCAAAGAAAAAAAGGACGGGCATAAAGTGGATATCTCCGGCGACGCGGGCACCAGTTGGTTCCAGGTTGTGCTGGCGTCGGCGCCCGCTGCGCCCCGTCCCGTCGATCTGACCGGCGATGACACGGCGGTGCTGATGTACACCGGCGGCACCACCGGCGTGCCCAAAGGGGCCGAGTTAACCCACAAAAATATCATCGCCAATGCCATGCAGGAGGCGGTTTGGCTGGGCGGCGACGGCGACGGGGCCGGCCGGGACGTGATGCTGACTGCTCTGCCGCTCACCCACAGCTACGCCATGACCGCCTGCATGAACTATTCGGTGTTGTTTGGGCACACGCAGGTGATCATCCCCAATCCGCGTGATCTGAACCACCTGCTGAACGCCATCAACGTCCACAAACCGACCATTGTGCCGGGCGTGCCCACGCTCTACAACGCCATTAACAACCACCCGCAGGTGAAGGCCGGCAAATTTAACCTGAAATCGATCACCGCCTGTGTCAGCGCCGCCGCCGGCCTGCCGGCTGAAGTGCAGCAGGAATTCCAGCGGATTACCGGCGGCAAACTGGTTGAAGCCTACGGCCTGAGCGAAGCCTCGCCGGGCGTTATTGCCAACCCTATTGGCCGCGGCGGACGGATTGGCGCCATCGGCGTGCCCATCTCGGACACCGACGCCAAAATTGTGGATTTTGAAACCGAAACCGAAACATTGGGGCCGGAGCAGCCGGGCCTGTTGTGCGTGCGCGGGCCGCAGGTGATGCGGGGCTATTGGGGCATGCCAGATGAAACCGCCAACGTGCTGCGCCGCCACGCCGATGGACACCTGTGGCTACACACCGGCGACATTGGCGTAATGGGCGAGGATGGCTATTTTCGCCTGATTGACCGCAAAAAAGATATGATTCTGGCAGCCGGGGGGTACAATGTTTACCCGCGTGATATCGAAGACCGGTTGTACGAACACCCCGATGTGCTGGAGGCGGCGGCCATTGGCGTGCCGGTGGGCAGCGCCAACCAGCGGGCCAAAGTATTTGTGGTGCTCCACCCCGACCGGGCCACAACTGAAGAAGATATTGTGGCGTGGTGTCGCGCCGGGCTGGCTAACTACAAAGTGCCTAAATACGTTGAATTTCGCCGCGAGTTGCCCAAAACCGCAATCGGCAAGATTTTTCGCCGCGAACTGATGGACGAAGAGGTCAAAAAACAGGCTGAGGTTATCGCCTGAGACTCCAGCCGGCCCAGCCCAGCAGCGCCAGCAGCGCCGCACCGCTGATGGCCAGCCCCAGCCGCCAGATGGTCGGCGCAAACACAAACTCCACCGTATGCTCGCCGGGCGACACCAACACCGCCCGAAAGGCGTAATTGGCCCGCTCGATGATTGCCGGCGCGCCATCGACGGTGGCCTGCCAGCCGGGGTAGTAGGCGTCGGCCAGCACCAGATAGCCCGGCGCGTCGGTAGTCACCCCCACGCTCACCCGCTCCGGCTCGTAAGCCAAAATCGCCAGCTCACTCGTTGGCCGGCCGGCGAGCGCCTGCCCGCCTTCCAAAATCACGCCGGCGGCGGGGTCAAAATCATCAGCGCGAATGGCCTCCCAGGCGGCGTCGTGATTGGCCACCACCGTGCTATTCCCCACAAACAACACCCGCGCCAGCGCGCTCTGGTTGAGATAAATGTTCACCTGTGGGTCGGCGTCAAAAATCGGCACGATGTCGCCATCGGCGGGCGCGCCGGCCTTGCTGGCGATGATGTATTTGATGCCCAAAAAATTGTAGCGGCCGGTGGAGCGCGGCGGCGCGCCGCTCCAGTAGAGGGTGGTGTCGGCCAGGGTCAACGGGTTATACAGCCCCCAGGCATCAAACAAGCGGTGTACCAGAGCCGTGTTGGGCTGCCAAGCGTGCCACACGTCGGTGGTCACTTCAACGCGGAACAGGTTGGGGTCGTTCTGCAAAAAAGCGATGGCTTCCGGGTGGTTGAAACCCGCGGTGGGATCGGTGTGGCCGACATCGACATTGGCCCCAAGGGTGAACAAATCCAGCCCGATCACGGCGATAAGGGCCAGCCCGGCCCCGGTTTGGCGCAGGCGGCGGCTGTTGATCAGCCCCAGCACCGTCAGCGCGGCGATGGCAAACAGGGCAAACGTGGCCACACTCGAAGCCGCGGCGGTGGCCCGGTTGAAAATGGCCGGGTTGCGGTCCTGCGTCACCAGCATAGCGTAATAGCTGAGCGGCAGGGCCACCACCAGCAGCCCGCCGATGCCCCACGCCGCAACGCGCACGGTTTGGCCCAGCAGCCGCGCCGTTGAGTCATCGAGCCGGGAACGGAGCAGTTGGTTGGTGCCCATTGCCGCCAGCGCAGCCAGGGCAAAATCGAGCAGAAGAATGAAACGGGCCGGCGCGCGAAGCTGGTTGAAGCCGGGGGCCAGGGCGTACAGCCAGCCGTGCAGCAGGTTGTAACCGCCCAGCGCCAGCAGCAACGAAACCAGCGCCAGCGCCACAAAAAAACCTTTGCGCCGGCCCGGTACGGCCAGCGCGCCAAACACGGCCAGCAGCAGCGTCGCCACACCGATGTAGCCGGTTTCCACCCGCTCCCACGGCCCCCAGTGGAGGGCAGGATCGCGGCCAAAGTAGTTGGGCACCAGCAGGCCGGCCAACTGCACCGGGTGCAGCGAGTAGCGGGCGGCTTCTTCGTAGGGCAGTTCAGCGCGGGGGGTGTAGCGGCTCATTTCAAAGGCGGGCAGAAGCAGCAGCGCCGACAGAGCGACGGTAACCAGCAGGGCAATGAACAGGGCGATGAAGGGCTGAAAGAAGAGTTTTAAGTTTTGAGTTTTAAGTTTTGAGTTAACAGAGTTGAATAAGTTGGGTGAGTTAGGTGAGTCGGAGAGAGAGTTAATCGTAAATCCAAAATCGTAAATCCAAAATCCAAAATTCCACAGTGCGTACAGCCCGAGCGTGAGCAGAATGAAGAGGGTGATTTGAATGTGGCCGGCCAGCGTGGCAATGGCCAGCACCGCGCCGGCGGCTGCGGCCAATCCCCGGCTGCGGCGGGCCAGACTGCGCTGGAACAGCAAAAAAACCAGCGGCAGCCAGGCCGCCACGGCGATCAGGTTTAAATTGCCAAAATGGACAATAAACAGGTCGGAAAAGGCAAAGGCCAGCGCCCCGGCAAACGCCGCCAGCGGATGGATTGAGTCATGGGTCAGTTGTCCCTGGCTCCTGTGAAAATTGCGAATGGCGAATGGCGAATGGCGAACGCTCGCGCTCTCGTGCGGTTGCAGGGCAGGTGTTGCGCCGGGTAGGGGCGCTTCGCGAAGCGCCCCTACAATACGTTCATCTTCTACTTCCTGATTCCCGATCCCCGATTCCTGACTCCTGACTCCTGACTCCTGACTCCTGACTCCTGACTGGCATCTGAGCAAAACATACATGGTTACGCCGGCCAGCCAAAAATGGAACATGGCCAGCGCCTCGAGCCAGCCGTAGCCAAAGTTGGGCACCAGCAAAAACAGCAGCAGGTTGACCGGGTAGAACAGGCCAGATTGAATATCGGCGGCAAAGGGCGCGCCGCTGTACAGGTACGGATTCCAAAGGGGAAGGTTGCCCTGCCGGAGCTGCTCGGCGGCAAAACGATAGTTAGGGTACAAAAACGGGGCCAGATCGCCGCCGCCGGCGGGCATCCAGGTGTTAGCGGTAAAAATAATCTGCCAGAAAAAACCAATTACCGCCAGCGCCAGCAGGCCGGCGGCGGCGATCACTTCGGCGGCAAAGGGCCAGTTTCCGCCCCGGCGCGCCGCGATCTTTCGGGCGGCCAGATAACACGCAGCCCACACTCCGGCCAGCGCCAGCAGCCAGATGAGCGTCACCGGCTGCCTCCCGGAAAGCGCCGGCCAGATTGGGCGTTTTGTACAAACGGGCGGCGATCAAACGCCATCGTCTGCCTCCAGCTAACCGGCCAGAATATCGGCCAGTTGTTTGCGCTGTTCAGCGGAGACGGCCCGGCTCTTTGAGCCTTCGCGCAGAAATTCTTTAAGCTGGTTGGTTTGCAGCGCCGGAACATCGGGGCGATCGACGGTTAGCTGCACGTTTTTGTTGGAGAAGAGCAGCACGGGTTTAACAACCGGCGCATCTTCGCTGTTGAGCTTGTCGCGCAGAAATTTTTGCAGTTTGGCAGCGCGGTTCTCGGCGTCTTTTAACGGCAGGCCCAACCCTTCATCGGCAAAGAGGCGGAACACGCGCTTCCAGGTAAATTTACGCGACACCTTGCCGCCGTTGACCGAAATCTCGCCCTCGTGCGATTTGACCACAAAGGTGTAAACCGCATCGGGGGCAACCAGCACGTGCGGCACCGGGGCGGTGTAATTAAACAACAGATAATCGTTGCCAAATTTTTTAAGGGTCTGCTCCAGAATCTGGTCGGCGCGAGGTTCGCGCACCCAGTTATTGACCATGTGGCTGCTGACAATCGCCGAAACAAAGCCCAGCGCCAGCAAAATCAGCGTGGGCCGGAAATAGTCCGGATTGTTGATGCTGAGAAAATTGGTGACCAGGCCGCCAATCAGCAGCAGCATGGTTACCGGCGCAATGCGCTTGGCCCATTTAGCGCGATTTTCAACCAGGGCGGTATTGGTGATTACTTTCATGATGGGGTCCTTTGGTGTATTTGCCCAAAACCAGGCAAGAATTTTGCCCGCCCAACCCAAACGAGTTGGACAGCGCGATATTTACCGCATGCCGCCGGGCCTGAGCGGGCACGTAATCCAGATCGCAGGCCGGGTCGGGGGTGTCAATATTGATGGTGGGATGCACGATGCCGGTTTCAATTGATTTTACACAGGCCAGCGCTTCAATGGCTCCGGCTGCGCCAAACAGATGCCCGACCATACTTTTGGTGGAACTGACCGGCACCTGATAGGCCCGCTCGCCAAAGAGCGATTTGATGGCCTGCGTTTCGGCGGCGTCACCCAACGGCGTGCCGGTGGCGTGGGCGTTAATGTAATCAACCTGTTCCGGCTGCACCCCGGCTCGTTGCAACGCCCAGCGCATGGCCCGCAATGCCCCGGCCGAGTCGGGATCGGGGGCCAAAATATGATGCGTGTCCGACGAATGGGCGCTGCCCAGAATTTCGGCGTAGATTGGCGCGCCGCGGGCCAGCGCCCGGTCGAGCCGTTCCAGTACAAAAATTACCGCGCCTTCGCCCAGCACAAAGCCGTCGCGGTGCGCATCAAACGGGCGCGAGGCGCGGGCGGGGTCGGCGTTGAAAGCGGTTGATAACGAGCGCGAAGCGATGAAGCCGGCCACAGTCAGCTCGTTGATGTGGGCCTCGGTGCCGCCGCTGATCATTACCTCGCACTCATCGCGCCGGATCACCTCGGCGGCTTCACCGAGCGCCATTGTGCCGGCCGCGCAGGCCGTTGACAGCGTGTTGGTGTAACCCTGCGCATTTAGTGTAACACAGACGTGAAAAGTTGATAAATTGGGCGAGGCCGCCGGCAGCGAGAAGGGATTCACTTTGTTGAGGCCGCGGCCGTAATCTTTTACCCCCTGTTCAACTTTGTCAAAACCGCCCATCGCCGTGCCGAGCATCACCCCGGCGCGTTCGGCCAGCGTGCCGGTAAAGGGATACGCCAGCCCGGCGTTGGCCACGGCCTGGGTGGCGGCGGCCAGCGCCAGGTGCGATGCCCGCGACATGCGGCGCACATCCTTGGCCGAAATATAGCGTTGCGGCTCAAATTCTTTCACTTCTGCGGCCACCTGCACCGGCAGCGCCGAGGCGTCAAAGCGGCTGATGCGGTTGAGGCCGGATTGACCGTTGACTAAGTTTTGCCAGGTATCGGCAACGGTGTGGCCCAGCGGGGTAATCGCGCCAATGCCGGTGATGACCACCCTACTTGCCATTGGCTGAAATACTCTCGTCCAGGCCGTTGGCAATTACATTGACCAGATCGTGTTCGGCGGCCTGTTTGGCCACGCGGATGGCGTGCCGCAGGGCGTAGGGATCGGAGCGGCCGTGGGCCACAATCACCACCCCGTTAACGCCCAACAACGGGCCGCCGCCAAATTCGCGGTAATCCAGCCGGGTCCGAAACGCCTTGATTGCGCCGCGAGCCAGCAGCGCGCCCAACAGCGCCGTCGGCCGGGCTTTGATTTCGCGTTCGAGGAATTTCTGGATGATCCAGGCCACGCCCTCGGCCCCTTTAATGTACACGTTGCCGGTGAAGCCGTCGGTAACCACCACATCGGCCATGCCGGTGGGGATGTCTTTGCCTTCAACATTGCCGACAAAGTTGATCACGTTGCTGTCGCGCAGCAGGGGCGAAACGCGCTGGGTGAGCAGATTGCCTTTTTCTTCCTCCTCGCCAATGGAGAGCA
>CAYOXS010000046.1:6749-25706 GCA_964407935.1 uncultured Caldilineaceae bacterium
AGCTACCCCAAAATCACGGGCGGCCCATACCGCCCCATGAACTATCGCTGCCGGGGCATGGTCGCCGCCCATCACATCCAGAGCAATCTTCATTTAAAATGTCCTTTTTTGTGTCTGATTATTGTCCAATCGGAGATTATAGCATGCCCTGTATTTAATTAGAAAATCGCAACTACCCGGCCCCTCCCCCCAACCCACCAGTGCCCCGCAGGGGTGCTCCCCGCAAGCGGGGAGGGGGAGATTTGATTGAGGTTGTGCTTTTCGGCGGCTTTGCCGCCGAAAAGCACAACCAAAAAACATCATTCCCCCCTCTCCCACGAGTGGGAGAGGGGGGCCAGGGGGGTGAGGGGCAAAGAAATCGCCAACAAAAAACCCGGCTAAAAATTAAACCGGGTTTAAATGATTTTCAGACGCCGTTTAAAATTCATCGAGCAGGGGGTTGCGCTGGGTGCTTTCCAGCGAACTATCCAGGTGCTTGCCCTGCGGGTCAAATTTGCCGTACAGGTCATCGTAGCGGGATTTGCGCCACAGCGGCACGCCGGTGTGGTAGGCCGCCCGGCCAATCATATGCGCCGACACCGGCGCGGTGAGCAGCAAAAAAACAATAATGGCAATGGCCCGGCTAAAAACGCCCAGATCGTGAAAAAAGTAGGCCGCCGCGCCCAGCAAAATAAAACCAACGCCCAGCGTGCTCGATTTGGTAGAGGCCGACATGCGCAGGTAAATATCTGGCATGCGCACCACGCCCACCGCGGAAATCAAAATAAACACCGTACCGGCTGCCAGAAACAACAGGCTCAATATTTCTGCAATCATTGGTCTACCCTTCTGTACACGTAGTAGGCAAAGGCAATTGTGCCCAAAAATGAAATCAGGGCCACAACCACGGCAATGTCGATAAAAATGGGCTGGTTAAAGGCCATCGCATACACGGCAATCACGGCAATGCCCAGCGTGGTCATCAAATCGAGGGCCACCACCCGGTCCGGCAGGCTGGGACCGCGCACCAGCCGGATAAAACTGATAAGCACGGCCAAAACCATCATCGGCAAAAAGAAATACATTGCGGCGGCATTGATCATTAGCGGGTAACCTCCAGCACTTTGCGCTCAAATCCGTCTTTGATTTCCTGGCGAAACGCTTCGGGATCATCAACCACAAAATTGTGAACGTACAGCACCCGCCGGTCGGTAGACACATCCAGGCTGAGCGTGCCCGGCGTGAGGGTGATCATGTTGGCCAGCATCGTAATCTGGGCGTCGGTGGTAATATCCAGCGGGATGCCGATCACGCCCGGGCGCAGCTTGTTCAGCGGCATCAACACGTGGTAGGCCATGCGCACGTTGGCTTTAACCAATTCCCACAAAAAGTAGGGCACAAACAGGGCAATTTGCAGAAATTTGCCAAAGTAATTGGATGACTGCATCACAAACTGCATAATCCACAGGGCGGCGTAGCCAAAAATAAAACCGGCCAGCAAATTCATCGGCGTAAAATCACCAACGAGCGCCGCCCAGGCCAGCGCCAGCAGCACATTGAGCAAAAAGAAAATCATAGCGACCCTCCCACAAGCGGGTTAACGGCTTGAATGTATTCGGCGGGATTGAGCAACTGTTCGGCGGCGCGGATGGCCACCGCAAAAAACGGCTGGGCAAACAGGCCGATGACCACGGTAATCAACGCCAGGGTGATAACCGGCACCAGATAGTAGGTTAAACTGGTCAGCGGTTGATCCTCGACGGAGTCCGGGTTGGGGTCGGCCTTCCAAAAAACCTCGGCCCAGATTTTGGTCATCGAGAACAGGGTGAGCAGGCTCACCACCAGCGCCGCCGCCACCACCACGTAACTCTGGGTTTCGATGCCGGCGCGGATGAGGGCGAATTTGGCCCAAAACCCGGACAGCGGCGGCACGCCGGCCAGCGAAAAGGCCGGAATAAGGAACAGCACCCCCAGCATGGGATGCAGGCGATACACCCCGCCCAGTTTTTTCAACTGGTACGAGCCGCGCAGCCGATGAACCACACCGCTCACCAAAAACAGGTTGGTTTTAACCACAATGTGATGGGTAATGTAAAACACCGAACCGGCCAGCGCCAGCGGCGAGTACAGCCCCAGCCCCATAATCATGTAGCCAATCTGGCTGATAATGTGAAACGACAGGATGCGGCGGAATTCGTTTTGGGTGGCCGCGCCGAGCACGCCGGTGACCATTGTAAAGCCGGCCAGGGCCAAAATGATGTTGTGAGTGTAACCCACATCCAGCACAAAAATCAGGGTGAAGACGCGAATGAGAGTGTACACGCCAACTTTGGTCAACAGCCCGGCAAAAATGGCCGAGACAGCCACCGGCGGGGTGTGGTACGACGACGGCAGCCAGAAAAAGAAAGGGAAGATAGCCGCTTTAATGCCAAACGCCACCAAAAACAAAATGCCCAGCACCTGCACCAGCCCGGCCTGATCGCTATTGCGGGCCTGAATGGCCAGATCGGCCATGTTGACCGTGCCGAGCAGGGCGTAAATGGTGCCCACCGCTGCCAGAAACACCGCCGACGAAATGAGGTTGAGCGTGACATATTTGATGCCGCCTTCGAGTTGGCCGCGTTCGCCGCCCAGCGCCAGCAGCACAAACGACGACATCAGCATCACCTCAAACCAAACGTACAGGTTAAACAAATCGCCGGTGAGAAACGAGCCGCTAATGCCCATCAACAAAATATGCAGCAGCGGATAATACCCAAACATTTCACGCTCTTCATCCATGCTGGCCAGCGAGTAAACAGCCACCGACAGGCCCATCAGCCCGCCCAAAATCACCATAATCGCGCTGAGCAAATCGGCCACCAGGGTGATGCCAAACGGCGCGGGCCAGCCACCCATCTGCATCACCTGAATGCCGTAAGTCCACACGGTGTACAGCAGGGCCAGGCCGGTAATCAGCAGGGCCGCGGCGCCAATCACGCTGAAAATCCGCTGGAACGGGCGGTTATTCCAGGCCAAAATCAGGATAATGCCGGTGGTAAACGGGATAACTATAGGAAGAACTACCAGAATGTTCATATAAATTCCTGTATTTGCTGAATTACGACGACGGCCGGTCGGTGCTGATCATTTCATCAAAATTATCGGTGCCGACAGTCTGGTAAGCGCGCTTAACCAGCACCGTGGCAAAAGCCTGCACCCCAAAGCCGATGACGATGGCCGTTAAAATAAACGCCTGGGGCAGCGGGTCGGCGTAGGGCGGGGTGAGCACATCATGGCCGTGCACCATCACCGGCGGCACGCCGCGAGTGACCCGGCCAATAGAAAAGATAAGCAGGTTGGCCGCGTGGCCCAGCAACCCCAGGCCCAATATCAGCTTAAAAATACTGTGCCTCATAATCATATAAAAGCCGGTGGCGTACAACACCCCCACAACAACCGCCAGTAAAACTTCCATTATTGCTCTCCTTCCGCCAGCGAAAAGACAATCAGCAGAATCACGCCCAACACGTCCAGGTAAACTCCCACATCAAAAATAACGGGCGTGCCGATGTGGCCAAACACAAAGTACGAGCCTTTGGTCCACAGGCCGGTCATAAACGGCAGCCCCAGCAGCAGCGACAGGGTGGCGCTGCCCGCCGCCAGCAGCAAACCCACGCCGATCAGCATTTTAGGATCAACCCGCAAGGCCCGTCGGGCTTCTTCAACGCCATAAGCAAAGGCGTAAAACGCAAACGAGGCAGCCGCTACCAGCCCGCCGACAAATCCGCCGCCCGGTTCGCTGTGGCCGCGCAGCAGCAAAAACACGGAAAACAACAACAGCAGCGGCAGCATGTAGCGGGTTGCAGTGGCTAAAATGACGGTGGTCATAAGCTCTTCTCCTTGGATGAAACTAAAGCGCCGTCTTCATTTTTACGGTTCATCACCGGGAACACATCGGTAGAGGTGCGAGTGCGCTCCAGCCGCTCGCGCGGGGCCACCGGCTCGGTGTTTTGCTCCAGCCGCAGTTTGAGCAGCCCAAACACGCCAATGGCCGCCAACCCGAGCACGGTGATTTCGCCCATTGTGTCAAAGCCGCGAAAATCAACCAGAATTACGTTGACCACGTTGTGGCCATGGGCCAGCAGATAGCTGGTTTCGGCAAAATAGGGCGCCAGCCGCGAGTTGGCCGGCAGAGCCGTGACAAACAGCACCAGCAGCGTCATCACCAAACCGCCGGTTACGGCGGCGGTAATATCAACAACGTGGGCCATTTTACTGCGGGTAAACGAGACAAAACGGGGCAGCCGGTACAGCACCAATACCAGCAAAATCACGCTGAGCGTTTCAATGGAAAACTGGGTCATGGCCAGGTCCGGCGCGCCAAAAAAGACAAAAATGATGGCCACGCCGTAGCCAACCACCCCCAACGCCGCCACCGCCGCCAGCCGGGATTTGCTCAAAACCACCATAATCGCCCCGGCCACAATCATCACCATAAACAAGCCCTCGTACCAGGTTACATCGATGGGGCGGAAGAGGATGTTGGTGGCAAAAACATCGTAGCGGGCCAGCGTGTAAAAGGCCGCGCCAACCGTGCTGGCAATGATGATAAGCAGGTAATTGCGCAGATAACCGCTCTGGAGCAGGCGGGTTTGCCAGCGACCAAAGGCCAGCGTGCCATCGACCGTCCAGCCGTAAATCCGCTCCGGCCCCCACGTGGAAACGATGTTGCCCGGCGCAGCCAGTTTTTGCAGCGCGCCTCGCTGCCAGTAAACCAGCACCCCAAAAGCAATGGTGACGGCGCTCAGCACCAGCAGCAGCGAAAAGCCGTGCCACAGGGCCACGTGAGCATGAATTTCCTCGGCGGTAATGGCCGAGGCCACCGGCGAGACAATCAGCTCGCCCAGCGGGCCGGCGGCCAGCCCCAGCAGCAGCCCCAGGCTGGCCAAAATAGCCGGCCCCAGCCACATGCTCAGCGGCGCTTCGTGGGCGTGTTTGGGGGTGTCTACCACCGGCCCAAAAAACGGTTTGATCATCACCATTAAAGCGGCGGTGATAGTGAGGCCGTTGGTCAGAAAACCCACCAGGGTCAGCAGCGCCGCGCTGAATTCGGTTTTGGTGGTGGCTTCGTAAATAAGTTCTTTGCCGACAAAACCCAGAAACGGCGGAATGCCCGACATTGACAGGCCGGCCAGCACGGCGATGGCGGCGGTAATCGGCATAAGCCGGCGTAGCCCGCCCAGTTTGTCGATGAAGCGGGTGCCGGTTTCGTGGTCAACCGCGCCGGCCACCATAAACAGCGAGCCTTTGTACAGCGAGTGGACTATTAAAAAGACCACCGCGGCTTCAACGGCGGTGTGGCTGCCCACCCCCAGCAGCATGGTTAAAATACCCAGCGCGCTGACCGTGGAATAGGCCAGAATCCGTTTGAGATCAAGCTGCTGCCAGGCCAAATGCGCCGCCAGCAGCATAGTGATGGCTCCAAAAATTGTGACCGTGTAAAGCCAGGCCTCTGTGCCGCCGAGCGCCGGACTCATGCGGGCCATCAAATAAATGCCGGCCTTGACCATTGTGGCCGCGTGCAGGTACGTGCTCACCGGCGCGGGCGCAGCCATCGCATTGGGCAGCCAGAAGTGGAACGGGAACTGGGCCGATTTGGTGAACGCGCCCAGCAGCACCAGCGTTAGTATGGGCAGGTACAGGTCGCTGCCGCGCAGCACCTCGCCGCGGGTCAGCAGCTCGGAAATTTCCCAACTGCCGCCGACAATAGCCATCATCACCAGCCCGGCCAGCAGGGCCAACCCGCCGAGGCCGGTCACCAGCAGCGCCTGCAACGCCGCCGCCCGCGACTCCTCTTTTTCGTGGTAGTAGCCAATCAGCATGTAGGAGGTGATGCTGGTCAGTTCCCAGAAAATGAAAATGGTCAGCACATTATCAGAGAGCACCACGCCCAGCATCGAGGCCATGAACATCAAAATATACACGTAAAAACGGCCCACAAATTCATCGTGGGCCAGGTAGCCGCCCCCATAGATAATTACCAACGCCCCAATGCCGGTGATGATCAGCGCAAACAGCAGGCTCAAGCCATCGACATTAAAGGACAAATTAATGTTGATGGCCTGCACCCAGGCCGTGGAAAAGATGAAGGTTTCACCTTCGGCGATGGGGCTGATGAAATTGGCAAAATAGATGAACAATCCGAGGGGGAGCAGCGCCAGGATCCAGCCCGCCGCACCGCGAGCCATTTTATTAATCCAGGGAGCAAAAACTGCCAGCACAAATCCAGATAAAACTGCGGCTAGAACCATATGTTTTTACCTTATAGCTATTGTTGGGGTGCAAAAATTGCAGGTATTATGCACTAAAATCCGATTGCTGACAATAGTTTTCGGCAACAAAGTTTGAAAGATAAGTGGGAAAGTTTGAGAATTTATTGATAGGGGAACGCCACGGTGAAGGTGCTGCCTTCACCAAACACGCTTTCAACCCAAATCCGGCCGCCCAGTTTTTCGACAATACCTTTGACGATGGCCAGGCCCAACCCGGTGCCTTTGATGCCGGTAACGTGTTCACCTTTGACCCGGTAGAATTTTTCAAAAATGTGGGGTTGGTCGCTGGCGGGGATGCCTGAACCGGAGTCGATGACCTGAAAACGGACTTCGTTGCTGTGGAGGAAAGTTCGGCCGGTAACCGTGCCCCCGCTTGGGGTATATTTTATGGCGTTGCCCAACAGGTTGTGAGCCACCTGTTGCAAACGGTAGGGGTTGGCCATCACGGCGGGCAGGCTGTGGTCAAAATCTGTGTTGAGGGCCAGTCCTTTATCGGCGGCCTGCGGGGCCAGGGTGAGCGCCACCTCGGTGGCAATTTCCGAGATGTCGCACGGCTCCAGCCCCATGTCCATGCCGGCTGCGATGCGGCCCACATCGAGCAGGTTATCAATCAGATCGCCCATGTTGCGCACGCGCCGGTCAACCAGATCGAGCAGTTCGCGCTGCTCCGCGGTCACCTCGCCCATCTGCTCAATCAGCCGGGTGGCGATCAAAATGCCGGACAGCGGCGAGCGCAGATCGTGCGAGACGGTGCTGACAAATTCGTCTTTGAGCTGTTCCAGCGCTTTAAAGTGGCTCACATCCTGCATGGTGGCCACCCAGCCAATAATCCCCGCCGCGCCCACCGCCACCGGCGACAGGTTGGCAAAAAAGGTGCGCCCGTCATCGAGCGGGATTTCACCGGTAGTTTCGCCATCTCTGATGGCAATGTTAAACAGGTTGATGAGCCGCTCCAGCCGGGTCACTTCGGTAAGGCGGCGGCCGCGCTGCGACTCGCTGACGCCCATAATGGTCCACGCGGCGGGGTTATCCAGCACAATCCGGCCGCTGCGGTTGACTACCAGCACGGCGTCGGTGCTGCTGGCCAAAATCGAGGCCAGCCGGGCGCGTTCCTGTTCAACCTGCTGGAACAGGCGGGCATTTTCTACCGCCGCCGAAATCTGCGACACCAGCAGCGAGAACACGCGCAGGAAATTGCCGTCAAAACTTTCGGCGCGGTTGGTGGCGGCGTAAATCACGCCTTCGGTACCGTAGTGGGTTAAAATGGGCAGCGACAGGGCGCTGACCGGCGTCCAGTCGGGCGAAACGGGCGGGTTGCCGGCCACAATTCTGGCCGACGCCGACGCCGGGTTGAACTCCTGGCTCACTTCGGCCAGGGTGGACAGAATGCTCTGTTTGACCTGCTCGGTTTGGGCAAAGTCCTGCGGCAAAACCAGCCCCAGGTGAAGGCCATCTTCGCCGGCAATGGCCACGCCCTGCACGTCGCTGGGCAAAATTTTGGGCAGCATATTAACGGTCGTTTCAACAATGCCGGGCAGGTCGATGTTGGAGACCAGCATTTCGCTGAGCCGGTTGAGGGTGTGGAGTTCGCCGGTGTGCTGGGCCATGTTGTCGAGCAACATGGCTTTTTCAATGACGATGGCCAGATGGGGCGCAAATTGCTCCAGCAGCGTCACATCGGCGGGGCCAAAAGCGTTGGCCCGGCGATGGCCCAGCGTGAGCGCGCCAAACGGCTGGCCGCCGGTATCCAATAAAATGGTCAGCCGGGAGTTGACGCGGTGGGCGCGCAAAATTTCATCATCGGCAAATGCAGAGTCCGCCGATGCTTCAGTTTCGACGTAGCTGCCGCCGGCGGCGATGAGTTGGGCCAATTTTGAACCCGCCAGCTCGATGCTGACCGGCCTATTTACCGGGTGTACGCCGGTTTCATCAAACAACCACTGCGAAATACTTTTGCCCGCCCTGATGATTGACAGGTTGACGTGCTGAAAATCCAACAACCGGCCGAGCTGGTTAAAGATCAACTGGGCCGTATCCACCAGGCCATGCCCGGCGTTAATGGCGGTAGTCACCTGGTTGATGACCTCATTTTTGTGGGCGCGCGTTTGGGCGGTATCGTACAGCATGGCGTTTTGCAGGGCAATCCCCAGCGAGGCGGCCATCGACACCAGCAGGTTTTGGTCGGTTTGGTTAAACGGGCCGCTGCGCTTGTTGAGTACTTCCAGCGCGCCGATGGGCTTGCCCTGCACAATCAGCGGCACGCACAGCAGCATTCTGGTGGTAAAGCCAATGGCCCGGTCAATTTTGCTGGAAAAGCGGGTGTCGCCGGCCGGCGCGTTGACAACGGCCGGTCGGTTGTGAGCCACCACCCAGCCGGCAATGCCCTCGCCGGGCTGCAAACGGAAGGAAGTGATCTGCTTGTTTTCGCCGCGAAGGGTGATTTTAAAGTAGAGTTCGCCGCTGTGTTCATCAACCAGCAGCAGCGAGCCGGCCTCAACATCCAAAACGGTGTTGATTCCGGCCATAGTGCGCTGGATAACATCATCGATATCAAGGCTGGAGGTGATAGTTTGGGCAATTTGGGTGAGGGTGGCAAAGGTGTCGGTGTGGCGGCGGGCCACGTTGAGCAGGTGGCGCTGGTGCAGGGTGGTAGCCAGATGCTTGCTCAACAGCAGGAGCAGGCTTTGCTGCTCGGCGGAAAGCTGGCCGGATTCGGTTTGGCCGGTGACCAGCGCGCCCCAGGTGGTCTGGCTGGCCACCAGCGGAACAATGGCCGTGGGCATCGCGCCAAATGTTTTAAACAGCGTATCGCCCAGATCGGCGTCGAAATGGCCGTCGTCCGGCGCAGAAATGAACAACGGGCGCTGGCCGGCCACGGCTTTGTCCAGCAGGGTGCTGCCCGTGGCGGCGCCGTTGCAGCCCTGGTCAGACAGGCAAATTTCGGCGTGGGGAGCCATACTCAGCGGGGTTTTTACCACCCCGCACGCCGCCGGCGGCAGCGGTGGATAGGATTTGCACCAAATGGCGTCAACGTTGAGGACTTCAATTAAAATATGGTTGATTAACTGAATCTGCTCGTCAAACGGAGCCTCGACATTTAAGGCCGAATCAATTTGGTCCAATATTTCCCAAACAGGAACTGACAGATTTGTACTCACGCCCACCTGATCCAATTACAGTTTTGGCAGGAGTCAGTATACCAGCCTTACCAGCCGCTGACAACCCCCCAAAAGCGCTAATTGGCCGGGGCATCGATGCTGCCGGGAGCGAAGCGGTAGTGGTACACGTCAACCCGCATAAAATGCGCTTCGCTGGCCAGCGAAGCGTGCTCGTTGAGCCACAAACGCATCAACTGGCGGCTGTCCCACGAAGCCTCCTCGGAGACCACCAGCCACACCTCCGGCAGGCCGGCGGTCAGGCCGAGCATATCGCGCTCCACTTCGGCTTCAGATTTGCCGCCGTTGGTCCACAAGCCCTCCAAAAATTTGTAGTCGGCCGGGTAGTAATAATCAAAGGTGCGTTTGAGGTAGGGAATCTGGATGATGACGGCCTGCGGGCGAGCGGGTTGCCGGGACAGGTAGACCGCCGCGGCCCGAAAGTCGGCTTTGATGGGCTGGCGCTGCTGCTGCCAGATACCCAGCAAATTGAGGGCCAGAAGCAGGCCCAAACACAGCCCGGCCAGCCAGCGAGCGTGATGCCGAATCAAAATCAGGCCCAGCGCGAGGAGCAGATAAAACGCCGGCGTGATATAAATAACGTACCTGTCCTCAAAAACCGGCACCCGCAGCGAAATCAGATAAATGGCCAGCGGCGGCAGCAGCAGCCACGCCGCCAGCAGCAGCCGCCGGCGCAGGGTGCAGGCTTCGGCGCGGGCGCGAGGGTTGGCCAGAAACAATCCGGCCAGCAGCAAAAAAACAACCAGCACCAGCCCGGTTGGCCCGGCAAATTTTATGAGGCCGCCGCTGTAAAGCTCAAGCAGCAAAGAAAACTGTTGTTTAAACGGGTAAAAAGGATGGCCCTGGCTCACCCCGGCCCGGAACATCGACGCCTGCCAGATGACCAGCGGCAGGTACGGCAGCGTTAAACAGGCCATGCTGGTCAGCCAGCCTCGCCAGCGCCGCCGGGTTTGCGAGAAAAAAATCAGCGCCGCCGCTCCATACACCAGCAGCATCATTGGCGCCAAAATGTGCAGATAAAACGACAGCGTGGTGGCCAGCACAAACACCCCCCACCAGCGAACGCCCTCGCCGGCCAGCGCTTTGGTATGAGCGATCACGGCCAGCATCACCACCACCAGCAGCAGGGTGTACATTTTGCCTTCCTGGCTGTACCACACCAGATAGGCCGACGTTGCCAGCAGCAGGCTCAACAGCAGCCCGGCGCGGCGGCTCAGGCCGAGCTGCCGCACCAGCGTGTAGCCCAGCGGCACGGCCAGCGTGCCCATCAATGCCGAGGGATAGCGCAGGGCAAACTCGGTGGAGCCGGCCAGTTGCAGCCACGGCCACAGCAGCAAATAATAAAGCGGCCCGTTATGGCCGGTAGCGGTTAACTGCTCCAGCAGCAGCCTCAGCTCCCAGCCGGCAAAATAGAGGCTGTCCACTTCATCGCGCCACAGGCTTTGGCCAGCCAGCCCCGGCACGCGCAACAAAAAAGCGACCCAGGTGAGACCCAACAAGGCCCACCGGGCCGCCTTTTTTGAGGCTAATGGATTGGCAGATAATTTTATAGCAGTCAAAATTCAATACAGCCGACTGGCGCTAAACTTGTTCCTCTTTGCTGATTTTACTGCGCCCCCGAATATGCAGGAATAAAAAGGCCAGCGGGATGAGTAAAATCAAAATAACCCCGCAGCACAACCACACCCAGGCCAGGCTCACCACCACCGTATCAATAAATTCGGCCTGGTCCACGGTGAGGTTTGATGAATCGGAGTCATCAGTTGGCCGGGTACGGTCCGGCGGCGATTGGCGTTCAGGAGCAGGCAAAGGTGGCGGCGCGGCTGGCTCAATTGCCGGGGCGCTTTCGGCGGGGTTGGGTTGAACGGGTTGACTCTCGCCGGCGGCAGGCTGCGGGGCCGGCGCTTCGCCCGGCTGCGGCTGTGGTTGCACTGGCTGGGGTTGGGGCTGCACCGGCTGCGGTTGAGGTGGCACGGCCTGGGGTTGGGGTGGCACAGCCTGCGGTTGAAGCGGCTGTTCCACTGGTGACGCCGGCGACTGGAACAACGCCTCGGCCAGCGCGCTGTTATCGGTAATAAGCAGGGTTACGAGCAGCGCGGCCGCAAACAGAATAAGCAAATGTAACGAGGCGCGGTCAAAAAAAAATCGCCGGGCGTGTTTAAAAAATTCAGACAAGGCCCATTTGCGCATGGGTTAATTGTTCTCCTTCACAAAATTGCGCAACGTGCTAAAATCCTGATAGGTTCCCAAATAATATCAGGTGTTGCAACAGTCGAGCTATTATAGCAACACGAATAGCTTTTGCCAATTCTATTTTGATGGACCGCGCTGGAAACAAAAGGCAGCAAAAACCGGTGCTGGGGCTGCGCCGGTTTGAGGGGTAAATTAATGGCGAAAGAACAAAACTGTTATAAAATTGCCTAAAATACAAAAGCCGGGCCGCCGGTAGTGGGGCTGGGCACCGCCAACATACACAAACAGCCCAGAATGAGCACGGCAAAAAATAACAGCATCGACAAGATTAATAGTTGTTGTTTAGAGATACCCATCTTGAAAACTGTCTCCCCTAACATCTTATGTTTAATTCTACTCCGGTTTTTAAAATTCACAAGCGCGGGAAAGCATTATTTGTACCAGCAGCGGCCAAATCATACAATTACCGTGGTTTTGACAGGTCGATAGGGTAGTGCTACGATGCGTAATGCAAAGTTCTAATGACTGAATATGTCTAACTTTGGCATATTTTAGAAATATATTACAAAAAATCCAAATAAAGTCTAAAGTTTTTTGATAAGGAGGTCAAAATGGCTCAAAAATTTAAAGTAACCTATGCGACCATGTCCGCGGACAATGAGGAATTGCAATCGGCGTATGATCAGGCCGTGGCCAGGGTAAAAGCAGAGTGGTTTGGCGCAGAAGTCCCCATGTTTATTAACGGCGAAAAAGTACACGCCGCCGAAAAATTCAGCCGGTACAGCCCCATCAATACCGATTGGCTGCTGTGCCAGGCCCAAAAAGGCACCACCGACCACGCCAAACAGGCCATCGCCGCCGCCCGCGAAGCCTTTCCCGGCTGGAAGAACACCCCCTGGCAAGAGCGAGTCGCCATTATCCGCAACATTGCCGAAAAAATCAGCGATACCAGCCTTGAACTCAGCGCGCTGATGATTTTTGAAGTGGGCAAAAACCGGCTCGAGGCGCTGGGCGAAGTGGAAGAAACCGCGGACCTGCTGCGCTGGTACGCCGACCAGGTGGAAAAGAACAACGGCTACGTAAGAACGCTGGGCAAAAATAACCCGGATGATCCCAAAGAAAACAACTTTAGCGTGCTCAGCCCCTTTGGCGTGTGGGTGGTTATCTCCCCGTTCAACTTCCCGATGGCGCTATCCGCCGCGCCGATTGCCGCGGCGCTCGTCACCGGTAACACCGTGGTCTTCAAAGGCTCATCGGACACGCCCTACGACGGCTGGAAAACCGCCGAACTGTTTGCCGAAGCCGGCCTGCCGGCAGGGGTATTCAACTATGTCAGTGGGCCGGGCCGAACCGTGGGCCAGGAATTGCAGGAAAACCCGGATATCGATGGCTGGACCTTTACCGGCTCGTATGATGTGGGCATGACCGTGGTTAAAACCGCCGCCACCGGCCGCTACCCCCGCCCGGCGATCATCGAGATGGGCGGCAAAAACCCGACCATCGTTTCCAAAACCGCCGACACGACCAAAGCGGCCACCGGCGTGATGCGCGCCGCCTTTGGGCTGGACGGCCAAAAATGTTCGGCCTGCTCGCGGGTGTATGTTCAGGAAGAAGTTTACGACGAATTTAAAGCCAAATTGGTGCAACTGACCGCAGCCATCAAAATTGGCGACCCGACCCGGCGCGATGTGTTTATGGGCACGGTGGTCAACAAAAGCGCCTACCAGGATTACCAGCGCTTTATGGACAAAGCCCGGGCCGATGGCACCGTGCTCGTTGGCGGCAACGTGCTCACCGAAGGCGACATGGCCAGGGGCTATTTTGTCGAACCGGCCGTCGTTGAGGGGCTACCGGAAGACCACGAACTGGTCAAAACTGAGCTGTTCCTGCCGATTTTGCACCTGGCCAAAGTAAAAACGCTCGATGAAGCCATGGCCAAAGCCAACGACACCGATTTTGGCCTGACCGCCGGCTTCTTTGGCGAAGACAAAGCCGAGGTGGAGTGGTTCTTCAACAACATCCAGGCTGGCACCACCTACTCTAACCGCGCCGCCGGAGCCACTACCGGCGCGTGGCCGGGCGTACAGGCCTTTGGCGGCTGGAAAGGCAGTGGTTCCAGCGGCAAAGGGATTGGCGGCTACTACACCCTGCCCCTCTACCTGCACGAACAAAGCCGCACCCTGATTGGCTAAATTTTGAACCAAACAACAAAGCCTCGGCAAACCGCCGGGGCTTTTTGTTTTTTTGAATTGGGTGTGACCAAAGTGAGTTGGGAAAAGAGAAATTTGGGGGGAACTATCCCCCAGGCCCCCCGGCCTGCGGCCCTTTTCTACTCATTTTAGTCACACCCTTTTGAATTAGCCCTAATGTCGGGGTTGATTGATTGGGTCAAACCGGCTAAAATCTGATTGTCAGGAGCAACGTGTGGCCAAAATTCTACTCATTGAAGACAACGAAATGAACCGCGATATGCTCGTGAGGCGGCTGGCCCGGCATGGTTTTGAAATGCTCATCGCCGTAGACGGGGCGCAGGGCAAAGCCACAGTTTACCGCGAACAGCCGGATTTAATTTTGATGGACCTGAGTCTGCCCGAAATTGATGGCTGGGAGTTAACCCGCCAGCTCAAGGCTGATCCGCAAACCCGCGCCATCCCGGTGATTGCGCTCACCGCTCACGCGATGGTTGGCGACCGCGACAGAGCGCTGGCCGCCGGCTGCGACGAGTACGAAACCAAGCCGTTTGAACTGCCCACCCTCATCCAAAAAATGAACACCCTGCTCAACGCCAACCACCGCTAATTACCCCGGCGCAATCTCGATGCGGCTTGTTTCCAGCCACTGCTCGCCGGGAGCGTCTATCAGCCCGTAGCCAAACCGGCCCCACGGCGTGATCACCATAAATTGATTATCCAGCCACATCACAAACCCCAGCGGCCCGCCCGGCGATGTATCGGCGGCCAGCACCGGCTGTCCATCAACCGCAAAGCGCGCCGAAGTTGCCCGCCATTCAATCACGTAGGTGTGCCACGCGGTCATATCGGCTTTAACCAGCTTTTCACGCACGCCGATGGCGCGCTGGCCCAGCGGCCAGCACAGCCGGTACAGCGGCCCAATGTTCATCAGCGGCACGGCCAGCGGCGCGAGTGGCAGCAAAGCAAAAAACGGCCAGCGGATCGCGTCGATGGTGGCGGCCTTCCAGCCAGGGCCGGGCGTTTGCATATCCAGCTTCATATTTGATGGCGGGGAACTGTAAAAAAACCAGATGGCCCGGGGCAGGGCCGGCCGGCGTGTGCCGGTCATCATAAAGGGGTCGTTCCAAAAGCCAAAGCCGGCGGTGCCGCGCAGCTCGCCGGCGGGGTGAGAAAAGCGCGCCGTAACCGTCATTTTGAGCGGCGGCCGCCACAAAAACTGGGCGCGCCGAAACTGCTGGTAATCGTCAATCTGGGCATCGGTGTAATGTTGGGCGGTGCAGTTGCGAGTGACCAATCGCAGGGTTGAGCCGGTTGGCTCCAGCGCGCCGCCGCCTTTGATAAACGTGTTCCACGGGGATGGCAGGGTTATCTCTGCCGGAAAAGTGTTGAGGTTAACCGGGGCGGGCATCGTTACTTTCTGCCGCGGTGGGCTTTAGTTAGACTGAAATTCCGGACTGTTGAAATACGCTTTTTCGGCGTCCCAGTCTTCGCGCAATTGCTGGATAACTTCTTTGTGAAACGGATTCTGGCCCTGTTCAAGCTGGGTAATCCAATCCTGCCACATCGGAATCCGATCTTCAGATTCCTGGTACTGGCGCGCATACTTAATCGCGCTGTTAAAATCTGAGATGGCCGAGGGATATTCACCCATCACCGCCCAGGCCAGGCCGCGGCTTTCGTAAAATTCGGCCACCTCCGGCTCAAGTTCGATGGCTTTGTCGCATGCAGGCAGTACCTCGCCGGGCAATTCTCTGAGCGCGCCGGCCCAGCACAAATCGCTGTTGGCCTGCGAATCGCCAAATTCAACAACGGTATCGACCAGTTCGTTGGTGCCCATTGTCAGCCGGCCGCTGCGCAGGGCAAACATTATCGCCGCCACACCGGCCACAATCACCAGCGCCAGCGCGCCAATAATAATCATCGAGCGCCGCCGCAGTTGGGCGGTGTAGCGTTGTTCTTCTTCCCGCCGGCGCTTTTCTGTTTCGGCCAGGGCTTTGGCCTGTTCCAGATCGCGCAGCAGGTCGGCGGCCTGTTTTTGCTGGCTGGCCAAAATATAATCGCGTTGTAGTTGGGTGAGCGCCGGGGTTTTGTTGGTCAGGGTTAAAAGCACCTCGGCATCGGCCAGATCATCGCCGTAGAGCAGGTAGCTGTTATTGCGCTCTTTTTTGTCCCATTCCACGGCCCGCTGCGTTAACCGGGTGTGGGCTTTGGTCCACTCCAGGTCGGTGTCCATTACCGCCAGCAGATTTTTGGCGGCGGCGTCAAAGTCATCGGCGTCACGGAAATAGAGCCAGTTGATGTGAGAAATTGAGTGAGGCGCGTCATCGCATTCGCGGTACACCAGCGGGATCAGCCGTTTGTTGTGCTGGATGGCGTGCTCCAGTTCCCGGCCGCACACGTTTGAGGCCACCGAATCCGGACTGATGACAAAAATAACGGCATTGGCCCCTTCAATGCCTTCCTGAATTTCGGCCCACCAGTCGGCGGTCAGCGGGATGTCCTCCCAATCGATCCACACTTTTCGGCTGTTGACCACCAACGCCTCATGCAGACGCTGGACAAATTGTTTGTCTTTGCGGGAATAAGATATAAAAGCATCCATCGCGCCCCCCACTGACACTAATGCCTTCATTCTAACGGAATAAAAATGATTTGTCTAGAGGTTACGGAGTTTCAATCCGGATTGGCAGCAAAAGAGGTGGATTTTTGCCGCAGCAGCCGCATGCCGTTGAGCGTTACCAACAGCGACGCGCCGACATCGGCAAAAACGGCCATCCACAGCGTAGCCACGCCCAAAACTGCCGCCGCCAAAAAAACGGCTTTGATAACAATCGCCAGCCAGATGTTAAATTTGATGGTATTGGCCGCCCGCCGGCCCAGTTGAATGGCGGCCGGAAGCTGCGACAGGTCATCGGCCATCAGGGCCACATCGGCGGTTTCCAGCGCCTGCGCCGAGCCGCTGGCCCCCATGGCAATACCCACGCTGGCCGCGGCCAGCGCCGGCGCATCGTTCACGCCATCACCCACCATCGCCACGCCGTCGCCGTGTTCCGCCACTAGGCCACGCACGGCGGCCACTTTGTCCGCTGGCAGCAGCCCGGCCCGGATGTCGTCCAGCCCCATTTGCCGGCCAATCGCCCCGGCCACGGCGGCATTATCGCCGGTCAGCATCACCGTTTTTTCAACACCGCCGGCTTTGAGCGCAGCGATGGCGGCCCGGCTGGCTGGTCGCGGCGGGTCGCTCACGGCCAGGTAGCCGTGCAGGCTGTCATCCTGGCCCACCAGCACCGTGGTTTGGCCGCTGGCCTGGGCCGATGACACCAGCCGATGCAGCAGCGCGTGTTCCGGCCGGTCGCTGTGGAGCAGGTTGTGGCTGCCAACCGTTACCCGGTGCGGCCCCACCTGCCCGCGAATCCCCTGCCCCGGCAAATTTTCCACACCAGCGGCGGCCAGTTGCGGCAACTGTCGCCGGTCGGCGGCGGTAGTGATGGCCTGGGCCAGCGGGTGGGTGCTGTACCGTTCCAGCGCGGCGGCCACGGTCAGCATTTCATCGCAGTGAGCGCAGCCGGCCAGCAAATCGGTTTGCCGGGCTTCGGCGCAGCAGTTATCGGTGCAGGCCAGCCCCACCAACTGCGGCTGGCCTTCGGTCAGCGTGCCGGTTTTGTCAAACGCGATGACTTTGACCCGGCCGAGCGCTTCCAGATACGCGCCGCCTTTGATGAGCACGCCCCGCCGCGCCGCTGCCGAAATAGCGCTGACCACGGCCACCGGCGTGGCAATCACCAGTGCGCACGGGCAGGCGATGACCAGCAGCGTCAGCGCCCGGTACAGCCAGCCGTGCTGCTCCGGCGTATCAAAAAAGGGCTGGCCCAGCAGCAACGGCGGCAGCAGCGCCACCAGCGCCGCGCCCACCACCACCAACGGCGTGTAAACGCGGGCAAATTTATCGACAAAACGCTGGGCCGGCGTTTTTTGCGTTTGCGCCTCTTCCACCAAATAAATCAGGCGCGAGAGGGTGTTGTCTGCCGCCAGATGAGTCACGCTGATGTCCAGCAGGCCGTCGCCGTTGATGGTGCCGGCAAACACCTCGTCGCCGGGCTGTTTGGCTACCGGCACGCTTTCGCCGGTGATGGGGGCCTGATTCACCGCTGATTGGCCGGCCAGCACCCGGCCATCCATCGGGATGCGCTCACCGGGTTTAACCATAATCCGGTCGCCGATGGCCAGTTCTTCCACCGGCACGGTTTGCTCGTGCAGGCCGCACCACGGGCATGGCCCGCCAGTGTACGGCCCGGAGCCATCGGGCAGCATTTGCCCCAGATGGCCGGCGCAATCCAGGCAGGGGCGCAGGGCGATGGCTTCGGCGGGGGCCAGTTGGGTCAGGCTGCGAATGCTGTCGCGGGCGCGTTCCATGGTGTAGCCTTCCAGCGCCTCGCCCAGGCTAAAGAGCACAATCACCGTGGCCGCCTCGCCGTACTCGCCAATGGCAAACGCGCCCACCGCAGCGATGGTCATCAGCACGTTCATATCCAGCCCCTGACCGCTGCGCAGCGCGGCCCAGCCGGATTTGGCCGGGAAATACAGCCCAAACAACCCGCCAATCAGAAACAGCGGCACGGCGCTCCAGCCGGCAGTCCATTGGACGGCAAAACCGGCCAGCAAAAACAGCGCGCCGATGAGGGTGAGGGTGTTGCGCGGCTGGCGCAGCAGGTCGATGACTTGCCGGCGGCGGCTGCGCGGGGTGAAGCGGGCATCGGCGGCGGCCACACCGTAGCCCAACGACCGGATGCGGTCGCGCACGGCGGCTTCGTTAATTTCGCCTTCGATGTGCATTTTGGCGGCGGTGAAATTGACCCGGCACAGGCTGATGCCGTCCAAATTGGCCACGCCTTTTTCCAGTTTGAGCGCGCAATCGGCGCAATCCATGCCGGTAATGCGCAGGTTAAGTGTATGAGATGAAGTTTGATCGGTCATAATTTTTTATTTGTGTGTCAATTGTTTGGTGAGTATTTCGACAATGTTAAGTTGGTCTGTTATGGTACACTAAATCAGCCTTTGCCCCTCCCCCAACCCCCTCCCCAAAAATTTGGGGAGGGGGAGCGA
>CAYOXS010000047.1:0-18432 GCA_964407935.1 uncultured Caldilineaceae bacterium
CGTGTCGTCGGCATCAAATGCTATCCATTGGAGCATCAGCTTATCCTTTGGGCAAGAGTTTAACGTACTTGACTACTTCCGGCTGGTAGCCCAGTTTCTCGTAAAATTCAATGCTGCGCCAGTTGTTGGCAAAAACGTGCAGTTCCAGCAGGCCAAGGTGATGCGACTCGGCCCACTGTTCCGCGGCGGACATCAGGGCGCGGCCCACCCCCTGCCCCTCGGCGGCGGCGACCACGGCCACATCGGCAATGTAACCCACCGGTTTGTCGTCAAAATAATCCATGCTGGTGATCAGCCGGATGAATCCCAGTGGCTGCCCGCCAGCTTCCGCGATTAAAAATGTGTCTGCTGGCCGGGCCAACCCTTCTTCAATTGAGCGAATGGTGCGCTCGATGATCTGCTGCGGGGTGCGCCACAGCGGCGGGCCAAAATCGGCAAAGCGCGGTACCAGCGACAGGATAAAATCGCGGTCGGCGGCGGTTGCTTCACGGATGGCAGTTTTGGGGTGAGTGTTCGTCATAAACCGGGTCTCCCTAACAAAAAGGCACACCATTGTGCCGCGGTGCGCCTTTTAATGGCAAACTTTTGAAGCAGAATTTGGCCTTTGGCGACATTTTCAACCAGGCGTCATTCTGAGGAGCGTAGCGACGAAGAATCTCCGATAACGTAACCACAACGTTGCCAATTTGAGACTCTTCGCGCCCGATGGTCGCTCAGAGTGACACAATGTGAAATAGCAATAGGCCCTAATCCACCTGATCGGCGCTGAGGTGCGAGCCGGTGGCCACGTACCCCTCCGGCTTTTTCACCAAAAACGGCCCCATCACCAACTGGTCAATATCAGACGCGGCAAAGGTGTTGAGCGCTTCTTCGGGCGTGTTGACAATCGGTTCGCCGCGCAGGTTATAGCTGGTGTTAAGCAGCACCGGCACGCCGGTGGCTTCGTCAAACTTTTTGATAAGGTTGTAGTAACCGCTGTTCCACTCTTCGCGGACGCTTTGCAGCCGGCCGGTGCCGTTGTGGCACACCGCCTGAATTTTGTCCCACTTGTCCTCCGGGATGTCAGAAACCATCAGCATGTAGCGCGGCGGGTATTGCTTGTCCAGTCTCGGCGACGAGAAATATTCGTGGGCGCGATCTTCCATCACCACCGGCGCAAAGGGGCGAAACGGTTCGCGGAATTTGATTTTGGTGTTGACAATCTCTTTCATTTCGTCGCGGCGCGGGTCGGCAATGATAGAGCGATGGCCCAGCGCCCGCGGCCCCCACTCAAAGCGGCCGCGATACCAGCCGATCACTTTGCTGTCGAGCAGGGTGTCAACAGCCTGGTCGAGCAGCCGGTCATCGTTATCAAACTCTTCGTACAAAAAGCCGGATTTTTTGATGGCCGCGGCCATTTGAGCCGCCGAATAGTCCGCGCCCCAGTAGGCGTGTTCCATTGTAAATTGGCGGGGATGGCCAAAAATAACGTGGTAGGCGTACAGCGCCGCGCCCACCGCGCCGCCGGCATCGCCCGCGGCGGGCTGAATAAAGACATTTTCAAACGGGCTTTCGCGCATAACCCGGCCGTTGGCCACGCTGTTGAGCGCCACCCCGCCGGCCATCACCAGATTTTTGGAGCCGCCGCTGTATTTGTGAGCGGCGCCGGCCATTTTTAAAACGATGTCTTCGGTCACGCGCTGGATACTGGCGGCGATGTCGGCGTATTTTTGGTTTTGCGCCGCCACCCGCTCATCCCAATGGCGATGATCTTTGGCCGGATGGGTGGTCAGCGTAAAAAATTCACTTTCCGGCATGCGGCGCGGCCCGAACAGTTTTTCAAATTTGTCGTTGAAGGTGTGCTGGGTGGAATAGTGAAAGCTGAAATAATCCATGTTCAGCGTCAGGCCGCCGTCGGCATCTACATTGACCACCTTGTACACGTCGTCAATGTATTTGGGCTGGCCGTAGGGAGCCATGCCCATCACTTTGTATTCGCCGTTGTTCACCCGAAAACCCAAATAGGCGGTAAACGCCGAGTAGAGCAACCCCAGCGAATGGGGGAAGCGCAGCTCGCGGGACAGGCTGATGCTGTTGCTTCCGCTGCCGTTCCATGCGGCGGTGGCCTGGCCCAGACTGGCGGTGGTCCACTCGCCCACCCCGTCGATGGTCAGCACGGCGGCGTCTTCAAACGGGGCGCAGAACATGGCGCTGGCGGCGTGGGTAAGGTGGTGCTCCACAAACAGAATTTTGCTGGTGGGCACACCGATTTTGGTTTGCAAGTGGCTTTTGATCCACAGTTTTTCGTCAAACCACGTCACCATCGACTCGCGGAAAACGCCGTAACTTTTGGGAAACATCGACAGCGTGGTTTGCAAAATGCGCTCAAATTTAACCAGCGGTTTTTCGTAAAAAACCACGTAATCCAGATCATTAGGGGTGATGCCGCCCTTTTTCAAACAAAAGTTAATGGCGTTGCTGGGGAAGCCGCTGTCGTGTTTTTTGCGGGTAAAGCGTTCTTCCTCGGCGGCGCCAACCAGTTGGCCGTCCATCAGTAGCGCGGCGGCGGCATCGTGATAGTAACAGGAAACACCCAGAATATTCATTAAAATTGCCTCAAAACTTCTTCAAGATTCTGGTCGCCGGTGGCGCGTTTTCGCCACAACTCGGCCGGCTGGCTTTTGATGTGCAGCGGATCGCCAAACAGGCGCACGCCCAGCCCAAAGGGGATGAAAACCGTAAAATAGAAGACGGTCAGCGCCAGCCGGCCCAGCCAGTCGCCCAGAAAATGGCCAAATTTTTGCCAGTGACGCCAGAAATTGTTAATGAGAAAATAGGCCGTTACCACAAAAGCCACGCTCAGCAATCCGCGCAGCGAACGCGCCCAGATCAGCTCGGCCGGCAAGGCCGGCTGGCCGCCGCCAAGCAGGATGACCAGACTCCACAGACCGCGGATTGAGCCAATAAACGACAGAATGGCCATCATCACCGCGCCAAATTCGGCGCGTTTGTGTTTGTAGCGGCCCTGCAAAACACCAAAGAAGATAGCCAGCAGGCCAAACAGCGCCGGCAGCAGCGCCCAAACGCTCGCCGCGCCGGCGACGGTGTAATCCCAAACACCCAAAACGGCCAGCAAAATACCAAAAACAATCGTGATTAATTTCATTGTGTGTTCCAAATCCACCTAAAACGGAGTCCGAAAGCGATCTCTCGGACTCCGTGGTCAACATCCAATTTTGTGAGCCGCCCGTCCGGCGAATTTTAAAAGAGCGTGTAAATGAACGGGGCCACGCCCGAAGACGAAGCAAAAATGAGCAGCAAGCCAAACAGCAGCAGCACGGTCACCATCGGGATCATCCACCACAACTTGCGCTGCCACAAAAACGTCAGCACTTCGCCAACAACGCCGGTATTGGTCAGCATGCCTTTAAAAAAGTTTTTCATCTCAATCACCTTCCTTCTATTTCACTCGGCCGGGATGCAGCGCCAGGCGGCGATTGGCCCGCAGCGCATCCGACAACGAAACCGCCCGCCCGCCCCGAATGACGTTGATCATTTCGGCCATCACCGCTACGGCAATTTCGGCCGGGTTTTCTGCGCCAATATCCAGGCCGATGGGCGAGTAAACGCGGTCAAATTTTTGGGGGTCAAGCCCCTGTTCTTTTTCCAGCAGATTGAATACGGCCTGCACCCGCCGTTTGCTGCCGATCATGCCAATGTAGCGGGCCGGCGAGTCCAGCACTTCGAGCAGGCAGTCAACATCGTGGCTGTGGCCGCGCGTAACCAGCACAATAAATGTGTCGGTGTCGATGGGCCAGTTAGCCAGCGTTTCGCGGAACGGCTGGGCCAGCACGGCATCGGCCATGGGGAAGCGCTGTTTGTTGGCAAAACTGGGCCGGTCATCGAGCACGGTCACATCAAAGCCCACCATTTTGCCCAACTGAGCCAGCGGCAGGGCCACATGCCCCGCGCCAACAATCAACAAGCTTAGCGGCCGGTGCTGCACTTCTACAAATACCGCCGCCATACCCTCCGGCTGCCGCACGGTGAGCAACTGCGAACGGCGTTCGGCCAGCGCCTGCCGGGCCTGAGCCAGCAGCCCGGCCTCGTGTTCGGCCAGGTTCAACCGGCCAAACGGCTCGGTTTCCAGCCCAACCAGCGCCCGCTGCCCAAGCGCCGGAGCAAAACGGCCGGTCGCCTCAACCACAGTCACCAGGGTCACCGGCTGCCGGGCATCGATGGCCGCAATCAGCCGGTCCAGCAGCGGATCACTCATGTTGAGGCCAGCGCTCCACAAACACGCGCATAATTCCGCCGCACACGCCCAGGCTTTGCATGCTCACATCTTCGGTTAAATCGACTTCAACCATTTGCGGCCGGCCGGTGTCGATCACATTCAGGCCGGCTTTGATGACGTCGGCTTCACCGCAGCCGCCGCCCACCGTGCCGTAATGCTGGCCCAGCGGGTGGATCACCATTTTGGTGCCCACCTCGCGCGGCACAGAACCGCGCACGTCAACAATGGTAGCCACAGCCACCGGCACTGCGGCGGTAAACTCTTTTATAGTTTGGTAAACAGTTTTAGCGTTATCCATGACAACAAATTTTCCAAACGCGGATTGTATCATATCGCCGCCAGAGGGGCAATATTTGAAATTTAGTCTAATCCGGCTACCAGTCGCCATCAGAGCCGGGCGCTTCCTGGGCCGGCATTTCCAGATCGATGACTTCGCCGTGGTAATTAATAATGATTTTGAAGCCCATCATACCCAGCATTATGCGGGCGTCGGCGGGCAGGCCCTGGTCCATCACCTGGTCCATATGCTTGATGGAAGAATCGATCATGGCCTTGGTAAACAGATCGTCTTTGCCCAGCATGTTCATAATCCCGGAGGAGACCAGCTCTTTGTTGGCCTCAACCTGGCCCTGTAGCCACTCAATCACCTGCCGGTCAACCACCTCGGCGGGCACGTGGCGTTTAAAGTCGCCATCCATAATGACGTAATTTGGTTCGGCCCCAATGAAGGTGGTCGCAACCGGGTTGCCGTCTTCGTCATAAATCAAATCAGAAAATAGAGCCTGGCGATGTGTCATATAACCAACCTCCTTTTTGCCAGTTGTGCCAATATTATACCACGAACCCCCACCCGCTCGAATCAAGCGGGCAGGTTGTTTGCCGGGACGAGTTGTGGTAAGGTTGAACTGACCCGAATCCTTTGCCCCCAAAACAAGACTCATTAGCAGGGGCCGCTGAAAGGAGCAATCGCCCCGTGGAAGGCGACGACTCGCTGCTGGAACGCATCAAACGTCACGATCAAAGTGCGCTGGCCGAAGTTCACGAGCAGTACTTTGACCAGATTTACCACTACCTCAACTACCGCCTCAACGACCCGGACGCCGCCGCCGATCTGGCCGGCGAGGTGTTCCTGGCGCTGGTTAATGCTTTAAAAAACAAAAAATCACCCCAAACGTCCGTGAGCGGCTGGCTGTACGCCGTAGCCAGAAACCTGGCCGCCGACCACCTGAAAAAGAAGGTGGTCACCATGCCGCTGATGGATGATTTGGTCGCCGATACACCATCACTAACCGATCAGGTTCACCTGGCCCAACTGGCTCCAATGTTGAAACAGGCAATGCACCAGCTTACCGATGAACAACAGCACGTAATCGCTTTACGGTTTGGGCAGGGCTTGAGCCTGATTGAAACAGCCACAGCGATGGACAAAACCGTTGGGGCCATCAAAGCCTTGCAACATCGGGCGCTGGCCTCGCTGGCCCGGATCATGCCACCGGAGATGGACCATGACTGATCGGTTTGAGTCCATCCTCGACGAAAGCATTTCGGCCCTGCAGGCCGGCGTGCCGCTGGACGAAATTTTGGCCGAAGTGCCGGAATACGCCGCCGAATTGCGCCCGCTGCTCTACGCAGCCATGCTGCTGGCCGATCCCAACCCCAAACTGGTGCCCGCCGAACGCAAAGCCGCCCTGACCGCCGAGTACATGGCCCAGGTAGCCCAACTGCCGCCAGTTCACCCCTCGTTTGGGCAAAAGCTGCAGGCCGTTCAAAGCGTAATCAAACGGCGGCTCACGCCCAAAATGGTGCTCAATGATTTGCTCACGGTGACGATCACCGTGATTCTCACGCTGGGCATGGCCGCGCTGGTGCTCGGCTACGCCGCCCGAGACACCATCCCCGGTGATATGCTGTACGGGGTTAAGCAAATTACAGAGGGCGCTCAGTTACTGCTCACCACGGATGAAACCCGCAAGCTGGAGCTGCAAAACGAGTTCAACCAGCGCCGGCTGGCCGAAATCGATCAGCTTGTTAAACAAAAACGGGCGGCCGTGGTCAATTTTAAGGGCACGTTAGAAACCAAAAGCGCCACATTGTGGGTTATCGAAGGGCATACCGTCTTTTTGCCGGTTGATGTCAACATCACAGGAGCGCCGGAAGAGGGCGACCGGGTTGAGGTAGTTGGCCTGCTCAGAACCAATAATGTGCTGGTAGCCGATACCATTAGCAAGACAGAATAACCGCGCAGTTATTTTGACGCTAAAAATAAGTAGAGACATTTTTGCAATTTCATGCTAGAATAGGACAAAAGTTTGGTTTACAAGTTGGCCAAACCGGCTTTAAACTGAACTTGGGGTTAAAGCCCGTATTGTACCTTAATCAAGTTACATACAGCTACGGGGCATCAATCTTTAAAGAAAGGAGGTGAACTAGCCGTGTTATTTTTACCGCAAGAAGAAGGTCAGGGGCTTGTAGAATATGCACTCATCCTGGTGTTAGTAGCCATTGTGGTCATCGCCATCTTGCTGCTTCTAGGTCCGGTAGTGGGTAATGTTTTTAGTAACATTGTTACAGTAATGCAGAACCCCCGCGCAGCTGGCGGCGTATGGTAATGGTTTCCTGACTCCTGATTTAAACCTTATTTTATCGTTACTTTTATCTTTTTCTGGCAATCTTTATACTATTTATATTTTTAACCCGCATCTTACCGGTGCGGGTTTCTTTTTTAAGACCAAACCACCTATAATAACCGCCATGACTCAACCCGAGAACGTTATGACAACCGTTGCTTTTTTTGATCTCGATTATACCCTGCTAAACACCAGTTCCGGCATTATTTATATGAAAGAACTGCTCAGGCAACGCCGAATTTCATTGTGGCGGCTGGGCTGGGTGGGCGTTCAGTATCGGCTCAAACAAATTGATTTTGGCGAAGCGCACCTGCGGCTCATCTCTACTGTGGGGCAAAACGGACAGACTGCCACCCAACCATTTTTTGAAGAATGGGTAGCCTGCAAACTTCTGCCCCAGCTCAACGCCGTCGGCCGGCGTAAGATTGACTGGCATACGGCTCAGGGTCACCGGGTGGTGATTATTTCGGCGTCTATTGAAGAAATTGTGCGGCCGGTGGCCAACCATTTGGGGGTAGACTATCTCTGCACCCGGCTGGCGGTTAAAAACAACCGCTACACCGGCCAGCTCGATGGCCCACTGTGCTACGGTCACGGCAAAGTGAGCCATGCCGCCCGCTGGGCCGCGCAAAACAACCTGGATTTTCCGCAGTGTGTGGGTTATTTTTACACCGACAGCTCCAGCGATCTGCCGCTGCTTGATCTGGCCCAGAATCCGGTGCCGGTCAATCCGTCTCGTCGGCTGGCCAAAATTGCCGCCGAACGGGGCTGGCTATCCGAACGGTTTTATTAGCCGGCTGAAATTCCTGTTTTACCCGGTTACAGTTGTGGCGGCCGGCGTTTAACTGCCGCTACAATTTTTTTGTACGTATCGCTCAACTCTTCCGGCAGCACCCGGGTTTGGCCCACAATCGGCATAAAATTGCTGTCGCCCACCCAGCGCGGCACAATGTGAATATGCAGGTGCGCGTCGATGCCTGCACCGGCGGCCTTGCCCAGATTTATCCCCACATTAAAACCATCCGGCTGCATAATTTCGGCCAGAATTTCAGTAAAATAGGTGGCCAACGCCATCATTTCGGCCTGGGCCTGGCGCGACAAATCACTCAATGTCGACATATGCTGCCGGGGCAACACCATCAAATGGCCCACGTTGTAGGGGTAAATGTTCATAATGGCAAACGTTTCTTCACCCCGGTACACAATAAAATTGTCGGGATCGTGTTCAACGCCTTCATCCAGCGCGTTGCAGAATACACAGCCTTCTTTTCGCTTTTCTGTTGACACCACGTATTTCATCCGCCACGGCGTATATAAACGCTCTAAAGTCATTATTCTCCTCGCTGGGCAAACAACATAATGCAGACCCTCAATTGTACCAGCGGGCTGCTATTTGGGCGAATTTGCAAAATGGCTGCCAGAGAGTACCATAATCAGCAAAGGAGCCGATTCTATGGAAAAGCTTTCCGGCGATATGATCCGGCAAAAGTTGCCCACCTATATTTTTGGGCAAAATATTGTTTATGTTGAGCAAACCGGCTCAACCAACACCGAACTCAAACGCTTTGCCCGCACCGGCGCCCCCGAAGGGCTGCTCTACATTACCGACGAGCAGTTGGTGGGCCGCGGCCGGCTGGAAAGAAGCTGGGTAGCGCCGCCGGGGTCCAGCCTGCTGATGTCGCTGTTGTTCCGGCCCACTTTTTTGCAGCCCATTCAGGTGCCGCAACTGACCATGATCTGCTCGCTGGCGATGGTTGACGCCATTGTTGAGCACACGGAACTGGCCGTGCAGATAAAATGGCCCAACGATCTGGTCTGGGACAAATCCAAAAAAATTGCCGGCCTGCTCACCGAAGCGGAATTTGACAGCGAAAAAGTCAACTGGGTGGTAGTTGGCCTGGGGCTGAATGTAAATGTCGATTTTGGCCAGCACACCCAGCCCGAACCGGACCGCCCCCACCGGCCCGGCAGCGGCCATCCGCCGCTGGCCCAAACTGCCATCAGTTTGTCGATGATTTTGGGCGCAGATACCGGCCATTTGCGGCTGCCCATTTTGCGCAGCTACCTGCGCCAGGTTGAACAGCGCTACGAGGCGCTGCGGCAGGGCGTTTCGCCCCATTTTGAGTGGCAGCGCAAACTGGTTACGCTCGGACAGGAGGTTTCGGTGAGCGTGATGGATCAAACCGAAAAATATCAGGGCACGGTAGTCGGCGTTAACGAAAACGGTGCGCTCAAACTCCGCCAGAGCGATGGCAAAATCGTCACCGTTGTTGCCGGTGATGTTACATTAAGATGACTCTTTGGGGATTGCGACCCCCTGAGTTTGTGTGTATCATGACGGTACACACCAAAATTTGAAAGGAAGATACGCTATTTCAAGAAATACTCAACCCTTGCCAACCCAGGCTCCCACCGAACGGGCGTTTGTGGTTGGCGCAGAACTTAAGAGCTACGCCAAACGCGGCGGATTTAACATTGAAGATTCGCTGGAAGAGCTGGCCACCCTGGCCAGCACCGCCGGGCTGGATGTGCTCGGCGGCACGTACCAGCGGCTGGAAAACATTAACCCGGAAACGCTCATTGGCAGCGGCAAGGTTGAAGAACTGCAAGGCTACCGCGATGAATTGAACGTTGATGTGTTTTTGTTTGACGATGAACTCAGCCCGCGGCAGCAGCGCGAACTGGAAAAACAGCTCAAAGTGAAGGTGCTTGATCGCACCGCCCTCATTTTGGATATTTTTGCCGAACACGCCCGCACCCACGAAGGCCAATTGCAGGTTGAACTGGCTCAGTACGAATACCGCCTGCCCCGGCTGACCCGCATGTGGACCCACCTGGCCCGGCAGGCCGGCGGTCGCGCCGGCGGAGCCAGCGGCGGGGTTGGGGTGCGCGGCCCCGGTGAAACCCAGTTGGAAGTTGACCGCCGGGAAATTGGCCATCGCATTGCCCACCTCAAACGCGAGCTGGAAAAGGTTCGGGCGCACCGGGCGCGCCACCGCCAGCAGCGGCAGCGCAGCGGCATCCCCGTGGTGGCCATTGTGGGCTACACCAACGCCGGCAAAAGCACGCTGCTCAACTATCTCTCTGAGGCCAACGTGCTGGCCGCCGACCAGCTATTTGCCACGTTGGACCCCACCACCCGCCGCATCGATTTGCCGAGCGGTACTCAAATTTTGCTCAGCGATACCGTCGGCTTTATCCAGAAATTACCCACCGGGCTGGTGGCGGCTTTTCGGGCCACGCTGGAAGAAATTGTTGAGGCCGATCTGGTGCTGCACGTGGTCGATATTACCCACCCCAACGCCGCCGAGCAGGCCGCGATTGTGGATGAAACTCTGGTCGAATTGGGCGCGAGCCAGATTCCGCAGTTGGTCGCGCTCAATAAAATTGACCGGTTGGAAAACCCGGAACAGGTTACCGAAACGCTGGCCCGCTACCCCAACAGCCTGGCCATCAGCGCGGTAACCGGCTACGGGGTTGAGGCGCTGCTCAACCGCATCGAAGGGGTTTTGCAGGCGACCCGGCGGGTAAAAACGGTGCTCATTCCATACGACCGTGGCAAATTGGTGTCGCTGTTGTATGAGCAGGCTATTGTTGAAGATGAATCGCACCTGGCCGAAGGCACCCTGCTGCACGTGCACGTGCCGAATCACCTGCTGGAACTGGTAGAGCCGTTTGAGCTGGAAACCACGCCATCGTAATAAGGAGAGACTCAACCTATGCTGGACAAAATGGCTTTAATCAAAGGTTTGCCGGTGATTATTGGCTTGATTCTGGTCATCATCAGCTTTGTCGCCCAGTTTGTGCCGTTTTTGTCGTTTTTGGTGGTGGGCCAGTGGCTGCTCCACGTGGGCGTAATTGTGGGGCTGGGCGGAATTCTTTTTTCAGACACGTTGTAGCAAAAGTTCATTCAAAAAAACAGGCCGCCCGGATTGGGCGGCCTGTGCTGTTTCAATAGAGAGAATCTGCGGTGTCAGGCGGTTTGTTTACCCCGCTTAATGGCAAAAACGCCGCCGACAACCATCAGCACAATTAAAATTGCAGCGGCAACCATAAACGGCGCGGTCGGCTGAGCCGCCTGGCCGGATACCGGCAGCATCGTGCCTTCGGTTTTGGTGGCGCCCTCGCCCGTGGCGGTCATATCGGCCGGGGTGGTTGCCGGAGCGGCACCGGTAGCCATCGCTTCGGCAGACTGCATGCGGTTTGGATCATCGGGAGCCAGCCCGCCGGTATCGGTGCTGATGCGCTCGTCGGGCTTCATTTCGGCAATGTAAAGCTGCGCCGAACCTGCCCCCGGGCCATTGTAGGTCATTTCGTACACTTTGCCGGCTTCGGCGCTAAACATAAAGACAACGCCCTCGGTTTGAGCCTCACCTTTGCCGGTGCCGCGATATTCGCCCGGAATCAGGGCCAGGTCAGAATAAGGGCAAATGGGCGCGTCTTGCGGCTTGAGCTGAAGCGTCAACTCGCCGGAACTGCGGAACCCGTCCGGGCTGCCGTAATCAATAAAGAAGTTTTCGCCGGTGCAGTTGCGCACCCGCACGGTGGCAAAGCCGGGCGCCGGGTACAGAAACGTCGCTTCAACTTCAGGGAAAGGGTTGGGCGCAGAAAGTCCGTTTTTAACGGTAATGGTCGGCCCTATATGGTCGGTGTACTGGCTGTCGGTGGTCACTTTGCGAACGACAATCTGGTACGCGCCGTCGGCAAAGGTTTTGGTATCCAGCCGCAGCATGTTGCCGTTGATGACCGGGCTGTAGCCGGTAGCCACCCAGATCATATTGCCGCCATTTTTCAGGAAAAAGTCATATTTTAAGAAATCTGCAAAATCAACAGCGCCGCTGACAATAACCACATCAGACACTGTCGCGCCTTCGGCCGGGCTGGTAATGATCACACCATCCGGCCCCTGCGCCAGAGCGGCGTTCCCTCCGGCGACAATCATAATTGCCATAACGGTCAGCACAAGTAATAATCTGGTGAAATAGTGTATTTTCATAGCGATCCCCTCTTCTTGCAGGCATGTTGACATCGAGTCAAAAATTTACATAAAATTATAACATAACTTTAAAAACTTGAGAAGTAGGCAACTCAAAATTAAGGAGACAAAAATGCGTTTTCCACTGAATTACCCGCTAACCTTATCGTTCAAAATTATTGCGCTGGCGCCGCAACTGTCGGTGACGGATGCAAATGGCAATTTGATCGCCTATATCAAGCAGAAATTGTTCAAACTCAAGGAAGCCGTGACCGTGTTTGAGGATGAACAACAGCGCCAGCCGCTGTTCAACATGAAAGCGGATCGGGTTATCGATTTTTCAGCGCGGTATAATTTTACAGACCAGCAGGGGCTATCGGTTGGCTCGATTAAGCGCAAAGGGATGCGGTCACTCTGGAAGGCGGAGTACGATATTTTTGACGGGGAAGCAACCACTATGCGCATCCGCGAAGAAAACGGCTGGGTAAAAGTGCTCGACGGGCTGTTTGGCGAACTGCCCGTAGTGGGGATGTTTTCCGGGTATTTGTTCCATCCGGCCTATTTGGTGTCGTATCTGGATGGCCGGGCCGTGATGCGGATGGAAAAGCAGCCGGCCTTTTTTGAAGGGAAGTTTATAATAGAAAAGCAGGCCGAGTTGAGCGCAGATGATGAACGGCGCGCGCTGTTGAGCCTGATTATGATGATCTTGCTGGAGCGGCAGCGCGGGTAAGCAAAACGATGTGCCATGGTTGGCAGGAACATGTTAGCCAAAACAACCGGTTTTGGAATTATGAACCGTTAAGAGTAAACTTGCAGTTGAAACCGGTGAGTAAAATCTCCACCTCAAATCACCTGGAACAGAAAGGATTTTATAGTTATGCAATACCGCAAAGTCGGCAAGCACGGCATCAAAATCAGCGAGTTTTCACTGGGCGCGTGGGTTACCTACGGCGGCCAGGTGGGCGAAGACGTGGCGCTGGAATGCATGCAGGCCGCCTATGAACACGGCGTAAACTTTTTTGACAACGCCGACATCTACGCCATGGGCCAGGCCGAAATTGTAATGGGCAACGTTATCCGCAAACTGGGCCTTAACCGCACCGATCTGGTTATTTCCAGCAAAGTGTTCTGGCCTTTTGGCGATGGCCCCAACGACCGCGGCCTGTCGCGCAAACACATTATGGAAGCGGTTCACGGCTCACTCAAGCGGCTGGGCACCGATTATCTGGACTTTTACTTTTGCCACCGCTACGACCCCAACGTTGAGGTTGAAGAAGTTGTCCGGGCGATGGACGACCTGGTTCACCAGGGCAAAGTACTCTACTGGGGCACCAGCGAATGGCGCGGCCAGCAAATTGCCGACGCCGTCGGGGTGGCCCGGCAGTGGGGGCTGTACCCGCCGGCCATCGAGCAGCCGCACTACAACATGTTCACCCGCCACATTGTTGAAACAGAATTGATGGACGCCGCCCACAACCACGGCGTCGGGTTGGTGGTCTGGAGTCCGCTGGCCAGCGGCGTGCTCACCGGCAAATACAACTCGGGCATCCCGCAGGCCAGCCGCCTGGCCGACCCCGATTACGACTGGCTGCGCGGCGTAATCACCGCCGAACGCGTGGCCAAGGTTCGCCAGCTTACCGAGGTAGCCAACGAGCTGGACTGCTCGATGGCGCAGTTGGCGCTGGTCTGGCTGCTGCGCAAGCCGGAAATCACCAGCGTTATCACCGGGGCCAGCCGCGCCGAACAGGTTCACGAAAACATGAAGGCGCTGGAATTTAAAGACAAACTTACGCCCGATGTTTTGGCCCGCATCGAAGAAATTTTAGCCAACGATCCCAACGCCGAGTCATGACGCCCGAACAAAAACGCGCCACCAACATTGAAGTAGACATCAAAAAAAGCGAGCTGCGCATTAGCTGGGCCGATGGCGTCACCTCGCGCTACCCGTTTCCGTACCTGCGCAAAATTTGCCCCTGCGCCACCTGCGACGAACAACGCAATAACACCGACCCGCTGCGCGTGCTGGGGCCGGGGCAAATGGCCATCAGCACCAAACTGGACTCCGCTCACCCCGCCGAGCTGGTTGGCAACTACGCCCTCCAGTTTTTCTGGGACGATGGCCATCGCACCGGAATTTACACGTTTGAGTTTCTGCGCAACTCCGCGCCGTAGATGTCACTAAAAACCACTCAGAACTATTTGAGCAATCGAAAATACACGAAAATCGTAACTACTACTCACCCCCATCCCCCTAACCCTCTCCCCCCGCTTTGTGGGGGGAGAGGGGGCCGGGGGATGGGGGGGGATGGGCGCTCCATTTATTTTATGTAAAACTTCCTTGCAAAATTCATGGTGTTACTTTACAATAACACCGTGAAAAAGTTTTCCCTGCCGCAACTGTCACACTTTGAACTGACACTGATTGCACTGGTGCTCATCCTCACCGGTGCATTGCTGGTTTTGGGCGGCTACATCCTCTACGTTGACCTCCTTCAGCCCCACGCCGAGCCGCTGTCGCCGCGCTCAGACATCGCCTTTGCCACTGTCACCCCGCCGGTGATCCGGCAAATCACGCTGGAAAAAGCGCCGCCGCTGCCCGAAATCAACGGGTTGCCGCCGGGCACCCCCGCCGCGCCGGCCACACCCGTGCCCTACTTTGCCGATGCCAACGAACTGGGCAAAGTGATGGTGCTGGAATATCACCGCATTGCCTACCCGGAAATGCGCTACCAGCGCAGCCCCGACAACTTCCGGCAGGATATTCAACGCCTTGTTGACAACAACTACTACCCGGTCAACTTTGCCGAATTAGTCAGCGGCCTCAAAAACGTGCCGCCCGGTAAAAAACCCATCGTGCTCACCTTTGACGACTCCGACATCAGCCAATTTTTGGTGCTCGATAACCGCACCGTTGATGCCGACAGCGCGCTCGGTATTCTGCTCAATTTTCATGAGAAACATCTGAACGACTGGCCCATGCGCGGCACATTTTTTGTGCTCGGCGACGACACTAACAGTTACAACAAAATTTTTGGCCAGCCGGAATGGGCCAAACAAAAACTACAGGTTTTGGTTGATTTGGGCATGGAAGTAGGCAGCCACACCGTCAACCACGTCGATCTGTCGCAGGTGTCGGCGGAGCGCATTGAGTGGGAACTGGCCGTAAGCCAGTACGTCATCGAACAGGCAGTGCCGGGCTATCAGGTGCAAAGCCTGAGCGTGCCCTACGGCGGCTTTCCGTGGACGTATGATTTTTTCAAAGCGGGGAACTGGGGTGACTACAGTTACACCTACACCGGCAACGCGGCGGCCTGGGGCGGGCCATCGCCTTCACCGCACGATACCAATTTTGACCCGTACCACGTGCCGCGCATCGAAGTTTCGGACATTTGGGCCGATCACTGGTTTACCTATTTTGAGCAAAACCCCAACGAGTATTACATCTCGGATGGCGACCCCAACCGGCTGACTACCCCGCAGGAGCAGCCCCAACTGGCCGCCGACGCTCCCAATTAACGCAGCACCCGCGCATCACCCACGCGTTTGGTAATCCGCTGCTCGTCGGTGTATTCCAGCAGCGCCAGCGCGTATTTGCGGCTGGTGTCAAACCGGTCGCGCACCTCGGCCACCGTCACCGACTCATTTTTCTGCAAATAATCGCGCAGCCAGCTTAAAAACTGCCCGTAAGTTTCGGCCAGCAAAACCACCTCGCCGGAAAGGCGAACAAGCTGTCCACCATCGATGAGCGCCTGCAGCACGTCCGCGCCCACCCGCGCCGCCGCATCTTTGGGCAGTGGCGTGTTAAACGGCGCGGCCTTAAAATCGGCCAGCAGTTTGTCAACCGCGGCCTGCTGCGCCGCCGAAAACCTGACCACGTGATCGGCCAGCCGCACCACAGCTTCATTCGCCGCCAGCGCGCCTTCACTTTCGCCCCGCTGCACCGCCTCGTTAAACAGCTTCGTCTCCAGCTTGAGCCGGCTCTTCAGTTCGCCGCGGGGCATGCCAATCCGCAGCGGGTACTGGCGGTGATACTCGGCCAGCGCCGAGCGCAACCGGCTTAACAGCGCCGCCCAGCCTGCCCGCGACACCACCAGCTCTTTGGCCGTGGGCAGATCGCGCCCGGCCAGTAAGTCGGCCTCATTCAGCGGGAACACCTCGCCCGATTCCAGCAAATTGGCCAGCGCCAAAGCCGCCTGCGCCGCCGGCAGCCGGCTTTCGGCCAGCAGCGTTTTGGCCGGCAGCGGCCCGCGCCTGTCCAGTTCCGCCACCAGCAAATCCTCTGGCGTACCCGCCAGCAGTGTTTTGAGCCGTTCCAGCACCTCCACCCGAAAACGGCGGTGCCGCCGCCGCGGCAGCGGGTCAACCACCACCCCGCCGCCCAGTGTCAGCGAGGGCGACGGCTGGCGGATAATAAAGTGGTCGCCTTTGGTCACAGCAATACGCTCGGCCAGCCGCAACTGCACCCAGCCCGTTTGCCCCGGCTCCAGTTGGCGTACACCCAGCAGCCGGGCAAAGCCGCCCACCTCCACCGCGCCGGTAAACACTTCAATCTCCTGATTGTGGCGCAGCGGTTTGGGCGTGTCGGGCAGCAGCCGCAGCTGCACATCAATTAATTGCGATGGCTCCAGCCAGCCCGGAGTGGTCACCACGTTCCCGCGGGCCACGTCATCAGTGCCGACCCCCACCAGATTGACCGCCGTGCGCGAGCCGGGGTGGGCTACATCGACGCTCTTTTTGTGCGATTGCAGCCCGCGAATGCGGCTTTTGAGGCCCTGCGGCAAAATTTCCACATCCTGCCCCACCTGCAATTCCCCATCGAGCAGGGTGCCGGTGACCACCGTGCCAAAGCCGCTGATCGAAAAAACCCGGTCAATTGGCAGGCGTGGCCGGCCGCGGTTGGCCCGCGGCGGCGCTGCCGCCAGTAGTTGGTCCAGCGTGGCCAGCAGGGCCGGCAGCCCGTCGCCGCGCACCGCCGAGACCGGAATCATCGGTGCGTGTTCCAGCACGGTACCGGTCAGCGTTTCGGCCACGTCGGCCTGCACCAGTTCCAGCCAGTCGGCATCGGCCACCATATCGGCTTTGGTAATGGCCACCACCCCGCGCGGAATTTCCAGCAAATCCAGAATGGCCAGATGCTCGCGGGTTTGGGGCATCACGCCCTCGTCGGCGGCAATCACAAACAGGGCCAAATCGATGCCGCCCACGCCGGCCAGCATATTTTTGATAAAATCCTGGTGGCCCGGCACATCCACCACGCCAACGGCCTCGCCGGAAGGCAGGGTGAGCCAGGCAAAGCCCAGGTCGATGGTCATTTCCCGCTGCTTTTCCTCTTTCAACCGGTCGGGGTCAATACCGGTCAGGGCTTTAACCAGGGTCGATTTGCCGTGATCCACGTGGCCGGCGGTGCCGATAACGCGCATTAACTCTGCCCTTCCGCAATTTGCTCAAAGCGGCGCTGCCAATCGGCTACGGCCATGGCCCGCGCCTGCACATCTTCTTCGATGATTTGGAGCACCACGTTCAACTGCTCTTCCAGCCGGGCGTGCAATCTTGATAATTCTTCAAACCGTTTGTGCAGAGCTTCCTGGCTGCGCTGAAAATCGACAAACTGCGGTTGCAGCTCCATGCTTTGCTTTTGCCAGCGCTGTTCAAAATCGGCCCGGAATTTTTCAATTTCGGCGTGCTGCCGGTCCTCGGCCAGCCGTTGCAGCTCGCCAAAACGATGTTGGTCGCGCTGGAGCCGTTCCTGAAAATCCTGCAGCGAGGCCAGCGCCCGCTTGTTGAGCTGGTAAAATTCGGTGTATTTTTCCATCTGGTTCTCAATTTCGCGGATGCGCCGCTCCGTCACTTCGGCGAGCGCCGTCCAATCCTTGAGCTGGCGCTCGCGCTGGGCCAGTTGAAAATCCATATGCTCGCGGTATTTGCGGATATCCTCGCGGATGCTGTCGAGCGCGACCTCGTATTTGGCAAACTGCGGCACCTGCTGGCTCACCACCAGCACCCGGGCCGCGTTAGCCTCAATTTTTTTCTGCATTTCGGGCAGTTCGGCCTGCAATTCGGTCAATTTGCGCACGTCGGTGCGGCGCTGTTCCTCAAACAGTTTGATGGGGCTGGTGCGCTCTTCGAGCTTGCGATTCAGGCTGTCTACCTGCGCCTGAAATTTGGTCACTTCCTGATTCAGCCGGCCGGCCTCGGTGCGGGCCAGGCTGATTTGCTCCTCAAAACGGGCGATTTTCTCAATTTCGCGGCGCAGATCGTTGAGGGCGCGGGATTGGTTTTCAAGCTGCTGGGCCACCAGCCCGGCCGGCTGCCCCAGCGACGGTTCGGGGCGGGTGTAGCGCCGCTCAAAATAGCTGACCATTTCATCACGCAGATGGCCCAGTTTGCCGTCGATTTCGGCGGCGGCTTCCAACTGGGTGTTGGCCTGAGTCAGTTCCGCCTCAAGCTGCTGGATGCGGCGGCTTTGCTCCTGAATTACGTACTCCTGCGTTTCAACGCGCTGCTGAAGTTTGGCCGTTGCCGCCTGGGCATCCTGGATTTTTTGCTCAAGGTAA
>CAYOXS010000047.1:18532-25308 GCA_964407935.1 uncultured Caldilineaceae bacterium
CTGCTGAAGTTTGGCCGTTGCCGCCTGGGCATCCTGGATTTTTTGCTCAAGGTAAGCAAGCTGAGAGGCAAGATGGGGTTGGTCCATCCGGTTAGTGTCTCCTTTGAAAATAGGATTCAGGGTTCAGGAATCAGGAGTTAGGGGTTAGGGCAGGAAATTCCTGGCCCGGCTCTTAAAAATTGTGATAGGAGTCCAAAACTGTAGTTTTAGACTCCATTTTCAAACGATTTCGTAAATCCAAAATCGTAAATTGCAGCAACCGTAGGTTGGGCTTGCAGCCCGACCGTCACGCTTAAAGCGTGACCTACCCGCTACTCGACAATTCGCCGTGCGCAAAATATTGTAACACGAACCAGAAGCGACAGCAAAAGGCTTGCAAAATTGAACAGTTTGCATCCGGGCCGATTTTGCGTAATATAACCGAATGTCAAACCGAGAATATCCCGATGCGCCCCGGGTAGCGGCGGGCGGCGTTGTTCTACACGAAGATAAAGTACTGCTGGTGCTGCGCGGCCAACCGCCCGCGCTCGGCCAGTGGGCCATCCCCGGCGGAAAAGTTGAGTTGGGTGAAACGCTGACCGCTGCCGTTGAACGGGAAGTGCTGGAAGAAACCGGCCTGCGGGTGCGCGCCGGTGAAGTGGTTTTTAGCTTCGATGCCATCCATCGAGATGCAGCGGGCCGGGTGCAATACCACTACGTGATTCTGGACCTGCTGGCCACTGCCGAAGACCCCGACCAGCCGCTGCGCCCCGCCGATGATGTACGCGATGCCCGCTGGTTCACCCTGGCTCAAGTCAACAGTTCCACCCTGCCTATTTCTGAAACCACCCGCACGCTGCTCAATAGTCTGATGAAGGACTCGTATGACTGACCCCAACCAACCGGAAAAATACCGGCTGCGGCTGGTTTTCGCCAAGAAAAAAGACATCAAATATATTTCACATCTGGATTTGGCGCTGGCCTGGGAGCGGGCGCTGCGCCGGGCGCAAATCCCGCTGGCCTATTCGCAGGGCTTCAACCCCCGGCCCAAAATGCAGTTTGCCAGCGGGCTGCCGCTGGGCAGCACCGGCCGCGCCGAAATTCTGGATATTGTACTGACCGAAGCCCTGTCGCCGGATGAAGCGCAGCAGCGAATTGCGCCCAAACTCCCCGCGGGCATCGGCCTGCAAGCGGTGGCAGAAGTGCCGCTCAAAGCGCCCACCCTGCAACATTTACTGCGCCAGGCTGAATACCGCGTGACCGTTGAAACCGACCTGCCCGAAGGGGAACTGGCAGCGCGGATTGAGTCGCTGCTGGCGGCGGATACGCTGCTTCAAACCCGCCGGCGCAAAAAACAGGCCGAAGAGTTTGACCTGCGGGCGTGGCTGCACGGCCTGCGGCTGGAATCGGTGGCGGGCGGCGACGCCGTGCTGTGGCTGCGGGTAACCGCCGGCCAGTACGGCAATCTGCGGCCAGAAGAGGTGCTCAAAGCCCTCGGCCTGGCCGACTGCTGGGCCGAAATTGAACGCACCCGCCTGATTTTTGAGGACGAATTGTAATTATATTTAACCGAGGTAACGCCCAAAATGAAATTCAACTTTGACCAGATTATCGACCGCCGCCACAGCGACAGTGGAAAATGGAACTACTTTGACCCGGATGTGCTGCCGCTGTGGGTGGCCGATATGGATTTTATGTCGCCGCCGGCGGTGCTGGAAACCCTGCACCGGCGCATTGACCACGGCGTGTTTGGCTATGGCCTGGAACCGGAGGAGCTGTCGGCGGAAATTTGTGACCGGATGCAGCGGCTGTACAACTGGAGCGTGTCCCCTGAGGAGATTATTTACCTGCCGGGGCTGGTGTGCGGCACCAATCTGGTGTGCCGGGCGGTGGGCCAGCCCGGCGACAGCGTGCTGGTGCAAACGCCGGTCTATCCCCCGTTTTTAACCGCGCCGGCCAACCACGGGCAAGAGCTGGTTACGGCTCCGTTAACGCTCACCGGCAGCGGCCGCACCTTTGGCTACGAGATCGATTTTGATGTGTTTGAGGCGGCGATTCAGCCCAACACCCGGCTGTTTATTTTGTGCAACCCGCACAACCCCATTGGCCGGGACTACAGCGCCGCCGAGCAGCTCAAAATGGCCGAAATCTGCGCTCGCCACAACGTGGTTATCTGCTCCGATGAAATCCACAGCGACCTGCTGCTCGACGGCGCGGAGCACGTACCGCTGGCCACGCTTTCGCCGGAGATCGCGCAAAACAGCATCACTTTGCTGGCCCCCAGCAAAACCTTTAACGTGCCGGGGCTGGGGTGCAGCATGGCCATTGTGCCCGATAAAACACTCCGCGAAAAAGTAAAAAAGGCCGCGCTGGGCATTGTGCCGCACGTTAATGTGTTGGGCTACGCGGCCGCGCTGGCCGCCTACCAGCACGGCCAGGATTGGCTCGATGAGCTGCTGGTTTATCTGGCGGCCAACCGCGATTTTTTGGTTGACTTTGTCACCCACCAACTGCCGGCGCTGCGCACCACCGCGCCCAATGCCACCTACCTGGCCTGGCTGGACTGCCGCGAAGCCGGCCTTAACGGTAACCCGCAGCAGTTCTTCCTGAAAGAAGCCAAAGTTGCCCTCAATAATGGCATTGATTTTGGCGCGGACGGCAAAGGCTTTGTGCGCCTCAATTTTGGCTGTGCGCGGGCCACGCTGGAACAGGCTCTCCAACAAATGAAAACGGCCCTTAGCCGGGTCTAAATTAATAGTTAGCGGCTTCTGAAAAAAATGTTAGAAGCTGCTCAACAGAAAGTTAACAGCGGGCTATTGAATACTGGCCGCAACCGGGGTATTTTAAAAATACCCCACTGCGCGCTGCGCAGAATTTTGGCATGGACGGTTAACAAATGGTTGCCACCAAATCCTGTCACCCCCAATCGACATCGCCGCAGCAAGAGGTAACCCGTGTTTTGTGGCAGGTGCTGCTGGCCAACGTGCTGGTGGCGTTGGCCAAAATCGCTGCCGGGCTGGCCGCCGGTTCAATCAGCCTGGTCGCCGATGGTTTTCACTCCGCCACCGACGCCTCGTCTAATATCATTGGGCTGGTGGGCACGCACCTGGCCAGCCGCCCGCCAGACAAAGACCATCCCTACGGGCACTACAAATACGAAACCTTTGCCACACTGGGCATCGGCCTGCTGCTGTTGTTAACCAGTTGGGATATTTTAAAAAGCGTTTTTACCCGCCTGTTCGATGGCACTGCCCCGCAAGTGTCGCCGCTGAGTTACGCGGTGATCGGGATGACAATTCTCATCAATCTGGGCGTAACCGTCTACGAAAGGCGAAAGGGGCAGCAGCTCAACAGCGCCATTTTACTGGCCGATGCCGCGCACACCCGCTCGGATATTTTTGTATCGGTGTCGGTGCTGGGCAGTTTGGTGGCAGTGCAGGCCGGCTGGCCCTGGCTCGATGCGCTGGTGGCGCTGGCGATTGTGGGGGCCATCGCGCATACCGGCTGGGGCATTGTCCGGCAGGCGTCGAACATTTTGGCCGACAGCGCTGCTGTCGACAAGAAAAAGGTTGAAGAGGTAGTAACGGCGGTGGCGGGGATAAAATCGTGCCACAAAATCCGCAGCCGGGGGTCAAACCAGGCCAGCTACCTTGATTTGCACATTCAGGTAGATAATCAGATGACCATTGAAGAGGCGCACTGGCTGGGGCATGTGGCGCAAAACCGGCTGCAAGAAGCGCTCGGCATTACCGATGTGATTGTGCATGTGGAACCGGTGACAATTGCCGAGCCGCGCCGCTAGTTGGTGGTGATTTCTACCGGGAAATCAATCACGGCCACCGCGCCAGCCTCATTCCGCAGCGAAATCTCCCCTTCAAGATTGTTCTGCACCAGATGTTTGATCAATTCAAAGCCCAGGCTGTGATGTTCGGGGCGCAGCAGCAGCAGCTCCGGCGCATAGCCGGGGCCGCTGTCTTTAAACTCAAGCCGGGCGGTGTTGTTGTTGCGCGAGATACTGACCGTTATTTTGAGCGCCTCTTTTGCCTGAGGCAGGGCGTATTTAACCGCATTGGTCATCAGCTCGTTAAGAATCAACGCCAGGTCGTGTGCCTGATCGGCAGTAACCCACACAGCCGACGGCGTCACATCCACTGAAATCAGCTTGTCCGGCGACAGCACCTGCAACGTGGTGTCGATCACGCGGGTCACCAGTTCGCTGAGAGGCAGCGGCGTCCAGTTTGAGGTAGACAACAAATTGTGAACGGTGGCCAGCCCCTGCACGTGGCTCATCACATCTTCGGTAATGGACTGGATGCTGGAAAAATCGTCGGTGGCAATCCGGCTCCGTTTCAAATGCAAGATACTTTTGATTACCGCCAGGTTGTTTTTGAGGCGATGGTTGATCTCTTGCAGCAGGATCGATTTGGTTTCAACATCACGGCGGGATTGTTCAAACAGCCGGGCATTTTCAATGGCCACCCCGGCCGCCTCGGCCAGCGACTCAAGCATCAGTTGCTGGGTAATGGTAAAGCGATACGGCACGCTGTCTACCACCTGAATAACTCCCAGCACATTTTTTCGGCCCAGCAGCGGCACGCTCAAAATAGACCGAATTTCGATGCCCAACTGCTCGTCAATCTTTTTAAAGTGATGCGGGTCCAGGCGGGTTTCGTTGACAATCACTGTTTTGCCGGTTTCGGCCACCCGGCCAGCCACCCCCTGCCCCAACGCCAGCCGCCAGCCGAGCATGACCGCTGCGTGAGATTCGGTGGAGCGGTAACAGACCAGTTCGCGGGTCTCGTCATCAATCAGCCACAACGAAAAGGCATGCACATCGAGCATGTTGTGCAGTTCATCCAGAATGGTGCTCAGCACCTGATCAAGGTCGAGCGTGGAGTAAAATACCTGGCTGGCCCGGTTAACCACGGCCAAATCCAGGTTAAACTGGCGCAGCTCGGCCTCAACCTCTCGTTGATGAGCCAATTCATCGCGCAGACGCTGGTTCATAATAGCCATTTCAAAAATCTGCATCTTTTTCAGGCTGTCCAGCCGCGCCGTAGACGACGGCGCAGGGCGGACAGCCGGCGCTCCATCTGAGGCCGGCGCGGCCGGGTTATTTTTAACATGCAAAAAATACCCCACCGACAAATTGCCCAATAATTGGGCAATCACGGCCTGCGGCACACCGGTTGGCAAATCGCCCACAAGCTGGTTGGTTAAAACAGCCTGAGATCGGCCCAAAACATCGGGTTGGGTGCATTCCAGCGAAGCCAGCGCCGCCCCCATTTGCTGCGCTGCCGAGTCGTCAAAAGGCTGCTGCTGCAGCAGGATCACCACTCGCTCTGCCAGTTTCATCACCTGCGTGTGCAGTTCCAGCGCCTGCTCCGAGTCGCAATCGGCCCGGACAATTGCCTGATACCAGGCCGTACCAAAAACGGGTAAATATTTGCTCAATTGGTTCTGCAACGAGGTTTGTTCTTCCAATTTCATTACTCCAACCCTTGCATCCACACTATTTAAAAATTGGCCGGAATGGGTCTACATTCAACCCGAAAACGAACTGTTCTATTATCAACCGGACTATACCCTATCGGCAGAGGCGGCAAGCCTACGCTTAACCAACGGTTTGATCGTTGGCAAGTTGACAGTCAGCTAACCGGAAACTTAAGTCCCAATTATGCTATAATTGGAGCGCAAATCCAAAAACTCTGTCTATGGATATGATCAACAATACCAAACCCGATTCTATTACCTGGCAAGATATGCTCTGGCGACTACTGTTAACAATATTGTTGCTGTTTGTGGTGTTTGGTTCCAGTCTGACAGTATCCCATTCTATTATCAACCCGCCTAATACACAAGTACTGCCCAGAGTTCTGCCTGGCAAATAGGTTAGGCCCGTTGGTAGCCGCCTGCTAATTCTCCGCCGGTATTCGCTGATTTCCCCAAATTCAGGTATCATGCGCTTATGATGCCAATTAAGCGTTTTAGCTTGATTCTTTTGATATTATGCGCAGTTACCCTGCTGCCGCTGCAACATGTCCGGGCGCAAAACCCGGAAGACCCCGTAACTCAAATCATGGAGCGGATGTCGGTTGAAGACAAAGTAGGCCAGCTTTTTCTGGTGCCCTTTGTTGGCGCCGACGCCAACCCCGACTCCGAAGTGTGGCAGCTTATCACCGAATACAAGGTTGGCGGCGTTATTCTGCTCTCGTCAAACAGCAATTTTAATAACGATGAGTCAGCTCCCCGCCAAATTACGGAACTGACCAACCAGCTCAAAACCATTGCGTTTAATACCAACGGCGTGCCGCTGCTGGTCGCCGTTGATCATGAGGGCGACGGGTTTCCGTACACCCGCATTACCCGCGGGCTAACGCCGGTTCCCAGCCAAATGGCCATTGGCGCTACCTGGGACCCGGCCAAAGCCGAGGCCGTAGGCAAACTCGTAGGTCAGGAATTGGCGGCGTTGGGCGTTAATTTTCTGCTGGGGCCAAACCTGGATGTGCTCAACGACCCCCGCCCCACCGGCCGCGGCGACATCGGCATCAGAGTTTTTGGCGGCGATCCCTATTGGGTGGGCCAGTTGGGCCGGGCTTACATTCGGGGCATCCACCAGGGCAGCGGCGGCCGGATAGCCACCGTTGCCAAACATTTCCCCGGCCACGGCGGCAGCGATCGCCTGCCCGATAACGAAGTGGCCACGGTTGACAAATCGCTGCAAGAATTGCGCCGGATCGAGCTGCCGCCCTTTTTTGCGGCCACGGTTGACAACCCGGATGATCCGGCGGGCAAAA
>CAYOXS010000048.1:0-4749 GCA_964407935.1 uncultured Caldilineaceae bacterium
CTCAGGCCGCAGTCAAGGCCAAAGAATTGGGCCTGGTGTAGCAACAAATTCCACTCCCGGTTTTTGCTGGTTCATTCATTCCACCGGGCCGCCGCCTAACCCACACTTATCCCCAACCATCCGTTTTTTTTCTTTACTAAAGAAATGATAATCTCTCGCCTGTAAATCATCAGTTTCTTACTAAGAAATCATCAGTTTCTTGCTAAGAAAACACAAGTTTCTTACTAAGAAAATGGTAATTTCTTACTAAGAAAATATAAGTTTCTTACTAAGAAATTTACCATTCCTTCACGAGTAATTTTATTTTGCAGGCGAGCAATAGCAGCAATCCCAGCTCAAATAACATACAATTATCACAGGATTTGTAATATACTGATAGGCAGGCTGCTTTACGCTTGAGGAACAACCCGCGGTTATGGCCCAATTGGCCAATCCATTTGTAACGCTGATGGCCCTAACCGCTTCCGCTTTTTGTCTCCAACTGCATCTAATAGGCTGATGATCACTGTGGATACCATGCAACTGCTCACTCTCTGCCGGCAGGGCGACTCGCTGGCGATTGAGGCTCTGGTGCGGACTTACACTCCGCCGGTCTACCGGCTGGCTTTGTCGATGCTGGATGACCCGGCCGAGGCCGACGAAGCCGCCCAGGATGCGCTGGTTGCCGCTCTGAGCAAGCTCGATACGTTTCGGGGGCAGGCTAAATTTACCACCTGGCTCTACAGCATCACCCTCAATGTTTGCCGGGGGCGGTTGCGCAAACGCCGCGCCCAGGCTCGCCTGGCCGGGGTGTTACAGGCGCTGTCCCGCTTGTCTGTCCCTGCCGAACCGCCGCCGGAACAGACCACCCTCCGGCAAGAGCAGGATGCGGCTCTCTGGCGGGCCATCAACGCTCTGGACGAGCGCCGCCGCGAGGCAATCATCCTGCGCTATTACCACGAGCTGCCTCTGGCGGAGATTGGACAGGTGTTGGGTGTTAGCGAACGCACCATCCGTACCTGGCTGCACACGGCCCACGAGCAAATGCGAAGGATGTTGGACCCATGAACCAGGGGCAAAAGAACAGCTTAACCCACCAGCAGGCTCGCTATTTTTTGCATTTGGGCCGCGGCGAGCTTGTGGCGGCAGAACAAACGGCGCTTAACAACCACCTGGCCGGCTGCGCCGACTGCCGCCGTTACGCCGGTGAAGTCGCTGAGTTGCACCACCGGTTGGCCCAAACAATGCGCCGGCGCTGGCAAAATCAGTATCCTGCCCCACAGATCAATGCCCGGGTACAGGCGCGATTGCGGCGTAAAATCTGGCAGCGGCAGGCATGGCGTTTTGCCAGTTCGGTGGCGGCCACAGCCGTCATACTCCTGCTGGTCGTGGCGTTGGGCTGGCTGGTTGGCCGCACCCGTCCCGTGTCCGTTACCCCGGTGGCCCGTGATATGCTCACCGCGCCGGCCCCTGCCGAGTGGTCAGCCTTGCCCGGCCTGGCAACCTTTGGCAACCGGGTAAAGCTGCTCGGCTACAGCCTGCCGGCGGCCTCTTTTGCGCCCGGTGATACGGTTGACCTGAGTTTTTACGGGCAAACCCGGTCTGCTGAGACTGACTTTTTTGTCTTTCTGCTTGACAGCGCCAATCATCCGGTTGCTCAGGCCAGGGCTGGGCAATGCCCCCACCTAAACCAGCATTCAATCGATTTGGTAGCAGCGTGTGTTGCGCTGGCGCTGCCCACTAACCTGCCAGCCGATTTATACCTGCTGCGGCTGGGTGTGTTTGATCAAAATACCGGCCAACGCCTGACCACGCCCGCCGGGGAAGAGACATTTTTGCTTATATCGCTTCAGGTAGGCTGGCCGCCCACGGTGACTCCGGCGCCGCTGCCAACCCCTGCCCCAACGGCAACGCCCTACCCCATCCCGGCCAGTTGCCCGGTAACGCTACCCAACGGCAATCCGCCGCCCGGCCAGCCCGCTTCCGCCAGCTATCACGGCAACGGCCAGTTATGGACGAGCCTGTTGCCCAACGGCGTGCTGGTTCCGCCGGAAAACGTGCGGCCCGATGGCAAACTCACCTACAACTGGTGGTGGTGGCGCGGGCAGCCGGGTCAGCTTACCATCAAAGGCCGTCGCCTGGATGACTTGAATACGCCGCCACTGGAGGCCGAAATTACGCCCGGTTTTGGCGATAGCGGCTACCAGGATAGCTGGCTGGTCTTTCCCGCCGAAGGTTGCTGGGAGGTGACCGGCACGGCGGGCAACTCAACCTTAACTTTTGCGGTGTATGTAACCAAAGTTGACCGGTTACAGTAGCCGGACGGGAACTCTTTGGCCGAGTGCAACGTCTAAAAAAGAGCGACTCGTTTTTGTCGCCTGACTTTGTGAACCTTAAAAACAAAATGATTTGGAGGTAGCTATGTTGTTCAATTCACGCAAGTTCATCAAATTTCTGGCGGCCATCGCCATCGGGGTTGTTGTGTTTCTCAACGCCGGAAGCGGTTCTGTGCTGGCCGACCCGCCGAATGGTTCGGTTGGCTATGTTTGGGCCGGGCAGTTGAATGTTCGCTCCGGCCCCGGCCTCAATTACAACACCATCGCCCGGGTTTACCGCAACGATACGCTGTCCTTAACCGGCCGCACCGCCGATGCCACCTGGCTGCGGGTTCGCCTGCCGCTAACCGGGCAGGAAGGCTGGGCTGCCGCCCGCTTTGTTAGCCTCGGCTCCGGCACTGTTTTTGACCTGCCCGTGGTCGATGGCGGCACACCGCCGCCCCCACCGCCCGGCCAGGCCACCGCTTATGTAACCGCCTATCAACTGAATGTGCGCGGCGGCCCCGGCCTCAGTTACAATATCATCGGCACAGTGCGGCGGGGCGATAGCCTGCCGTTGATTGGCCGCAGCGCCGACGGCGTTTGGCTGCAAGCGCAGGTTTCCAGCCCCTACCCCACCTTTGCGGTGCCAACCGGCTGGGTAATGGCCCGCTATGTTTGGAGCAGCGTGCCCATTTTTCAACTGCCGGTCACCGATGGCGGGACAACGCCGCCGCCCCCCGACAATCTATCCGGAATTGTGACCGTGCCCACGCTGAACGTGCGCTCCGGGCCTGGCTTTGGTTACAACATTTCCAGCCAACTGAGCGGCGGGCAGCAGGTAAAATTGTTGGGCCGTAACAGCGCCGCCGACTGGCTTAAAGTGCAATGGGGTGGTTATCCGGGGATGGGCATGCCCACTTACACCGGCTGGGTCATGGCTCGTTACATCCGCACTTCTGCGCCCGTTGCCAACCTGCCGGTCATTGGCGACCAGCCTTCGGCCCACCGCATCCAGTTTGCGCCGGGCAGTAGTGGCGCTACACTATGGGGCAACCTGCCTCCAAATGGCGTTAACTCTTATGTTTTAGCCGCCCAGGCCGGCCAAACGATGACCGTTACGGTTATCCCCACCGCCGGGCAGGCGTTGCTGTCCATCAGCGGGGCCAATGGCGAGGTGCTCAAATCGGCCGGAGCCGGGGGGATGAGCTGGAGCGGAGCGCTGCCGCTGACGCAGGACTATTTTATCGGCATCAGCGCGCCGGGCGGCAGCGCCGTCGATTACACGCTGCAAGTGACTATCCCGCCCCGCTAATCAATCTATCCGGCAAAGTGAACCGTATTGCGTGTTGCGTATCAAACCCCTGTTGCAACACGCAATACGGCGAATAGAACATCACAATAGAGGGTATTCTGACCATGAACAAAATCGATTTCAAAAAAGAACTCAAACATCTTTACAACCCCTCAGCCAAAACGGCAACGACTGTTGATGTTCCGCCATTAAACTTTTTGGTGATTGACGGCCAGGGCGACCCGAATACCGCTCCCGCTTACAGAGAGGCGATCGAGGCTCTGTTTAGCCTGGCCTATGTCAAGTTTATGGTCAAAAAAGAGTTGGCAGTTGATTACGCCGTGATGCCGCTGGAAGGGCTGTGGTGGGTGGAGGACATGAGCCGCTTCAGCGTGGAAGACAAATTTTGATGCATCATCGAAAATTGGGCTGGCAAATCATCCATTTAACGCTGCTGCTGTTAATTTTAGCCGGATGTGATTCGTTTATTAACCCGCCAAAACCCACCCCAACCCCGCTTCCGCCGCCGGCCGTGCCCGCCGCCCAAAGCGCCAACTGGCAGCTATACGTTACCGGCACGCTGGTGGGCGATGCCGCCGCCCCGCTGGTCACCCAACTGGCGCTGCCCCAACCGGCCGATGGGCGGCAATGGCTGGTGTTAAAATTGACTCTGGAAAATATCAGTTCTACCTGGCTGGCCCTGCCCAACGGCGGCCTCTCCGGCGGCTTGCGCGACTCCGCCGGCAGCGAGCTGGCGCTGGCCGGCCTGGATTTTGCTCCCTACACCCGCCTGCCGGCTGGCGAAGACATCGCCCTGGCCCCGCGTTTCCAGGCCGCCGGGCTGGCCTGGGTCGAAATCTCTCCCAACCACACTCCCACCGATGTCTGGCTGAACATTGCCGCCACAGACACCGGGCAACCGGCGGAAACCGCCAGATATAACGTGGCCGAATCGCCGTTGCCGCCGCCGCCGCTGTTCAACGCCATTCAACTGGGGGTCAGTCCGCCCGGCACCATCTTTGATTTCCCCAACGATTTGCGGGCCACCATCACCTCGCTTCATCTGGAACCGGCCGCCGCCGGCCAGTTTCAATTGCGGGTTGAGCTGACCGTAGAGAATACCGGCGGCTCGCCGCTGGCGCTCGATGGCAATCAATTGAC
>CAYOXS010000048.1:4849-20450 GCA_964407935.1 uncultured Caldilineaceae bacterium
CCCGGCAGTCGCGCCTTCAGCAGCCGGGCCGTTGCCCGCCAACCTGCCATTTACAGAAGCCAATGGCGTGGCTGTTGTGGGCAACACCGCCTACCTCACCGACAGCACCGGTCTGCACCTGCTGGATGTGGCCAATCCGGCCGCCCCGGCAGAAATCGGTTTTTATCCGGCAGAAAACGCCGCCGGGCTGGTGGTGGAGGGCGCGGTGGCCTACCTGATGTCCGGCGGGAATCTCCACCAGGTTGACATCTCTCGCCCGGCCCAGCCATTACGGCTTGGGTTGTATCCTTTGCCGGGTAACCCCGTTTACCTGGCAGTGGCCGGCCAAACCGTGTACTGTGGCGTGGGGCAGGACGGCCTCCTTATTTTGGATGTTTCCCTTCCGGCGGCCACCCGTGAACTGGGCCGGCTTGCGGGCGATACCGGCAAAGTCGCTGTGCTGGGCCAAACTGTTTACGCTGTAGACCGGGTAGACACCCTGCGCATTTTTGATGTTTCCAACCCGGCCCAACCGCACCTGCTGGGCGCGTTCAGCCCCGGCGATGTCATCACCGACATGGCTGTCGCTCCCTCGCCCGCCGACCCGTCCACGCCGCTGGCTTATCTGGGCACGATGGGCCAGGGGGTGCGGCTGGTAGATGTTTCCAACCCCGCCGGCCCGCGTGAAATTGGCGCTTATCTCAGCAAAGGTTCGGTTTTTAGCCTGACTCTGGCCGGTAACCGGCTGTATGTGGCCAACGGCTGGGGAGCCAGCGGTTTGAGCGTGGTGGATATCTCTAACCCGGCCGCCCCCGTCGAGGTCGGCTTTATCCCGGCCGCGCAGCAGCAGTGGGACTCGCTAATGGACGTGGCTGCCGGCCCTGTGCCTGGCGGCGTTAATGTTTATTTGGCCAACCGGTTTGAAGGCTTGCTGGTGTATCCTGATGTGCCATAAAGTGGGGTTATCCGGCCCCACGCGGCGGCCTCTGGCATCAATCATCGGCCTGATTATGTTTATTTTGCCGGCCACTGGCTGCGACGCGCCGGCTGTGCCGTCTGTGGCCACAGCTCCCCCAACCCTGCCGGCAGCGGTTACCAATACGCCCTGGCCAACGTTTACTCCCCCGCCGCCGCCCGCGCCTGTGCCGCCCGCGCCCGAACCAAGCTCAACTCCGGTTCCGCTGCCTCCCCCGCCGGGGCAGCCCACGGCGCTGCCTTTGCCGCCCACGCCCAATGTTCAGGCCCAACTGGCCGGAGCGCGGGTTGACATCAGCGCCCAGCCTGTTGCGGCCACGGTTGGCGGCATGATAACGCTGACCGGCCGGCCCACCAACCTGGGGTTGCCGCAATACACCCTGTACCTGCGGGACGAACCGGCAGTTACCATCCGCTACGACGGTGAAGTGAAATTTAGGGGTTTTACCGGCGCAAAGGTTGAACTTGTCTCGGCCTCGGCCAGCCAGAGCGAAGTCATCTTTCCCCTGCGGGCCGCGCAGCCAGGCCAGCTAGCGGCCATGATCAGCGTGTCGGGCGAGGTTCGCCTTGACCCAGGCCAGGGGCCAACCACCGGCTTTATGTGGAGCGCCGCCTCGTCACCGGCCATCACTTTGACCATACAACCTTAACTCAATTTGGGCAGTGCGCCCCCGGACCGGCACGTTGGCCCCAGCCATCTCCTGATTTCTCCCCACGTTTTCAAAACAGGATGAAGAAAACCTTCATCTGCGCTTCATGACGGCTTCATATTAATACGATAACCTTTGCACTGAAACTATCCATGTTTTTGAAATTAAGAAAGGATACAGTGCGATGCTAAGGCCAGGCTATAACCATTTATTAATTGGGGGAATGCTGCTGGTGATGCTAACTATGTCAAGCGGCCTAACCTTCGCCCAGACTCCACCTCAGCCACCCGTTCCGGCTGATTTTGTTACCGTGATCGACAACCCCTACTTCCCGCTCATTCCCGGGACAACCCTTATTTATGAAGGGCTGACCGAAGATGGTTTGGAATATGTAGAAATCAATGTTCTGGCTGAAACCCGCGAGGTGATGGGCGTTACGGCCACCGTAGTGAAAGATACGGTTTACGCTGAAGATGAAATGGTTGAACAAACCTTTGACTGGTTTGCTCAGGATAAGGCCGGAAATGTGTGGTATTTGGGTGAAGCCGTAGATAACTACGAGGATGGCCAATTGCTGGATCACGCCGGTTCGTGGGAAGCGGGGGTGAATGGCGCTCTGCCGGGCATTATTATGTATGCCAACCCGGCTGCCCACATTGGCGAAACCTACTATCAGGAATATTATCCCGGCGAGGCCGAAGATCAGGCCAAATTGTTGAGCGCCAGCGAAAATGTGACCATTGCTTACGGCGCTTACACCAATGTAGTCAAAACTTATGACTTTTCTGCCCTGGACCCCGATGCCCAGGAAGAAAAATATTATGCCGCCGGCATCGGCACTATCAAAACGGTTGACCTGAAAACCGGCGAGACCTTTACTCTGATTGAGCTTCACCCGGCCGTTTCGCCCGCCGCGCCCCCCAAAGCAACCCCCACCCCTGCCGCCTCCCCCACGCCCGCATCTGCCTGCGGCACCGAGAGCGGCCTTGGCTGCGCCCCGGCCAGCGCCCGCGTTGACCTGGCCAGGCCGTCGTTCTCAAACCCCACCACCATCACCAACCCGCTTTTTCCAATCAGCCAGCTTCATTCGGCGGTTTTACTCGGCAACATTGATGGGCGCATGTTCCGGGCCGAAACCACCCTGCTGCCCGGTACTAAAACTATCACCCTGAACGGCCAAATGGTTAAGGCGCTGACATCACAATACACCGCCTACCTTGATGGCCGCATTCAGGAAGTGGCGCTGGACTGGTACGCCCAGGCCAACGACGGTTCGGTTTGGTATTTGGGTGAGGATGTGTTCAATTATGAAGACGGCGCACTTGCCGACACCGAGGGAACATGGCTGGCGGGTCAGGATGGGCCGGCGGCTATGATTATGCCCGCCAATCCCCAGACAGATGATGTGTACCGCCCCGAAAACAGCCCTGGCCTTGTTTTTGAAGAGGTCACTGTCACAACTATCGATGAGACCGTGGCTGGCCCGGCTGGCGCTGTGACCGGAGCAATTATTACCCGGGAACTGCACATGGACGGCGGCCACGAAGCCAAAATTTTTGCCCCCGGTTACGGCGAGTTTTATACCGGCAGCGGCGGCGACCTTGAGGCGCTGGCTTTGGCCGTGCCCACCGACGCGCTCGCTGAACCTGTGCCGGTTGAGCTGGAAACCCTGTTCAACAGCGCCCTGGCCATTTTTGACGCAGCCGAATCCGGAAATTGGGGAACGGCCTCGGCCAGCCTTGACGCTATAACCGCCGCCTGGGCCAGCTACCGGCTGAACGGCAATGTGCCCCAACTGCTGGACGCCCAGATGAATCGCGCTCTGGCGGCGCTGGCCGGCGATGCTCTTGCTCCGGCGGTTAAACACCGCAATGTCGCCGGAACCCGTAAGGCAGCCATTGACGTGGCTCAGGCCGGCCTTGATTTGCAGTTACGTTATCAGCCGGTCACCGAGATTGATCGCGCCCGGTTTGGGCTGTGGGTTCAACAGGTTTTGGTCGATGCCGCCGGCGGTGAAGCCGGTTTGGTGCTGGGCGATGTTACTGCTCTGGAGTGGATTTGGGATCGCTTTGCTCATACCCTGGCCAGCGCCGATGTCAGCGCCATAGAAACCCGGCTTGACCAACTGCGGGCCGCCGCAGACGAGGAAGACCTCCCGGCCGCCGCTGCCATCGCCGCGCAACTTCAGGAAAACCTTGCGGCGCTCAAGCCGGCAGATTAACGGGTACACCAGGAAAGATTTGACACGCTCCCGGGGCAAATTAAACTTTACACTAGAGTCTCAACATATCTGTCAGGAGCCAACCGTGCGGGTGTTAATTGTTGAAGATGACCGCAAAATCTCAACGTACCTGAAACGAGGGCTGGAAGAACAAGGTTACGCCGTAGATGCCGCCTTCACCGGCCCAGAGGCGCTGGCCTGGGCCGATGTGGTTCCGTTTGACCTGATTGTGCTGGATATTATGCTGCCTGAAATGGACGGCCTGACGGTGTGTCGCGCCTTGCGCAGCCGAAACCACAAGGCGGCAATCCTGATGCTAACCGCTCGTGATGCCGTGGATGACCGGGTGACGGGTTTGGATGCCGGGGCCGACGATTATCTGGTCAAACCCTTTGAACTGAAGGAACTGTTGGCCCGGCTCCGCGCCCTCACCCGGCGGCAGACAGCTCGATTGTCCGGGCGGAGTCTGTTGCAGGTAGCCGATCTGATCATGGACCCGCGCACCCGGCGCGTGCTGCGCAGTGACAGGCTTATCGAGTTGACCAACAAAGAATACGCGGTTTTAGAATGTTTGCTGCGGGAACCGGAACGAATCCTGACCCGCACCGAAATTGCCGAAGCCGTTTGGAATTACGATATTTTTAACCAGTCCAACGTGGTTGATGTTTACATTCGAAATTTGCGGCGCAAAATTGATGACCCCTTCGAGTTAAAACTAATCCACACCGTCCGGGGGGCCGGCTATCGCCTATCAGCCCAAAGTGGGGATGAATGAACCATTTAAAAACCCTGCGTATACGTTTTGCCCTGTGGACGGCCGCGCTGCTGCTGGCTGTGTTAGTCCTCTTTAGCTTCTTCATTTACATTCGCACCGCCCAAAGTTTGGCCGACGCCGTGGACAGTGAGTTAAGGCTGGCTGCTTCACAAGCCGCCGCCGAACTGGATATTCAAGACAAAGAAGTTGTGCCTATTGATGATTTCTTTAAAGATCTGCCCAACCTTTCGTTGCGGGAACATGGCTTTTCTTTTCGGATAGTGGATTCCGTCGGGCAAACGTTTCAGGAATACGGGCCTTATCAGGCGTTGCTTCAGCCCCAGGTTAATTTTACGACCCCTGATCAACCGGGAGTGTTTACTACCTTTACCGATCCGGCTACCCGGCATCTGGTGCGAGCGTATACTGAGCCAATCCTTCAAGATAATCAGCAAATAGTGGGGCAAATTCAGGTAGCCCAAAATCTCAACAGTAACCGGCAAACCCTCAACCAACTGCTGGTAACCCTGTGGATTGGCGGCCCTTTACTGGTTGTTGTTGCCGGAGCCGGCGGCTACTTTCTGGCAGCGCGAGCGCTGGCGCCCATTGACAAAATCACGCGCACCGCCCAACAAATCTCGGCTCGGGATTTATCGGCCCGGCTTAACCTGCCCCACAGTGCCGACGAGGCTGGCCGGCTGGCGGCTACCTTTGACTCAATGCTGGCCCGTCTGGAAGATGCCTTTCAGCGCGAACGCCGCTTTACCGCCGATGCCTCGCACGAACTACGCACCCCGCTGGCTGCCATGCAAACCATTCTTGGCAGCACCCTGGCCCGCCGGCGCACCCCCGCCGAGTACGAGCAGGTGCTGGCTGATCTGGGTGAAGAAACGGAACGACTGCACACCCTGATCGAAGGGTTGTTGCACCTGGCCCGCAGCGAAACCATCTCCCCCATGGCCAGGGACACCATCAATCTGTCACACTTGTTGACGGATGTGGCCGACTCGCTGCGGCTTTTGGCCGACGACAAAGGGCTGGAGCTAACCGCTGATATTGCCGAGAACCTCACTGTAACGGGCGACAGCGACGCCTTAATCCGCCTGTTTGTAAACCTGCTGGACAATGCTATTAAATATACCACGCAAGGCTACATCAAAGTGATTGCGCTTCGCCGGCCGCAGGGCCAGGTAGAAATCACCATCAGCGATACGGGCGCTGGCATTGCCGCCGCAGACCTGCCGTATATCTTTGGCCGTTTTTATCGGGCCGATAAATCCCGCTCTACGCCGGGCATCGGGTTGGGGCTGGCCATCGCGGCCCGGGTGGCGCAGGCTCATGGCGGGGCGATCAGTGTGGAAAGTGAAATTGGCAAAGGAACGGTGTTTACCGTACAACTGGCCAACGCGTAGCATTTTTATGCCAGGTTTTGGGTTTGTTGGATGTAAGAAATCAGCCCGGCCCAATCACCGGTACGGCACCGTGTTGCTGACAAACGCAATTTGATTGCCATCGGGTGACCACGAAGGAACATTTATGGTTCCCTGCCCGCCGTAAAGGTAGGCCAGCACTTTGGGTGTACCGCCGTCGCGCGGCATCAACCGCAGATAAACCCGCCTGGCGGGTGGGTGATCGCTCGGTTCGACTTCATTAATCAGGTAGGTGACAAATACAACCCATTTGCCGTCGGGCGAAATGTGGGGGAACCAGTTGTTGTATTCGTCATCGGTCAGTTGCTCCTGATCGCTGCCATCCGGTTTCATACGCCAGATTTGCATGCGCCCGCTGCGAACCGAGTTAAAGTAGATATAGTCGCCGTCAGGCGTATATTCCGGCCCATCGTCCAGCCCAACCGCGGTTGTGAGCCGCGTTTCCTCACCCCCCTCAACCGGAATACGGTAAATATCGTAGTCACCGTGACGCAAGCCGGTGTAAACCAGAAATTTGCCGTCGGGTGACCAGCCGTGCAGATAAGACGGCCCGCTTGGGGTAACAAGCTTTGGTGTGCCGCCCTGCACCGGCACGGTGTACACCTGCGAGACATTCTCCGCCCCAGTGTGGCTGCTGATGGCCAGCATGGCCCCATCAAATGAGAGAACGTGGTCGTTATTGTTTCTGATAACCGTGCCCGTGTCGATGAGCGACGGCGTTTTGGTTGCCAGGTCAAAGCGGTACAATCGCCCGCCGCTGTTGTAGATCAGGGCCTGGCTATCGCGCGTCCAGTTGGGCGCTTCAAAAATATAGTCTGTGCTGTAAATGATCTGCCGCCGGCCGCTGGCTACATCAACAATTTCCAAATGGCTGCCGAAAGGGTCTCGCTGGTAATCAAAATCTTCTTTCACTGGCACAACAATGCGCACATCGCTGAACGTGGCCGTTTCAACAACATCGGCCTTGTGCGAGCAGACAAATAGCCCCACGTAAACCTCATCGCCCAAATCAATATTATTGGCCTGAACAGTGGTGAACGGCTGGCCGTACCGGGCGACAGACATGATGTAACTGTTGCCTTTTCGCTCCAACTGGATTACGTCCGCGCCGGTGAGGGCAGCCTGAATTTCCTCGGTTGGGCTGCCCTGCGCCCGCCGGAATTGGAGCGAAAGCAGGCTATCGCCGTGGATGCCGGTGCTTACATTGGCCGAACCGGCGTTAAGGCTGGCGCGCGCCATCCAGCCCAATGTTCGGTGCGAATTTGCCCCCGCGCTAACAAACGCGGCCCGCATGGTCACAATAAAATTCCCTGTCATCCGTTTCCACACAAAATGGAAGCCGTCGCGGTTACCCCGGATATTGGCCCCGGCCCCGGAAATGGTGTACTGCTCACCAGCGTATTCACAAGAGCCGGCCAGATTGGCCGAGCCGACATCAGTTTGGCCCTCAAACTGACCGAGGGCGGTTTCATTCAAAAAAGACGTCATCCCGTAGTCCTCCGTAAACACAATCAAATTTTTTCGATGGCAATATTGGCGCAGGTTTGGTCAATAATAATCGACTCAGGCACAAACCCCACGCTATTCTAATTTGAGTTCAGTCATCTATCAAAAACTCGTTGACATTGAATCAAAAGTGTTGTATGATACTGTAAATGTTTACGGTAACATTTACAGTTAAAAATTCTTCTTTGTAGCCGCCACTTATTCAATGTTGCTGACCGGAGGTCTCTGCTGACCCCGTCAGGTTTGGAGGTGTTTATTGATCCTACCATTTCCATCGTTGTAAATGAGCGCGATCTAATTTAACCATTTCCAATTGGAGGCAAGAGAATTATGAAGAAGTTAGTTTTCCCCCTGATTTTTTCGCTGATGATGGCTCTGGTGCTGGCCGGTTGCGCCGGCTCCCAACCGGCCCCGGCAGAACCCGCCGCTCCCGCCGAGCAGGCCGCCCCAGCGGAACAACCTGAAGCAGCCGAAGCCCCCGCCGCGGCTGAACCGGCCCAGGAAAAAATCACCCTGACCTACATGGCCAGCCAGGACTGGATTAAAGACGCCGAGTTTGAATTGGCCAAAAAGTTTGAAGCCGAAACCGGCATCCACATTGATTACCAGATTTTGCCGGCTGACCAGTACTTTAACGTGTTGAAAACAAAGCTCAACTCCGGCGAAGCCACCGATATTTTTGGCGGCCAAAGCGGCAAAACCGACCTGAAAGTGCAATACGATGTTGAGAAAAACGCGGTGGATCTCTCCGGCGAAGAGTGGGTGAGCCGCATGGACCCCAACGCCCTGGATCAGGTTAGCCTGAACGGCAAAGTGTACGGCGCCGAAATCTGGGACATCATCGCTTCTAACTACTTTATCATCACCTACAACAAGAAGATTTTTGCCGATTTGGGTGTTGAAGTGCCTAAATCCTATGACGATTTCAAAGCCGCCTGCACCACCATTATGGATGCCGGCATTGTGCCCATTTACGAACCCGTGTCCGATGGCTGGCACCACGTGCTGTGGTTCCCCATGATTGGCCCCCGCTTTGAAGAGCTAAACCCCGGCCTGGCCGAAAAACTGAACGCCAACGAAGCCACTTTTGCCGAAAATGAAACCATGCTGACGGCCATTACCCAGTTGCAGGAGCTGTACGACATGGGCTGCTTTGGCGATAACGCGCTGTCTGACACCTACACCGACACCACCAAAAAGCTGGCCAGCGGCGAGTACGCGATGTCGCTTGCCACGCTCACCGCGCCGGTGGCAGTTGAGTCGGAATACCCCGATGTGCCCGCCGATACGTTTGGTTTCTTCCCCATCCCGCTGGTAGACAACCAGCTTGCCCCGGCGCACCCGGCCGGGCCAAGCAAGTTCATCTATTCCGGTTCGCCGCACGTTGCAGAAGCCAAGCAATACCTGGCTTTTCTGATGAAGCCGGAAAACCTGCAATACCTGCTGGACAACAGCGATGACTTTGCCTCGCTCAACTTCTCCGGGCTGAAAGAAAAATGGAACCCGGCCCAGCAGGAATTTCTCAAGACCTACCCAACCAAGACCATTGTCTATCAGGATGCGGTCAATTACGTTAACCCGCAGTGGATGGACATTGGCAAAGACCTGACCGGGATGTTTAGCGGCAGCATGACCCCCGCCGACGTGCTGACCAGCATCGATCAGCGCCGCGCCGAAATGGCGCAAACGGCTTCTGATCCCGCCTGGGCCAAATAAAATCACCCAACCAACACAGGGCCAGTTTTTAAAACTGGCCCTGTGATCAAAATCTGTTAAGGGCAATAGCGCACCGCTTGCGCATGCCGGCGGGCCAATTGACCCGCGTGGAAGTTGTGAGGCAGCCAATGAAAGCAAAAACCTATCCGTTCTACTTTGTTACCGGCGCTCTGGCCCTGTACGGGCTGTTTTATGTGATCCCCAGCGTGATGGGTTTTTACTACGCCTTTACCGATTGGAACAGCTACACCACCGACATCAATTGGGTGGGGTTTGAGAATTTTCAAACCATCTTTGCTTCGGGCAAAGGGTACGTCAACTTCATTAAAAACACGGTTGTTTTTACCGTGGCCACCATCTTTTTGAAAACCGTAATTGCCCTGGCCCTGGCCGTGTTACTCACCGATGGCGTCCGCCGGTTGAAAAACATTTACCGGGCGGTTATGTACTTGCCGGCCGTGCTGCCAATCCTGGTTATCAGCCTTATTTTTAAGTCGATATTGAACCCGGCCACCGGCCTGCTAAACACCTCGCTGCGCGCCGTGGGGCTGGATTTTTTGGCCCAAAAATGGCTGGTGGATATTACCTGGGCGCTGCCCTCGGTCATTGGCGTGGACACATGGCGCGGCGTGGGCTACATTATGGTCATTTTGATTGCCGGTTTGCAGGCCATCCCCCGCGATTACTACGAGGCCGCCGCCATCGATGGGGCCAGCCGGTGGCAATCTTTTCAGCACATCACCTTGCCGCTGCTGCGGCCCGTTTTAACCGTAACCACGGTGTTAAACCTGCTGTACGGCCTTAAAGTGTTTGACATTGTGTTTGTGCTGACCAACGGCGGCCCCGGACGGGCCACAGACACCGTTTACACCGCCATTTTTGAGGACTTTTCCAAGGGGCGCTACGGCGTGGCCACCGCGCTGTCGTCGCTGCTGTTTTTGGTGATGATTGCCCTGGGCTATCTGGTCATTCGGCTGATGCACCAGGAAGAGGAAGCGTAACGTGAAATTTTTCGGAAGGTTCTTTAACCACGCGCTGGCTTTTATTGCCTGTACCATCACTTTTATTCCCATTTATCTGGTTTTTGTCAATTCGCTCAAAACCAGGGCCGAAGCCAGCTCGATGGGGGTGGAATTTCCCACCGCCCTGCAATGGAGCAACTTTATCACCGTCATTGAAAAGGGCAAGCTGCTAACCGCCTTTGGCAACAGCGTGCTGTACGCCGTGGCCTCAACATTTATTGGGGTGACTGTGGCCGCGCTGGCGGCCTATATTCTGTCGCGCAACCGCACCCGCTTCAATCGAGCGGTCTACTTCTTCATTATTATGGGCATTGCCATGCCCACCAACTTTGTTACCCTGACCAAAGTGATGCAGCTAACGCATCTGATTAATTCCCAATTGGGCATCATTTTGTTGTATTCCGCCACCCAAATTCCGTTTACTGTGTTTCTGGTTTACGCCTTTATTGAAACCATCCCGCGCGAACTGGACGAAGCCGCCATCATCGATGGGGCCAGCCCGCTGCGCCTCTTTTTCTCGGTGATTTACCCGCTGCTGACGCCGGTGCTGGTCACCTCGGCGGTGCTCAATTTTTTGGGCATCTGGAACGAATTTCTCATGCCCCTCTATTTCTTAAATCGCAGCACCTACTGGCCCATGACGCTGGCCGTTTACAACTTCTTTGGCCAGTTCCAGTCTGACTGGAGCCTGGTTTCGGCGGATGTGGTGCTGACCATTTTGCCGGTTATCATTGTTTACATTATGGCCCAGCGATTTATCCTGTCTGGCATGGTTGCCGGCGCGGTAAAGAGTTAGTCCATTTTCAATAACAGATGAGGACTCAATGACACACACGCTATGGAAAGAAAACTGGGCCGAATCCCGCCAGCATTATCTGGATTGGTGGGCCGGCAAGGGGCTGGTCATCAGCATGTGGCTGCACATTAACAAAGAGGGCCCGCCCCACGAGCCGGTTGCGCCGGTGCCGCCGGCCAAAGACCTGCGCCAATACTGGTTTGACCCCGCCTGGCGCGCCGCGCAGTTGCACTACACGTTGTCGCGCAGTTCTTTTAAGGCCGATATTCTGCCGGTGGCCAACACCCATCTGGGGCCGGGGTCGCTGGCGGCCATTTTGGGCGCGGAGCTGGATGGCCGCGATGACACCATCTGGATTCTGCCCCGCACCCCGGATAGCGACGCCATCGACCTGGACGAAGGCAATCCCTGGCTCAAACTCCACCTTGATCTGGTGAAAGCGTGCAAACAGCAGGCGCAGGGCCGCTATTTTGTTGGCTGCCCGGATTTAATTGAGGGGCTGGATACGCTGGCCGGGTTGCGCGGCACGCAGCCGGTGCTGCTGGATACCATTGACCGCCCGGAAGCGCTGGAGCAGCAGCTTCGGGCCGTCAACAAAATCTGGTTTGATGTCTTTGAGCGCATTTACCAGGAAATTAACGTTGACGGCGAAATGGCCTTTTGTTACTTCTCGCTGTGGGCGCCGGGCCGCGTGGCCAAGCTGCAAAGCGATATTTCGGCCATGATTTCGCCGGCGGACTTTCGCCGCTTTGTAGTACCCCACCTGCGCGAGCAGTGCCAGTGGCTGGACTATTCGCTGTACCACCTTGACGGCCCGGACGCCATCCGTCACGTTGAGGCGCTGCTGGAAATTGAAGAGCTTGACGCCATCCAGTGGACGCCGGGCGCGGGCCAGCCGCAGGGCGGCGATCCCAAATGGTACAACCTGTACAAGCGCATTAAAGCCGGCGGCAAAGCGATAATGCCCGCCGCGGTGGATGTGGACACCCTGCAACCGCTGCTCGATGAAATTGGGCCGGACGGGGTGCATGTGCTGATGAACTTTGAAACGGAGCGAGACATCGACGCGGCGCTGGAAATTGCCGCGCGTTACCGGTAAATTATTGAACAAGCGCCGCAGGCCGGGGGGGTGGGGGGTGTCCCCCCTCTTCCATAGTCTGTCCTTTAGACCCTAATCGAGAACCCTGATGACAATTCTAACCTACTCCACCCAACCCGATGGCCTGACCATTCACAGCGAGCGCGGCATGCTGGCGCTGACGCCCTGCACGCCGCAGCTTATCCGGGTGCGCTACAGCCTCAAGCCGGAATTCAGCGCCGCGCCCAGCCTGATGGTCAGCGCCCAGCCCGATGCCAACGTGCCGTTTTCCGTGCAGGAAACGCCCGCCAGCCTGATTTTTGCCACCGCCGCCGTCACCATCGAGATTGACCGCCGCACCACCGCTTTCACTTATCGCGACAGCCAGGGCCAACTGCTCACCAAAGAGCCGGCCCGGGGCGGCAAAACGCTGGAGCCGGTCGATGTGCTGGTTTCTGTGTTTGACGAAGCCACCGCCTTTGAAAGCCGCGAAGACGCCGACGGCGTGCGGGTGGCCACCCGCAACGTGCAGCAGGTGGTTGACCGGCAAGCCTATCACACCAAACTTGAATTTGAGTGGGCCGACGGCGAAGCGCTCTACGGCCTCGGCTCTCACGAAGAGGGCATGTTCAACCTGCGCGGCCAGCACCAGTACCTTTACCAGCAAAATATGAAAGTGGCCATCCCGGTGATTGTCTCCACCCGCGGTTACGGCGTTTTTGTGGATAGCTGCTCGCTGATGACCTTTCACGACGACGCTTTTGGCTCGTACCTGTGGAGCGACGTGGACGACGAGCTGGACTACTACTTCATCTACGGCCCGGAGTTTGATCAGCTGGTGGGGCAAGTTCGCTGGCTCACCGGCCAGTCGCCCATGCTGCCCAAATGGTCGTTTGGCTACATCCAGTCCAAAGAGCGCTACGTTGACCAGGCCGAACTGCTGGCTGTGGTGCGCGAATACCGGGCGCGCCAGTTGCCGCTGGATTGCATTGTACTCGATTGGAAATCGTGGACGGGCGACCTGTGGGGCCAAAAAACGCTCGACCCGGAGCGCTTTCCCAACCCCGACCAGCTCACCGCCGATTTGCACGCGCTGCACGCCACGCTGATGGTCTCCATCTGGCCCATTATGCGCGCCGGCGGCGAAAACTGGCGCGAACTGCACCAACAGGGCTTTTTGCTGGGCAATCAGGCCAATTACGATGCCTTTAACCCGGCGGCCCGCGCCTGCTACTGGCAGCAAACTAACACCGGCCTCTTCGCTCACGGGGTTGACGCCTGGTGGTGCGATTGCACCGAGCCGTTTGAGGCCGACTGGAAAGGGGCGGTTAAACCGGAGCCGGAAGAGCGCATGCGCATTAACACCGCCGAGGCCAAACGCTATCTTGACCCCGAACTGATTAGCGCCTACTCGCTGCTGCACTCGCAGGGCATTTACAACGGCCAGCGGCAGGTAACGGCGGACAAGCGGGTGGTCAACCTGACCCGCTCGGCCAGTTTGGGGCAGCAGCGCTACGCCACCGTCACCTGGTCTGGCGATGTGGCCGCCAATTGGGACACGCTGCGCCGCCAGATTGCCGAGGGCCTCAGTTTTTGCGCCACCGGCATGCCCTACTGGACCACCGATGTTGGCGCGTTTTTTGTGCGGCGCAAGCCGGAGATGTGGTTTTGGAACGGCGATTTTGACGCCGGGGTTGACGACCTGGGCTACCGCGAGTTGTACGTGCGCTGGTTCCAGTACGGCGCGTTTTTGCCCATGTTCCGCTCGCACGGCACCGATACCCCGCGCGAAGTGTGGCGTTTTGGCGAACCGGGCGATTTAATGTACGATACGTTAAAGAAATTCCTCAACCTGCGCTACCGGCTGCTGCCCTACATTTATTCGCTGGTTGGCTGGACAGCGCGCCAATCTTACACCATGTTACGCGCCCTGCCCTTTGATTTTCGGCACGATCCGGCCACCTTCAATTGCGCCGATCAGTTTATGTTTGGCCCGGCACTGCTGGTTTGCCCAATAACCCGGCCAATGGTCTACGCCGCCGGCTCCAAACCGGTTGCGGATGCGCCTCGCACCCGCCCGGTCTACCTGCCCGCCGGCACCGGCTGGTATGATTTTTGGACCGATGAACGGCTTAGCGGCGGCCAAACCGTTGAGGCCGCTGCCACGCTGGATACCATGCCGCTGTACGTGCGCGCCGGCTCCATTATTCCGCTGGGGCCGCACCGGCAGTATGTGGACGACCAACCCGATGCCCCGGTTGAACTTCACATTTACCCCGGCAGCGATGGCAGCTTTCTGCTGTACGAAGACGAAGGCGACAATTACAATTACGAGCAGGGGGCGTTCTCTACCATTCAAATAAGCTGGAACGACGATTCCAACTGTTTAACACTGGGCCAGCGCAGCGGGCAATACCCCGGCATGCCGCACCGGCGCGAATTTCACGTTGTGCTGCACGGCAGCGCAACCGCCGCCACCCGGCAGGTCAGCTACACCGGCCAGCCGGTTGAAATCAAATTTTAGTAGGGGTAAAAGAGTTGGTGATATTGCACTATTTTCGCCCATCCCCCCTTTGTCCCCCCTTCCGCCGGAAGGTGGGGATTTAAGGAGCGTGTATCAAATTCGGGCGCAGAGCGCCCGAATTTGATACACAATTCCTCCAAAACAGGAGCATCAGCTTTGGCAAGGCGCTCAAAAGCAGCAAAAACAACAATTGTGGATATCGCCGAGGCCTGTGGCGTATCAATCGCCACCGTGTCGCGCATCATCAACAACAAGCCGGATGTGGCCGAAGAGACTCGCCAGCGGGTGTTGCAGTTGATGGATGAATGGGGCTTTGCGCCGCAAATCACCTGGCAGCAGCTTCGCTCTGGCAAAAGCCTGTTCATTGCCCTGCATTTTCCGCAGGATTTCAACCCGCCCTCGCAGGGCATTATCACCGCCGCCGCGCTTGGCTGCGAAGAGGCCGATTACTCGCTCAACCTGATTGTTAAAGCCCTCAGCGATAACGACCTGCTGGCGGTTTTTCGCAGCGGTCAAACCGACGGCATGATTTTGATGGAGATTCTGTTGCACGACCGGCGGGTGGAGCTGCTGAAAGAGCAAAACTTGCCCTTTGTGATGATTGGCCGCTGCGCGGACAATACCGGCCTCAGTTACGTGGACATCGATATTGAAAAAGGCGTGGCCGATGCCATGCAGCATTTGCACGATCTGGGCCATCGCCAGATTGGGTTTGTCACAATGGCGCACGCGCTGGAAGGTAAGGAATACGGCTACGCCACCTGGGCGTTGGAGGGCTACAAAAGAGCCAGCCAAAAGCACGGCTTGCCGCCCCGCTGGCTGGTGGCAGATTTAGACAGCGCCACCGGGCAGGTGTTAACCCTGCTCACCGAAAACCCCACCCTGACCGCCATTGTCACGCCCCAGCAAAGCGGCGTGCTGGCCGTGCTCAAAGCCATCCAGGCGCGGGG
>CAYOXS010000048.1:20550-25109 GCA_964407935.1 uncultured Caldilineaceae bacterium
TCACGCCCCAGCAAAGCGGCGTGCTGGCCGTGCTCAAAGCCATCCAGGCGCGGGGGTTGCGCATCCCCCACGATATTTCGGTGGTGGGCCTGCTCAGTGAACCAATGAGCGAGCTGGCAACGCCCAGCCTGACCACCATCGGCTTTCCGGCCTACGAAATGGGGCTGGAAGCGGCCAGAATTTTGATTGGCCATTTAGAGGGCACCCAGGCCGCGCCGCAGCAGGTGCTATTGCGCCCGGAACTCAATGTGCGCGGCAGCACCGGCCCGGTTCGGTCTACCTGACCCCTGTCTCCTGCCCCCTATTTTCAAGCGAGGCGCCATGAACAACCATCATCTGCCCTATCAACCCGGCTTTCCCGCCAATTACCGCCCCGGCATCGGCATCATCGGCTGCGGCAATATTGTGCGCCAGGCGCATTTGCCGGCTTATCAAAAACACGGGCTGAATCTGGTGGGCGCGTTTGATGCCGTTCCGGCGGCCACCGCGGGCCTGCAAGAGCAGTTTGGCGTTAAGCGGATTTACGCCAGCCTGGATGACCTGCTGGCCGACCCGGCCATTGAAATTGTGGATATTGCCACCTTTCCGGAGCAGCGCATCCCCATTATGCGCCGGGCACTGGCGGCCGGCAAACACATTTTGGCTCAAAAGCCGCTGGCGCTGGATATGGCCCAGGCCCGGGAAATTGTGGCCCAGGCGGAGCGCAACGGCCTGAAAGTTGCCGTCAACCAGAACGGGCGCTGGTCGCCGCCGTGGCGTATTGCCACCCTGCTCATCGAAGGCGGGGCCATTGGCCAGGTGACCGCCGTCACGCACCTGTTTGACATCAATTTGAGCTGGGTAACCGGCACCCGCTTCGACGAGATTCCCCACTGGCTGCTGTACGATTACAGCATTCACTGGTTTGATATTACCCGCTGCTGGCTGGCGGGCCAGCGCCTCAGCACCGTCAGCGCCCGCGAGTACCGGCTGCCCAACCAGCCGCCAGAGAGCAAAGCCGCCTGGGGCATGAACGCCGAAATCCACTGCCACGCTGGCGCTAACGCGCTGCTGCGCTGCGTGGGCAGCTCGGCCAGCCAGGACAGGAGCCACGATTTTTGGGTGCACGGCACGCTGGGCACCCTCCGCGGCAGCGTGCTGCCGGATCGGTTTGTAGAGCTTGACAACGCCCAGGGGCAAACCCGCTTTGATTTTGAGGGGCAGTGGTTCCCCGATGGCTTTGCCGGCGCTATGAGCGAGCTGGTCTGGTCAATTTATGAAGACCGCCAGCCCTACAACTCGGCGCGCCACCACCTGGCTTCGCTGGCAATAACGCTGGCAACCTGCCAATCGGCGGAAAATAACGGGCAACCCGTTCAATTTGATGAGGTGATTTAAGTGAGCAATTCTAACCCACTGTGGACAAAACTGGGCGCGTTTACCCCCTATTTTTCCCGCAGCCAATGGCTGCCAATGGCCGCCGCGTATCAGGCGCTGGGGCTGCAACTGGTGCAACTGAGCGGTGAACTGCTGGACGAAGCCATCGAAGCGCCGGGGCAAATTCCCGCCGTCCGGCGGCAGTTGGCCGATCACGGCCTGTCGGTGGCGGCGCTGGGCGCGTACCGCAACCTTATTGCCGCCGACCCGGACAGGCGGCGGCGCAACATCGCTTACATTATAGCCTGCCTGGAGCAGGCCAACGCGCTGGGCGCGCCCATTGTTTCCACCGAAACCGGCACGCTCCACCCCAGCGGCGATTGGAGCGACACCCCGGAAAATGACAGCCCCGCCGCCTGGGAGGCGCTCTACCGGGCGCTCGATGAGCTGCTGCCGGTGGCCGAAAAAGCGCAGGCGGTGCTGGCGCTGGAGGGGTACGTGAACAACGTGTTGAAAACGCCGGATCAGGTCGATGAGATTCTGCGCCGGTACAACAGCCCGCACCTTAAAGTGATGTGCGATCCCTACAATTACCTCACCAAAGCGCTGCTGCCCCAATCGGCGCAACTGGCCGATGAATTTTTGGGTCGATTTGAGCAGGAATTTGTGGTGGCCCATTTAAAGGATGTCAGCCCGCAGGGCGCAGAAGTGGACACGCCGGAGTTTGGTCTGGGCGCGTTTCCGCAGGCCGGCTACATTAAATTCCTCAAAACGCGCCGCCCCGATTTGCCCGTTATCTTTGAACACCTGCCGTTAGAACACCTGCCCGCGGCCATTGACCGGTTGCGGGCTATCGCCGCCGCGGTTTAGGGGGATACCGATGTACCAGCCTGCCCTTGAGTCCATCAAACAGCACCCCCTGCCCGCCTGGTACGACGACGCCAAATTTGGCATTTTTGTCCATTGGACCATTTCCAGCGTGCCGGCCTACGCCCCCACCGGCCTGGGCGACATCAACACCATCTTTGCCAGAGAGTCAGAAGCGTATGGCTACACCTGCCAGCCCTACGCGGAATGGTATCAAAACAGCCTGCGCATTACAGGCAGTCCGGTGGATGTGTACCACCGCCAAACCTACGGGCCAGATTATCCGTATGAAAATTTTGCCGCCGCCTTTAACGAGCAGAGCCGGCAGTGGCAGCCGGAGGCCTGGGCCAACCTGTTCTCCGAAGCCGGAGCGCGCTACGTGGTGCTGGTCACCAAACACCACGATGGCTTTTTGCTGTGGGACAGCCACACCCCCAACCCCTTTCGGCCAAATTACCGCACCACCCGCGATGTAACCGGCGAGCTGGCGCGCAGCGTGACCGCCAAAGGGTTGAAGATGGGGCTGTACTACTCCAGCGCGCTGGACTGGACATTTTCACCCGAACCCATCCTCGGCTTTGCCGATTTGCTCTCAAGCGGGCCAACCAGCCCGGAGTATCTGCGCTACGCGGAAACTCACTGGCGCGAGTTGATTGACCGCTACACCCCGGACATTCTGTGGAGCGATATTGCCTACCCGCCCCACGGCGACCTGCCCGCCCTGTTTGCCTATTTTTACAACCGCAACCCGGACGGCGTGGTGAACGACCGCTGGTTTCAACTCCCCCGGCGCTACCTGGAGCCGGGCGGGAAAGCTTTGCTGCAACAGGAAGCCAAAAAGCTGATGCACGATGGCGGCACGGCGCTGCCGCCGGTGCCTCACTGTGATTTCCGCACCACCGAATATTCAAACCTGGAAACGCGGGCGTCTTTTAAATGGGAATCGGTGCGGGGCATTGGCAATTCGTTTACCTACAACCGGGCTGAGCAGCCGGCAGATTACCTCACCGCGCCGGATTTGATTAGGATGCTGGTGGATGTGGTCAGCAAAAACGGCAACCTGCTACTCAACGTTGGCCCGCGCCCAGATGGCAGCATTCCGGGGCCTCAAGTTGAAGCGCTGCACGGCATCGGGCGCTGGCTGGCGGTTAACGGCGAGGCCATTTACGGCGCCCACCCCTGGACTCGCGCCGGAGACAAAACAGAGGATGGCCTGAAGGTGGCCTACACCGCAAAGGATGACGCCCTGTACATCACGCTGCTGCATCCGCCGCCGGGCGCGCTCACCCTGCCGGATTTACCGGCCCGCGCTGGCAGCGCGCTGACGGTGCTTGGCTCAAATGAATCGCTGGCGTGGCAGCGCCGGGGCACTGCCCTTCACATTTCACTGCCCCCCACCCTCAATTGGGACTCGATTCCGGTATTTCGGTTGGAATTGGGCTAAAAATTGACCGGCTGAAATTCAGAGGCTCCACCCCATTTACAAAGCACATCCGGCGGCTGGCTGGTGCTGTTCATCCGTCGATTTCCTCAAAAACACCCAAATTCCGGTTTTTGCGGCATTTGAAGGGATCAAACACTCGGCCATTCATGGCAATGTAGGTGCCATTGGGCAACACCGAGACCGCCCCAACCGCCACGCCAACGTTAAAAACCGCGTCGCTTGATTTGAAATGAGCCGGCTCCATTGCCCCGGTCAGAACCACACACTTGCCCGGCAAATGCCCCAGCAGTCGGCCGGTGTCAACCATTGTATCGGTGCCGTGGGTGATGATAATTTTGGAGCAGGGGTCGGCCTCAACCCGACTTTTGATGAGCAGCCGGTCGGCCTCGTCCATATCCAGACTGTCTTTGCGCAGCAGCGACTCGATCTCGTATTCAAAGGCAATGGGCAGCCCGCCCAAAATATCACGGATGCTGGGGAAGCCAACCTGATAGTCGCTCAATTTGTCAAAATAAACTTTGTCGATGGTGCCGCCAACCGAAAATATTTTGAGTTTCATATTGCACAGTCCCCCAATTGGATATATTTCATTTGTGTTGGGGCAAGGGAGAAATTGAGGACCCCCCCAATCCCCAGTTTGCGGCGCTTTTATATTCAACCTGCGCTCGCAAGCCAACCTCGTTGCCGGGCCGATTGCCGTGCAAATCAGGCAGCGGCTCCAGGGCGGCAACACTTAATAAGTATACCACAAGCACAAGTCCCACCGCTACAACAGCCAGAGCTACAGTAACACGGACAGGTTTCTTTAACCTGCGGCGCGCCGGGCTGCGCTCGGTATTGTTTTTTTGCCCAATCTTTACACAACCTTTAAGAAACCGTTACGGGAACTTCA
>CAYOXS010000049.1:0-1212 GCA_964407935.1 uncultured Caldilineaceae bacterium
GTGCCGGTGGGGTGGCTGCTGGAGCCGGTAACGCTGGGGATTTTGAGGGCGCTCAGCACAAAAATGAAGCCGCCCGCCAGGCCGAGCAGCAATCGCTGTTCCGGCTTGTCGCGCAAAACGTTGCGGATTTGCCGGAAACCCAGCAGCCAAAATGGGATAGCAACCATCCACCAGAAAATGGCCCAGCCGAGCGGCAAAAAACCTTCCATCACGTGCATGGCCGGGGGCGCGGCCCACACGCCCTGCGCGCTGAGTAAAAAAGCCGCGAGGATCAACCAGACGATTCGACGAAATTTTAAATATGCCATTTTGCCTCCGTCGCAAAAAACCTCGTATCCCCCCGGGTAAAATATGTTTGACGGCAGTTATGCGGTTGAATGTCATTTTGCGGAGCAGCGCGACGAAAAAGCGCTGAGACTGGTTCGGCAGGGATTTTCACCTGCACTGCGCGCAGGCGCAAGTGTCACTCCCGTTGGATGTTCAATATGACAATTGCATAACTTGTATTTGATTGTGTACTGCCTGGGCCGGATCAGTCCGGCGGTTAAACAAAAAACCCGGCCTCGAGATTGGGCCGGGTTTTTGAAAGCTGTTTTGGTGACAATAGGCTTTCACCCCCTTCCACGAGGTTGTGCAAGACTGATAAAGGTGGGCGACCTGGCTTCATTTCAATGAACAGGTGTCAATTAACAATGAACAAAGGTGGTTAATTATTACCAATCTTCATTGTTTAATTGCTCATTACTCATTGTTCGTTGAAATGTTACAGTTGCGGGACAGCGCCGGACTGGTTTGCAAGCAAACGTCACCGGCTTCGCCATTACTTCCCGTGCCATCCGGGGCGTACGGGAACCTTTACCAAACTGGATTCAGTTGTTAAATTACGCCGTTTATTTTACTCCAGCCACAAGATTCGGACAATCTTTCACGAGGGTGATGGCGGTTCGTCAGGCTTGTTGGAGCTGTCCATTTTATTCAGGCTGGATTTCTCATTTTTCTCCGCTCTCGCTGACAGAATTCTGGCGGCGTTTTTTTTGCCTTCGGTGGTCATGAACAGGGCCGGATATTTGGCCAGCAGCCGAAAGTGATACGAGTCAACCAGGCTGTCCCTGATGAAATTTATAAAATTTGCCATAAGCCTCATTCCTTGCCCTCCTCTGACAATACGCAGACCAGCAATGCGGCGAGTCAGCAGAAATGGCTATTTATCCT
>CAYOXS010000049.1:1222-8597 GCA_964407935.1 uncultured Caldilineaceae bacterium
AATCACCACTCATCAAATGGGCATCGCTCAAAACAGGGGGATCATCTGGTAAATGCCCAGCGTTGCCAGCAAAATCGACAGGCTGGTCATCGGCCAGATGGTCGCCGCCGGCGGGTCGATGTGGGTGTCACCCCAGGCGCAGAAGGTGTTGGCCATAAATTCGCCGACAAACGCCGCTAACACGCCAAAAATCATCCCCCACAGCAGGCTGCCGCTGGCTGCCGCCGCCACCGCTGCCGGTAAAGCAATGTGATGTGTGACCGGTATCTGGGTGCCAAATTGCAAAAATACCAGGCTGGCCGCGGCAAAGCCAAAACCGAGCACCACCCCGCCGCCATTCGGCACGGCCAGCGCCAGGTAGGCCGAAAATGTTCCCGCGCCCAGGCCGATCATCAGCAGTTGCAGCGGTTTGTGCTGCCAGGGCACCCAGCAGTTGCCTGCCGGCGGCGCGTACCGTTTTTCGCCGGCGACAACTTTGCCCAGTAGCCCGGTTTTACCAAAAGCAAAGCGGGCAATGATGGCCGAAACCACCACCGTCAGCGCAATCGAGTCGGTCCAGGCGCCGGGCAGGGCAAACAGCCAGTTGAGCGCGTAGCCAATCATCCCAAAAATGCCGCCAACCAGCAGCACGTCCGGGCTGTTTTTGCCCATCATCCCGGCCAGAATATCGCGCCCGGTTTCGTGTTTGCCCTGTTTGGCCGCGTACGCCACCGCCGCTACCCCGGCGGCAAAACCGCCCACGTGCGGCCCCCACGCCCCAAACGGGGCAATGCCCAGATAGTCGCCGCCGCCGCCGGCAGCCTGAATGGCTACACCGACCAGCACCAGAAAACCGACCATAATAAAGGCCGGCAGCGCGCCAACCGCCGCGCCAAAAATGCCGCTAACAAAAGCAACCAATAAACCTGTTAAAGTGAACATTGTGTTTCTCTCCCGAAGTCTCTAGTTTGAAGTGATGTGCCTGGACTGCGGTTCGGCCACAGTCGATGTACAGAACGTCTTTTCAAGCAGGAAGGCCAATTGGACGAAAAAGCATTACCTCCTTTATCGAAGAAATATTCTGTTTGGGGAGAAACACATAGTGTGATATAATTATCACGAGTTAGCGTATCTTTCAGTCAGTAACGCTGGGGCTACAGGGTTACCTGACGATACGCGCCACTCATTCCAACCGGGCCAGGCAAATTTTGCCTGGCCTTTTTGCTATCCCCAAACTGCATGGTTGCGTAACGCACCGAGCGGCACGGCCGCTCGATGGCGCTACAGCAATTTATCAATCAGGTCTTTGTGCGGCGAGGAAATGACGGTAAAGGAGTCGAGCACGCCCTCGTTTTTGAGCGCCTCAACCGCGCTGTTGACCCCGCTGCGCACGGCGCTCACCTCGCCGGTGAAAATGGCAAAGGCTTTGCCGCCCATGGCAAACGGCAGCCGAATTTCAATCAACTCTACCGGCGCGGCTTTCACGGCAATATCGGCGGCCACAATCGAGGCGGCCAGGGTGAAGGTTTCAACCACGCCAATCGATTTGACGTTTTCCACCTGGGTGGTGGCGGTGAGCGCCGGGAAGATGCTGGGATGAACGTTGGGTAAAATGAAGTGATCGACCACCACTTCCGGCGAAACCCGCTCGCCGACATCCACGGCGGCGCGGACATCGCTGATGTTGCCGGCGATCAAAATGATGTATTTGCCGGGGCAAACCACGTGCGCCCGCAGCAGTTCAACGTTGGCCGCTTTTAACATCTGGTCGGTGGTGTTCATGCCGCGGGCAATGCTGCGCAGTTCAATTAAACCTAAAGCTCGTTTCATAGTTTATTCCTTTTCAATCACCACAGTCTCGGCGGTTACGGCTGTGACCACCCCGGCCACGCTGGCGTGGACGGGCGCGCCCAGCGAATTGTCCGGCACCTGGCCCACCACATCGCCGGCAGCCACCCGGTCGCCAACTTTTACAGTGGGCTGGCACGGCGCGCCGATGTGCTGCCGCAAATTCAGCGTTACCCGGCTAAACCGGGGCGCGGCGTCGGTGAGCGGGGCGGGGACATCGTATTTGGCCAAATCCAGCCGGCTGATGAGCCGGTTCATCGGCACGCGGCGATAGTCGCGGTAGGGGTCGGGTTCGGTTTGGCGGTTGTACGGATTCTTCACCCGCGCCTTCACCAGATCGCGTTTGATGGTCAGGGCGATGTCGCCGGGCGAAAGGTGCACCGGGCAGGCGTAGTTGCAGGTGCGGCACTCGCAGCAGAGCAGCGCGCCGGCCATTTGAGCATCGGTCACGGCCACGCCGGAGGCCAGCAGCAAAATCAATTTGTGCGGCTGGATGGCGTGCCCCTGCGCGTGGCGCGGGCAGTAATCGGTACACATGTAGCACTGGTCGCAGGCGGCGATGGCGTGCAGGTCGATCTCTTTGCGGGTGCGGCGGCGTTTAACGCTGAGTTGGTGCTCGAAGGGCAGCACCAGCAGCAGTTTGGTGGTTTTGGTCACCGGCGCATCCAGGTTTTCAACCACGCTGCCCATCATCGCTCCGCCGTTGAGCACGGTGGGGTTGGCGGTGCGGCTGCCGCCGGCCAGCTCAATCACCTGCCGCAGCGACACGCCAATCGGCACTTTGACCGTGACCGGGTGGGGGACATCGCCAATTACGGTAATGTGTTTTTCAATGACGGGCTGGCCTTGCAGCGCCCGGCCAATATTCATGAGCGTTTCAATATTTTGCACCACCGCGCCAACCATAATCGGCAGGCCGCCTTCCGGCACCACCCGGCCAAGCACATCGTACACCAGAATGTGCTCATCGCCGGCGGGGTAAAAGTTGCCGAGTTCGGCCACAGACAGGCTGGGGTCGTCGCCCATCGCGGTGCGGACGGCGGCGATGGCCTGGGTGTATTTGCCTTTAATGCCGATGATGCCCCGTTTGGCGCCGGTGGTTTGCATCACCGCTTTTAATCCGGCCACCACCAGCGGCGATTGGGTGAGAATCAATTCTTTGTCAACGTGGGTCAGCGGTTCGCATTCCGCGCCGTTGGCGATGACCACTTCGGCGTCGGCCACCATTTTAACGTGGGTGGGAAACCCCGCGCCGCCCGCGCCGACAATCCCGGCGGCTTTGACCAGTTCGATAATCTTGCTTTTGTCCATCCGAGACTCCTATGCTCAAACCGCCGAGAACGCGCCCACCAGACTACAGCGGCGGAAGCGGGTAAAGGTGCGGCAGGTGGTCATGCCCTCGCCGGTGCGGCCGGCAATGGTAAAGCTGGTGTAGCCTTCGCCGCCCCAGCCCAGCCCGGCAAACGACGGTGCGTTTTTCACAAAAATGGTGGTGTTGATGGCTTTGCCAAACTCGCTCATGTGGTAAATGTTTGATGAGTGAATGATGGCCGAGTGATGCAGCCCCTCTTCCAATTCCACGGCCACTTCCACGGCTTCGGCAAAATCTTTCACGCGGACCACCGGCAGCACCGGCATCATCATTTCGAGACGGGCAAAGGGATGGTTTTTATCGACCTCAACCACAATGGTGCGCAACTCTTCATCGGCCTGAATGCCCATTTCAGCCAAAATGGCGCAGGCGTTTTTGCCAATGTAGAAGCGGTTGGGACCGTTGCGTTTTTCATTGAGCGTGACCGCCTCCAGTTGCGGCAGTAGTTTGGGATCGAGCACCAGCGCGTTGGCGTGGGTAAACGCCTCCAGCAGCCGGTCGGCGATGCCGGCGGTGACCACCACCTCTTTTTCCGAAGTGCAGGGCATGTTGTTGTCAAACGAATGGCCGGCGACAATGTCACGGGCCGCTTTTTCGGGGTCGGCGGTGTCATCGACCAGCACGGGCGGGTTGCCCGCTGCCGCGCCGATGGCCCGTTTGCCGCTGCGCAGGGCCACATCGACCACGGGCGTGCCGCCGGTCACGCTCAGCAGGGCGATGCCGGGGTGAGTCATCAACTGGCCCACGGTTTCAATGCTGGCCTGGCTGAGCGACACAATCAGGTTGGGCGGCCCGCCGGCGTTTTCGATGGCTTCGTTGATCAGGTCGATCATCGTTAGCGATGATTTGAGCGCGCCGGGGTGGGGCGCAAAAAACACGGTGTTGCCCGCCGAAAGCATACTGATGGTGTTGTTGATGATGGTGGCGGTCGGGTTGGTGACGGGCGTGATCGACAGGATGGTGCCAAACGGCGCGCACTCTTCAATCATCAGGCCGTCGTCGCCCACGTAGGCGTCGGGGTTTAAAAATTCCGGGCCGGGCGTTTTCTCCGAGACCAGCAGGTGTTTGAGTACCTTGTCGGCCACGCGGCCCATGCCGGTTTCCTGCACCGCCATTTGGGCCATTTTCTGGGCGCTTTCAATGCCCACATTGCGAATGGCCTGGATAATGGCTTTGCGCTTGGCAATGCTGACCCGGTAGTATCGCTGCTGGGCCAGGTGAACTGCGTCCATCGCCGTGTCAATGCTGGCAAACACGCCGCGATACTGCGGGCTGCCGTTTAGCGACGGTTGGGGCTGTTCGAGCTGTTCCAAAACCCGGCGCACAATCGCGTCAATCTGGGTGTCAAGTGCTTGCATAACAAACCTCCCGGTCTTATCGTCAAGGGACAAGGATTTCATTTTGGTAATGCGTAATCCGTGTTGCGTGTTGCGTGTTTCGTTTGATTATCATGCAACACGTAACACGCATCACGCATAATTTCTATTCTTACAGCGCGGCGACCATCGCCTGGGCCACGTCAACATCCTGCTCCACCGAGCCGCCGCTCACGCCAACCGCGCCCACCACCGCGCCGTTCACTTTGAGCGGCAGGCCGCCGCCCACCAGCGTCAGGTTGGGAATATTTACATCGATGCCGTACAGCGGCTGGCCCGGCTGCGCGAGTTCGGCCAGTTGCTGGCTGGGAATGCGCACCGTGGCCGCGGTGTAGGCTTTGTGCGGGGCCAGGGTAACGCTCACTTCCAGCGCATTGTCCATGCGCCGCAGTTCGATGGGGTTGCCGCTGCTGTTGACCACCGCCAGCACCATCGGCACGCCGATTTCCTGCGCGCGTTTGATGCCGGCTTCTACCATTCGATCACAATCTTTCAACGAGAGCGCCATTTTATTGGCCTCCTTTGCCATCGAAACTGACTGCCCAATACTTTGCTTGACAATGCACTCAACCTCGCGCTGCTCATCAATGCGCGCCATCACATACAGCAGGTCAGACAGGCGGTTAACGTATTTAATCAGGATGGGGTTGATCTCTTCGGTGCGGTTGAGCGTCACCAAAAAACGCTCGGCGCGGCGCACGGTGGCGCGGGCCAGATCGAGCGCGCCGGCGGCCAGCGATGCGCCCGGCCGCACAAAGCCGGTTTGCGGGAACTGTTCGGCCAGGTAATAATCCAGTTTGCGCTCCAGCCGGTCAACTTGCTCCTGTTTAACCCGGGGAATCTCAAACTTGGCCGGCTTGTCAGACGGGCGGGCCGCTGCTTCGGCCATCACATTAATCAGTTCGCCCTGCAAGTCGATGATGTCGGCGCAAATCTCGTCGTGGTGAGTGGCCGCGCGGGCCATGCCCAGCGCCGAGGTCGCCTCATCGAGCGTGCCGTACACATTGACCCGGGGGTCATCCTTGGCCACTCGGCCGCCGGCCAGCAGCGAGGTTTCGCCGGTATCGCCGCCGCGGGTGTAAATTCGGCTCATCAGCGTACATCCACGGTATCAATCACGCCGATGATCGTCGCATCGACGGGGGCTTTGCCGGGTTGCAGCGGAATGCGGGCCGCGCCGCCCAGCGCCACCAGCACCAGATCGCCCACGCCCGCGCCCACCGTATCAATGGCCACAAGTTCGTCCTGCACCTCTTCTGTGCCGGGTTTGAGCACCTGGATTACCATCAACGAATAGCCCACCAGATTTTCATCTTTGCGGGTGGATACCACGTTTCCAATAATTCTGGCAATGCGCATAAGTGGCTCCTTGTACTAACTCTTATAAACAATCTTCAATCTAAGCCGATTGGCCGTTTCACGGGCCAGCGGCGTAAAACGGGCGCCCGGCGGTACGGAAATGGAAGCACAGGCAGGGAGGGTTAACAGGTCGCTGTGGGTAACGATGGGTGTACCGCCAGAGCTAACCAACGGAATAACCGGCGACGAGACAGCCATTGTTTGAGGAGAATCTGGTGGCGTCGATTGAACTGATAACCCTAGCAATCGCGCCTCGACCGTCGCCAGAAAATCCGGCTCACCAACTAATTCAATACCAAACGTGGCCAACGTATCCAGATTTTTGGCCATCGCGTCTTTCAAAGGTGTGGCGACGCCCGGTTGCGCGCCAAATACCCGCCCGCCGTTGCCGTAGGGGTCGGCCCCATCCCGGATGGCGATAACCCGTTTGCCGGCCAGCAGCGAGCCGAGCACCAGCGTCGAAATGAGCGTGTCCATCAAGCCCTGGGCCAGCCGGGCGGCGGTATTCATCGACAGGGTGGGCACCAGCACCAGATCGGTGTGTTGGGCCACGCCGGGGGCATCGAGCCAGGTGTTGGGCAGGATGATGTTTTTTGCGCCGGCGCGTTGGGCCTGTTCCGGGGTGATAATATTCACCGCCGACGGGGTGAAGACCACGGTCAGTTCGTGGCCGCGGCCGGCCAGCAGTTTGATCGTTTCCATGCCGGCCACAAAGCCGGTGCTGGCCCCGCTAAACAGCATCAGCACGTTTTGCGCCGGGGCCTTGGCCCGCAGTTCGGCGATCACCTGTTTTACAATTTCAATGAGTCGTGCCCTGTCCACAAGCAAATCCTTTGTTACGACCTCGGTTTGATAATTCATGTCAATTGTCATTCTGAGGAGCAGAGCGACGAAGAAACTCTATTTTGTCCGTAACTTGAGATTCTTCGCTCGTTCCTCGCTCAGAATGACCGATCAAGTCGGGTTACAAAATAATCGTGCCCATCTGCCCGGTGCGGATGAGGCAGGCGTTGCCCTCGTCCGTGTCAAGGTGAACTTCGGTGCGCCAGCCGGCTTTTACCCGCACCAGAATATCGTCAAACGTCACCGGCCGCGGCCCGTCGATGCGCAGTTTCACGGTGTCGCCGGCCTTCACGCCCCAGTCGGCGGCAGTCACATCGCTCAGGTGGATGTGCCGGCGGGCCAAAAACGCGCCGCCGCCTTCGCCGCCGGGCAGGGTGATCACCCCCTGCGGTCCCACCAGCGTGACCGGCTGGGTGTTTGGTTCCGCGCCGTCGGTGCAAACGGGCAGTTTCAGCCCCAACGCGATGGCTTCGCTTTGGGCCAGCTCCACCTGCGAAAAGGGCCGGGTGGGGCCGAGCACGCGGACTTTTTCCAGACAGCGTTTGTGGCCCACCACCATTACCTGCTCGTTGGCGGCAAAATACCCTTTCTGGTACAG
>CAYOXS010000049.1:8697-24941 GCA_964407935.1 uncultured Caldilineaceae bacterium
TTACCGCGGGTTAAGCTGTGAATCAGCGGCTCAATTTCGGCGTGCGGCCGCGGGATAATGTTGGTCGAAGCCACCCGCCCAATCCGCGCCGCGGCGGCCGAGCCGGCAGCGATGGCCGCTTTGACCGCGCCCACATCGCCGACGACTTTAACGGTGATCATTCCGCCGCCCTTGCTATTTTCGTAGCCCAGCAGGGTCACGTTGGCGGCTTTGGTGGCGGCGTCGGCCGCTTCAATGGCGGCGGCCAGGCCGATGGTTTCAATTAATCCGAGTGCTTTTGTACTCATAGCAATCCTCTCTCTTGGATAATTCGAGCCACAACTCTGGCGATAGCTTGCACCAGCGCCGGGTCTGGCTCAGAATTAGCTTTTTTCGGTTCCGCTGCCCGTGTCCGGCGCGGTTTGGCTGCCGGCGGCTCCGGTTCCAGTTCAAACCGGAACGGCAGACGGATGATTAACCGGGCGGCGTTGCTGCCGGCCAGCCGGCAATAGGGCAAAAAATCCGGCCTGGCCTCAAACGTGATCACCGGCTGGTGGGCCGGCATGTGCAGTTCGTGCACCACCACCGCACTGGCCGAAACGCCCACGCCCACGCCAAAACGAGAACTGGTGGCCGCTTCGTAGGCCATCGTTACCGCATCGCTGCCGGCAACGGAAACCTGCCGGCAGGGCACGCCGTCTTCTTCCGCGCCGATAGCCACAAAACGAAAGTGGCGGTTATCCAGGCCGGGGGCCAGGGCCACGTGAATGGCCGGCTGTTCGTCGCTGGCGGCGGTCAGGCTGCGGGGTTTAACCACCGCTTCACTGGCTTCGGTCATCGGTTTGCCCTTTGCCGTTCAAAATAGCTCAGCACCAGCCCGGTAGCCACGGCGTTGAGCGGCCCTTCTGTGCCGCGAATGTTGGCCGTGCCGGCCACAATGCCATAGGCGGCCAGCCGTTCAACCAGCATGTGCGACAGCTCAAAATCGTTGCCGGAGCCGCCGACAATGGCCACAAAATCAATCAGGCGGATGTTGCCGCCGGGGGCCACGGCTTGCAGGGCGCGCAGGCTGTTGCGCATAAACACTTTTTGTTTGGCCTCGCGGCGCACGGCGCGGATACGCTCCAGCGAATGGTCGGTTTGGATGGGCAACAGATCGCCGTTGCCGCGCACCAGCGCCACCCGCCCAAACAGGCGCGGGTCCAGCGGCTCGTTAAAAAAGCTGACCGCATTGTCTTCGGTGCGGATGTGATACAGGCTTTCAACTTTGGCCAGCGGGTAAAATTTGATCTGTTCGGCCACATCGTAATTCTCAAGGCCGAGTTCGGTGTTGATGAGCAGGCTGACCATGTTGCCCGCGCCGGCCAGGTGCATGCTGCGTACCGGCTCGCCCGGGCGCAAAATGGCCGCGTCGGTGGAACCGGCCCCCAAATCCAGAATGGCTAGCGGGGTGCTGATGCCGGGTGTGGTCAGCGTGCCCAAAATGGCCATATTGGCCTCAACGCCGCCCAACTCTACCGGCACGCCGATTTCATCGGACAGGGCGCGGGCCACGCGCTCCATCAACAGCCGGTCGGTGTTGACCATGGCCGCCAACCCCACCGCGTTTTCCATTGAAAATTCCTGGGCCAGCCCGCCCGAAACCCGCTGCGGCACCAAACAATCAACGGCCAGAATATCGCGGATGCTGATCTCGGCCATCGGCTTTTCGGTCATTTCGCTCATGGTCTGGCGCACGCGTTCAATCATCCCGCCCACGTTGGTGCCGGATTCGCCGGTAACGTTGGTTAGCGGCTGGGCCTTGCTCACTTCATCCATAATCGCGTCGGCCCCGCTGTCGATGCCCACGCACAGGGTTTGGCGTTCGCCGATGAGCGTGAGCGCGCCGGCTGGAATGCGCCGGCTTTGCACGTCGCCGGCGGGGGTGCGGATAACCACCGCCGAACGCAGCCCGATCAGCGCCTTGGCAATGGGGATGATCATGCTGGTTTCTTCGGGGGTCAGCTCAAAAACGGTGGCGATGCCGTAGGGGTTGCTCAACTGGCGGATAACGTGGCCTTTGGGCGCAACTTCAACCGCGGCCAGCATGTGCAGCGGCACGTGGTCAATCAACTGCACTTCATCGACAAAGGGTAGTATTTTTGGCAGCCGGTTGGCAATCAGCACGCCGTCGTCAGACTGGACAATGCCGCCCTGCACATCGACGCCAAATTCCATGGCGCGGTTGATCATCGAGGCGGCAATTTCAAAATCGTAGCCTTTGGGGATGATGACGATGACTTTTTCGCCGCGCTTCACATCCACCAGCTCTTCAATCATGATAGTTTGCCCCACGCCAATGCCCACCCCGCCGGGCGAGACCGGGTTGTGGCCGATCATCGTTGATTCGGTGATGATGGTTTCGGTGATGGTTTCCATGGCAATATCACCGATAACCGGCGTGGCCTCGTTGAGCAGGACCAGGTTGATGTCGCGCAGGCCAATGCCGGCAACGGCCACGGCATCCTGCAGGCCGTAAACAATGCCGGGCAGGTTGCCGAGCGTGCCTTTGATGCCGGTGGTGCTAACCCGGCTGGAGGCCAGCCAGCGTGGGGTGGAACTGGTGGGGGTAATTTCGGCCAGCGCGACTTCAGTTGTGGAGTTGCCAACATCAATACCAGCGATAATGCTCACAGGCAATACCTTTCGTCTGGGGGTGCCGTCCCGCCGCCGTCTGTGCAGACGGCGGCGGGACTCACAATTGGGTTAATCCCAATCAAACCTAGGCGTCTTCCTTCAGGCGTTTGCGTTTGGCGTACACCTGGCAGGCTTCGCGGACAAAGGCGGCGCAGATTTTGGCGCCGTATTTGTTTTCCAGCTCGTCGGCGATGGCCGCCAGCTCTTCCCGGCTGGAGCGATACGGCCGCAGGGCGTTGTAAATTTCCAGAATGCGGTCATCCGGCACGGCCGTCAGTTCGGCGGCGCGGCGCATGTTGGCGGCCAACTGCGGGCGGCCAATGCTTTCGGCAATCTGGGCCTGGTATTCCAGCGTTTGCGGCGTAATGCGTACTTCTTCGGCCTTGATTTCACCGCTGACAAGCGCCTGCACGGTGATGTCTTTCAGCGATTTGCCGGTGGCGGTTTTTACCAGCTCGGGCCGTTTTTCAGCCATCGGGTAATCGGATTTGTAGCTGAGCTTGCCGTTGGTCGAGGCCGGCGCGGCGGGTTTGGCGCCGCCGTTCATCTCTTTGAGCACTTCCTGCACGATGGCAGCGATCATATCTTGTTGAGACATTTTTTCCTCCAGCCTACTTAAACTTCACTTCAAGTTCGACGGGTTTGGTGCCGGGCTGCACAAAGCTGGTTTCGCGGATGTGGAACACCGCCGCAATAGCCTGGTACTTTGGCCGCGCCATCTGGTCGTTCTTTTGGGGTACGGGTTGGGGCGATTCGCCTTTGGCGTAGCGGGCGGCGTTGCTGCCAATCAGCCGGTAGGTTTCCAGATCGATGACCGGGGCCTGCGGGAACAGCTCGATGTTTTGCAGGGGGGCCAGGTCTTTCTGGTGAATAAGGCTGGTGCCGCGTGATTGCAGCGGAATGGCAATGCCCGAGCCGCTCAGTTCTGCGCCGCGTTTGCCTACAAAGGCCAGGTCAGAGGTGTGTTTTACGCGGATAACGCGCGGCACCATGCCCTGTTCTTCAATGCCGGCCATTACTTCTCGCAGCACTTTGGCGTGCGGGATGCCGGTGATGGTGCGCATTTTCAGCTTGTCGCCAAAGGCCGGGGCCAGCGCGATCACCACTTCTTTGGGGTTGGTGCCTTTTTTGGCTTCGCCCACTTCCCGCAATTCTACTTTTTCAACCGGTTCATCTGATACGCTGGGGGCCGCACCATTGCCGCTTTTGGCCATCTGGGCAACGATTTCTGCCACAACGCTCCGAACCATTTCTTCAGTAATCTGTGTCATGGTCTAGACTCCTTGTTGGGTATGCCCTAAATCATTTCCGGGCTGATGGCTTGCCGGATGTCGGCGAGCTGTTTCCAGCGCGCGCCTTCCAGGCGGTAGCCGGTGCCGGGGCCAGCGTAATCGTTCAGGTCGTTCACGGCGGCGATGACGTTGAAATTGGTGTCGAGGATGGCCGAGGTGTGCAGGTAGTCGCCGGAAACGCGCTGTTTCTGAATGCCCAGTACCGCTTCAGCAATTTCAGGGAAGCCGCGCTTGGCCAGCGCCTTCACCACGTCGATGCCGGTGATGCCGCGTTTGAGCAAATCCTGAGCCGCTTTGGTATCCTGGGCTTTGTCGCGGGCCGGCATATCCTGGCTGTTGTAGGCGTAGGTGGCCGCTTCAACTTCTTCATCGGTAATGCGGGGCAGGCCAAACTCTTCGTAAACGGCTTGCAGGGCGCGGGCCGCTTTGTTGCGGATGGCGATCACTTCTTCTTCCGAAGCCGGGATCAGGCCGCCGTCTACCTTCAGGTCGCGCTGAATGACCAGCCAGTCGTCCATGTCGTCGGCGTCAACGTTTGAGCCGGCAAACATGTTGTCGTAGTTGGGCACGGCGCTGTAGCCGGAGCAGACAAAATCGGTGCCGGGCAGCATCTGCATGAGCAGGCGGGCGGTGCGGCGCATATCGGAGTGGGAGAAGGTTTGGTCGTTGCCGGAAGCCACTTCCAGGTCAAGGCAGGTGGTCACCAGGTTTTCGCCCAGTACGGCGCGGATGCCGCCGGGTACGCCAGCCGGCACACCGATGCAGCTGATGGAGCCGTTTTGCAGCCCCTGCACGCCGGCGCCTTTGGTGAGCATGATGCACTTGATTTCCAGGTAGAGCATCGATTTGCCTTCGGCGTAGGCCATCTGTACTTCTGAGCCGGTGCCGGAGGTGAAGCGCATTTTTAACCCGCGGGAAGCGTAGGCCGAGGCCAGGAACGATTTGGACCAGGGGGTGTCGTCGCCGTCAACAAACACGTTTTCCGTACCGTATACCGACACGGTTTCGGCGTAGGCGGTGAGGCCGCGCATCCCCAGTTGCAGCTCGATGGACTCTTCCAGCGCGTCCTGGCTGAGCACGCCGGGGCGGCCGGTTTGCCCACCCACCAGCAGCGACAGGGCGTTCAGCGGGCCGTAGTTAAACACCGCCACGGTGGTTTCAATTTCGGCAAAGCCGTACAGGGTGGCTTCCGCGGCGTCGGCGGCCAGCAGGGTTGGGTTGTCTTGCAGGTTGGTAACGTGGGCCTGGTTGGCCGGGGTGCGGCGGGCGCGCATTTTTTGCAGGCCCATCATCATCTCGACCACGTTCAGCTCGTCCATCACCGCCGCGATTTTGGCCGGGGTGAGGCCGGAGAAAACCTTGACCACTTCAGACCGCGGCACGTTAATGTCCACGATCATGCGGGCAATTTCTACGGCGCTTTTGGCCATCATCTGCGGGGCTAAATCGGTGTTAATGGAGCGGTCGGCGATGAACAGTTCAATAAAGTCCATATCATCGCGGGTGCGGCCGTCCATTTCAACAACCTTGCCATTTTCAATTTTGATGCTGGGCTTGGGGTCGTTGGGGCTGCCCATGGCCATCAAACCGACTTCGGCCCATTCGGTCACGAAGCCGTCTTTGTTGACAGGTCGTTGTTCCAAAACTTCAAATCTTTTGTGTCGTCGTGCCATTGTTGTCTCCTAAAATGGGCTACCGGCCCGGCTTAAATGTAGGGTTCGCCCAGGCTTGGCGCCGGACCAAAGGCTTCCAGCAACTTCACCCCAACTTCGCGGGCGGTGATGATGGCCTGGCGCACTGCGCCGGCATCGCCGCTGAAGAAACCGATGACTTCGTTGGAGTAAGAGGTGCCAGCGGCAGGGCTGGCCACGCCGAGCAGGTCGACATCGGCTGATTTGACCGCCGCATCCACCATCATCACGCCAATGCCTGCCGGCGCGCCCACGCACAGCCCAAAGGCTTTGCCAACGGGGGCGTTAAAGGCTTTTTCACAGGCAAAACTGGCGCGGGCGGTGTATTGCAGCTCAATGTGGCCGGCGTCGTTGGCGTACACATCGCCAAAAGTGCGCCCTAAATCTTTCAGGGCTACTTCGATGGCGCGGCGCGCGTCGGAGACTTCTTCTGCGCCAAAAATGATGAGCGAGCCGTGACCGGCGCCGCCTTTGGTGTCGCGCGGCAGTTCAATCCGCACCACTTCGGTGTTGGTGGCTTTTACGGCTTCGTCGGCGGCCATAATGTGCGGGCCGGCGCCAACGCGGGCGCTCAAAATGCCGATGGAGCGGTATTTTTTGTCAAGCCCCATTTTTTCGTGAAAATCAAAATCCAGATTGGCAATCACAATGCCGATGGTGTCGCCAAAGGCCGTGCCCACAAACTCGGTCATCGCGGGGCCGGAGGGGGCGCTGGCGGCAGGCGCGGCGCCACCGTTCCCGGCGGCAAATTTGTCCATCACCTGCTTGACTACAAGGTCTACTAATTTGTCTTCCATTTTTTGTCCTCCTGTTAGTTAGTGGCCACCTACATTACTGGCCCAGTTTGGGCAGTAACAATTCGGTATCGGTGTGGGGGCGCGGAATAACGTGGACAGACACCACTTCACCCACGCGTTTGGCGGCGGCGGCGCCGGCATCGGTGGCGGCTTTCACAGCGCCTACATCACCGCGAACCAGCACGGTTACCAACCCGGACCCAATTTTTTCCATACCGACCAGCTTGACGTTGGCAGACTTCACCATCGCGTCGGCAGCTTCGATCATCGCTACCAACCCTTTGGTTTCAATCATGCCCAGTGCTTCACCTTGAGCGTTTGCCATTTCTTAAAGCTCCTTTCACTCTAAATAAGTGGATAGACTTTGCCTCAATTGGTCGAGGCCCGATCCATTGATCGCTGAGACATAAAAAATCTCACCAACCACGCCAATTTGGCGCAGCAGCCGGGTGGCCTGCTCGACTTGCGCGCCGCTGGCGGCGTCTGTTTTGGAGACAACGCCGATGACGGGTTGGGGAAACATCAAAAAATAGTTGGGTGGGAAAAAGGACGTGCTGCGGGTGGCATCCTGCACCACAACCAGCACCCGGGCATCAAAAGCAGTGGCCTGGAGCGATTGGCGCAGGTAGCCGCGTTCGGCGTATTCGCCGGGGGTGTCGATGGCGACTTCCTGATAGGCAATGGTTTGCGTTTTACGGACGCGGGAAACTTGGGCCTGGGTTAACGCCTGAATGAGCGTACTTTTGCCAGCGCCAATGCCGCCCCACACCATAAAACGCGCCTGTTTGGTTGGTTTATCTACTGCCATTGTAGGTACAAAAAAAATCGTCATTACGTCCTTGTAATTTGCGCCGGGAAGAAACCCAGTACTCTTTCCAAACCTTTGTTGGCGGCGTCAATGGCGGCTTCAACGCTGGTCAGCCGGCCGGTAACCACCAGCGTGCCGCTAAAGCGGTCCAGAAAACCTATTTCAATATCGGCGGCTTTCAGGGCCAGGTCGCCGGCAATAATGGCGCTTTCGCCGGGGGTGATGGTCATAATGCCAATAGCGTCGGCGCCTTCCAGGCCCACCCGCTGGCACAGTTCGCGGTCGGGGTTGGCGATGACGTGGGCAATGGTTATCTGCCGCCCCGGCACGTATTCCTGAATAATGCGGGTGGAGACGTGCTCCTGATCAAATTTCTGCCTGCCGCCGTTGTCAGCCATAGTGTCTCCACTTTAGCAAAGCCGGGGGGTGAAAACAATCACCTAACCGCTGACAGGGCTACACTTTTCAATGATGTTACGCCGGCTGCCAAAGCGAGAAAAACGCGTTTATTGACATAATTGAACAGGTGTACACTTTTCGGGGAAATTTGTGCAGTATTCGCTGGTGAATGCGCTCGCGTGTAAAAAAGGGGGTTAATCCCGGTTTATAATGGGGGCTGAGTGGGCAAAAATATTTTTACAGGAGAACAACACCCGTGAAAGCACTTGTTTACCACGGCCCCGGGCAGAAAGCCTGGCAGGAAAAAGCCAAACCCGTTGTCCAGCAGCCGACCGATGCGGTGGTGCGTGTGACCAAAACCACCCTGTGCGGCACCGATCTGGCCATTTTGCGCGGCGGGGTGGCCACCTGCCAACCCGGCACCATTCTGGGCCACGAAGGCGTGGGCGTGGTTGAAGCGGTTGGCAGTTCGGTGAGCGGCTTCAAACCCGGCGACGCGGTGATCATCTCCTGCATCACTTCGTGCGGCCGCTGCGATTACTGCCATCGCGGCCTCTACTCCAACTGCACCGACGGCGGCTGGCAACTGGGCAACACCATCGATGGCACGCAGGCCGAATATGTGCGTGTGCCGCACGCCGACAACAGCCTGCACCTGATTCCGCCCGATTTTGACCACGAAGCGGCGCTCATGCTCAGCGACATCATCCCGACCGGGCTGGAAGTGGGCGTGATGAACGGCGAGGTGAAATTTGGCGATACAGTAGCTATTTTGGGGGCCGGCCCGGTGGGGCTGGCCGCGCTGCTCACGGCCCAGTTTTACGCGCCCGGCGAAATCATCGTCATCGATCTGGACGAGCACCGGCTGCAAAAAGCGCGAGCGTTGGGGGCCACCATTACTATTAATAACAGCGATGGGCAGGCCGCCGAAAAAGTGCTGGCGCTGACCAACGGCCGCGGCGTCGATGTGGCCATCGAGGTGGTGGGCAGCCCGGTCACGTGCGAACTGTGCCAGAACATCATCGGCGCGGGCGGCCACATTGCCGATATTGGCATTTACGCCAAAAGCGTGCAGCTCCACAAACACATTTTGTGGACCAAAAATATTACCCTGCGGCTGGGCACGGTCAACACCACCACCATTCCACTGCTGATGAAGGCCATCAAAAACGGCAAAATCGATCCGACCACGTTGATCAGCCATCGCTTTAAATTGAGCGACATCATTCACGCCTACGATGTATTTGCCAACGCCGCCCAGGAGCAGGCCATCAAACTGGTGTTAACCAACGATGCGGACGCTACCCAACCCGGCGCGGAGGCCGAGGCGGTCATCCAGCAGATTGTGGCGCAGGTGCTGCGCAAAATGCAGTAAAAGGACAGGTTCAATGGGTGAACGACTGGTTATTATTGGCGGGGTGGCCGCCGGCATGAGCGCCGCCACCCGCGCCCGCCGCACCAACAAACAGCTTGAGATTGTGGTCTACGAAAAATCGGGCTACGTGAGTTACGGCGCGTGCGGTTTTCCCTATTTCATCAAGGGTGAAATTGCCAAAATCGATGACCTGCTCATTCGCACCCCGGCCCAGTTTGCCGCAGAAAACATCCGGGCGCTGGTCCGGCATGAGGTGCTGGCCATCGATCCGGCCGCCGGCACAGTTGAGGTGCGGAATCTGGCCACCGGCCAAACTTTCACCGACCATTGGGACAAACTGATTGTCGCCAGCGGCGGGGTGGTTGTGCCGCCGTCGTTGCCCGGTATCGATTTGAACGGCGTGTTTACCCTGCGCACCGTTGAGGACGCGCTGGCCATTAAAAACTGGATTGCCGACAAGCAGCCGCAGCGGGCGGTGATCATTGGCGGCGGCTACATTGGCCTGGAACTGGCCGAGGCGTTTCGGGCGCACGGGCTGGCGGTAACCATCATTGAGGCCCAGCCGCAAATTCTGCCCACCATCGATGCCGAAATGGCGGTGCATATTGAAGCCGAGCTGAAAGCGCACGACGTTGAATTGTATCTGGGGCACAAAGTGACCGCGCTGGAAGGGGACGAATCGCTGCGGCGAATTATTGGGTTGACTGCCGCCAAACTCAACCGGCAGGATGCCGCCGGCGCGGTAGCCGCGGCCACGCGCACCGCCCGGGTGCGGGCCGTGGTGGCCGGTGGGGCCGCCATCCCCGCCGAGCTGGTTATCATCGGGACGGGCACCCGGCCGGCGGTTGGCTTTGCCGCCGCGGCCGGCATCAAACTGGGCGAGTCCGGGGCCATTGCTGTGGACAGCCGCCAGCAAACCAATATTCCGGGGATTTTTGCCGCCGGCGGCGCCTGCGAGGCCTTCCATCTGGTGGCGGGCAAGCCGGTGCTGCTGCCGTTAGCCCCAACCGCCAGCAAGCAGGGGCGGGTGGCCGGCAGCAACGCGGCCGGGGGGAATGCCCGTTTTGCCGGGATGGTCGGGACCGCGGCAGTTAAAGTGTTTGATTTGCACGTGGCCCAAACCGGCCTGACCGAAAAGTACGCCCGCTATTTGGGTTTTGATTCCGACCACGCCATTATCAACGCCACCAGCCGGGCGCATTACATGCCGGGCGAATCTCCCATCTCGGTTAAATTGGTGTTTGAAAAAGGCAGCCAGCGGCTGCTGGGGGCGCAAATTGTGGGCAAAGACGGCGTGGCCAAACGCATCGATGTGCTGGCGGCGGCGCTGCGGGCCGGCTGGACCACCTACGATCTGGCCGAACTCGACCTGAGTTACGCCCCGCCGTTCTCGTCGGTGTGGGACCCCATTCTGGTGGCGGCCAACGTAGCCAATCGATAACTACCACATTTCTCCGAAAAAGTGTGTTCGCGTCAAAGCCCGAAGGGATTCTCTTCGGGCTTTGGCTTTATTATGTATCCTGCATGGCAATGCCGATGGGGGTGACAAAGAGCGGATTGCCCGGTACCACCGTTTCAATGCCGGTGATTTGCTCCACTTCGGCGGCGATGCCGGTCATGGCGCTGGTGCCGCCCACCAGATAAATGCGCTCGACGTGGTACGGCTCAATATGGCGAGCCACAATGGTGCCTACCTTTTGCATTACCGGCTGCACCAGCGGCCCCAGCCGGCGGTGTTCGGCGGGGTTGCGCTTGAGTTCTTCGGCCTGTTCAAAGGGGATGCCGAGCGCCCCGGCAATTACCAGCGAAAACTGGGTGCCGCCGGTCGGCTCGTCGGCAGTGTAAATGACTTCCCCGTTTTTGATGATGGCCACGCCGGTAGTCCCGCCGCCAACATCAACCACCGCGCCATTATCTACTTGCAGCAGGCTGTTGGCCGCGGTCGGCTCATCGACAAAGCTACTGCACTCCAGCCCGGCGGCAATCAGCACATTGCGGGTGGCTTTCACCTCGGCCGGGGCCACACCGGGCGGGTACGAGGTGGCGGCCTGCGCCAGCGTAAAACCGAGCTGCGCCTCAACTTCGCGCTTCATTTTTTTAACCAGTTCAATCGCGCCAATAAAATCGACCACCAACCCATCGCGGACAATCTGGGCAAACTGGTAGCGCCCGGCCAGCGGCCGAAAATCTTTGTCCAGCACCATCAGCACGGTGTAGGCCGTGCCCAAATCGACACCGACGTGAACCGGGCCACGGTAGGCAATGGGCGTGGTGGTGTTCAATACGTCATCGGCTTGTTGTAAAATGGCTTCAAGTTGGGGATTCATACGCGTCCTCTGGGGTGTGTTTGGTCAGGATGGGTGAGATTTGGCTTCGCGGTAGGCTTTGGGCGTTTGGGCGGTTTCGCGCCGAAAGATGCGGTAAAAGTGGGTGGCGTTGGGGTAGCCCACCGATTCGGCAATGGCGGCAATGGTCATCGACGTGGTGCGCAGCAGTTTTTTGGCGTGTTTAATGCGCAACGCCGACAGGTAATTGGAGTAGCTCTGCCCGGTTCTTTCTTTGAGCAGGTAAGCCAGGTGCGATTGGCTCAAACCCACGGTTTTGGCCACATCATTCAGTGAAATATCGGGGTTTTGGTGGTTTTTGTGGATGTGTTCAATGGCCATCTGGACGGCGTCCGGGTTGGGGTGGGTGGCCTCAAATTCCACCGTGGCCAGCAATTCGGTGAGGCTGTTGAGCGCCCAGGCGCGAAGCTGGGCCGGGCTGGGCGCAGAAAACAGCACAGCCATCTGGTGGTTAGACAGGTGAAAAACGTCGGCGGCGGGCGCGCCAATTTCAATCATCGTTCTGGAAATAAGGGTCAAAAGTTCGGCCAGGTAGCTGTACAGGGTTTGGGAATCCTGCCGGTAATTGTACAGCAGGTTGTCAACAATTTCGTTCATCAATTCCAGGCAGATGTCTTCTTGTTTAAGCCGCACGTTTTCCAGCAGCTCCCGCTCCAGAGTGAGCGGGTAAACATAGCTGCGGCGGGGACTGTCCGGGTTAATGTCAGTAATGTGGATCACGCAGTTGCCGCCGGTGGGGGCGTGATGCTGGGCCAGCCGCGCTTCGGCGTAAGAAATGGCAATGTTTTCCGGGCTGTTGTAGCGCCGGCCAAAACCGATGGTCACTGTAAAGTGAACCCGGCTGGCTACGTTTTGCCGGATGACCTCGCCCAGCGCCTTTTGGTTAGCCGTAGTTTCCCACTGTTCATCGGTTGATAAAATAACGGCCATTTGCCCCAGTTGCCAGTAACCCACCAGCGCTTTGGCCGGAAATTCCAGGGCCTGATTTACTACTTCGATGATTTCGTCGCTGTGCCGCAACAGAATTTCGGGTTTGAGGCGCTTGACAATTTTGTTGTACTCGTCAATAGCAATGACCATCACTATCGGCGCGGCGACGGTTTTGCCCAGTTGGCGCAGATTTTTCTTGAGCAGGGTTGGCTCCGGGGCCTGCCTGAAGATCAGGTCATCAACCAGACTGGCTTCGATGATGGGCAGGGCTTTTTTGAGCTGCTGGCGCGTTTCCTGCAAAATCTGCTGCTGGCTTCGTTCTTCGTTGATGAGCGCCTGCATCTGCGAGATCACTTCGATAATTTTGTTGGGGCGAACCGGTTTGAGCAGATAATCCACCGCGCCCAGTTTTAACGCTTCCTGCACGTAAGAAAACTCATCGTAGGCGGTGAGCATCACAATTTTGGTAGCAGGGTTGTCCTGCCGGATCAGCGATGTAGCTTGCAGGCCGTTCATGCCCGGCATTTTAATGTCCATAAAGACAATATCCGGCCGGTGTTCGTGCGCCAGCCGAACCGCCTCTTCCCCGTTGTCAGCTTCGACAATGGGGGCAATGTTCAAATGTTCGCGGGTAACAATTTTGGCAATTGTGGCGCGAATGATCGCTGTGTCATCAACAACCAGTAAACCGGGCATTGCTGTTGTGTCTCGCTGTTAACGGGCCGATTTTTCAAGCGGAATAGTCAATTCAATCCGGGTGCCTTTGTTCAATTCGCTGTCAATCTGGTAATAAAACTGATTACCGTATTCGGTGGTCAGCCGGCGGATAACATTTTGCAGCCCAATGGCCGTGTGGCCGTTTGGCTCTGGAAATTTGCCGGCCTTGAGCGCGGCGGCGTATTCCGGTGTCATCCCGGCGCCATCGTCAGAGATAACCAGCCGCAAGGTGTTTTTGCTTTTCTGGCCGCTGATTTCAACCCGCACAGGCCGGGTGAGCGGTTCAACCGCGTGGTTGATGGCGTTTTCCACCAGCGGCTGCAAAATCATGCAGGGAATATAAATAGTGCGCAGGCTGGCATCAACATCAATGTGCACGTGCAGGCGCGACCCAAAACGCAGCTTTTGAATGGCCATGTAGCGCTCTATCATTTCCAGTTCTTCGTTGAGCGGGACGGCGCGAGCCACGTTGCGCAGGCTGTAACGCAGCAGGTCGCTCAGGTTGTAGGCAATTTCTTCGGTTTGGGGCGCGTCTTCGGCAATGGCGGTGTAACCCACCAGCGTGAGCGCGTTAAATAAAAAATGAGGGTTTACCTGGGCCTCCAGCGCCCGGAGCTGCGCGTTTTGCAGAGCCGCCTGCAGTTTGGCTTTTTCTTTAAGTTCGCCCAGCAGCTTGGATTTGGCCAGATTGGCCACGCCCATTTCTGTGATGTGATTGGCCATCACAAACAACATTTCCACCGCCGCGTCGAGCCGTTCGCGGGGAATGGCCGGCACCATTTCGGCCAGTTCCCGGATTTCCGCTTCCGGAATGCCCAGCGGCAGGTTGCGTTCAATGATGCCGGCAATAAATCTTTCTCGCTCTTCGGCAAAAACCACCTGGCCGCACAAAATGCCGCCCAGATATTCGCCCTCAATAATAATGGGCGCGGCCACGTCCATCATGCCGCCGTAGCACACGTAAGTTTGCGGTTCGCCTTCGGTGTAGGCTTTGAGGCTGCCGTTGGCGTCGCAGGCCATACAGCGGGTTAGCCCCTGCCGGGTAGAGCGGATGCGCGTGCAAATCGGCTGGAAATTGCTTTCCCGGGTAATGGGGTGGCCCTGGCGGTCTACCGTTACGGCGGCAACACCCATCGCCTTGGCAAAGGAATCCTGTAGCCGCTGGAGAATAGGGATATTGACCACATTTTCAATACTTAAGCCTTTGATTGCCGCCTGTACCAGTTGTTGTTCCATAGCCAAAAGCCTTTGATTTTGAATGTTGCGCTGCTGAAAATAAAAAAGGACAACCCAAAAACGGTTGTCCCTTTCCACGAAGGTCCAATACAATCTGCGGGCAATGCAGGGGGTCTGGCTCAATCAGACAGCAGGTTCAATAACCGGGTAATTTGTTGACGATTGTTAAATAAAACGATGGTTTTGAGAGGGTGTCTGATATTACAGTTGCGGGACAGCGCCGGAATCCTTGCCTGAGCAAGTCACCGATCTTCACCCTGAGTGGATCAATTGCCCGTCACTATAGTTTATTCATTTTACGGCAAAAGAAAAATTTGCGCGGCAAAACCAACCCGCACCAATGGTTTGAGTTTGTTGGCAGCCGTGTGCTACAATACATCGCGAGTAGCGAGTAGCGGATTGCGAATGAACGAATCAGCAAGTCAGCGGGCCAGCGAATTGCGACCTTGCAACTCTGCGCAATACGCAACACGCCCGGCCAACTCACCCAACTTATTTTCACGGGAGGAAGCTCATGACCGCTTTACCGTTTGAATTTGATATTCTGGATTCGCAGGTGGATGGTGTGCCAGCCGAGGTTCAGCCTGCTTTTCGATATGGCTTGGCGTTGCTGCTGGTTGAGCTGGGCCGGCTCACAGAAGTATCGGCCGGCGGGGCAGATGTGGCTTGTTTCCGCACCCCGGAGGGCAGCGAATTTGAACTGCCCAATCCGCACCTGTCGCCGGCGCAAACCAGTATGATGGCTGAGCACCTGCGCTGGCTGCTGGTTGGCCGGGGGTTGATTTGAGATGGATGTTCAAACCGCGCTCCACCAACTCAACCAACTACTGCCGCTGGCCGGCCGGCAGGCCGCGCTGCCGGCTCCACTGGCCGAACTGCACCGGGCTGTTTTGCACGCCTGGATTGACCAGGGCCGCCCGCCGCAGCGGTCTGAGCTGGCGCGGCGCTGGCCCAACCTGTCGCTGAGCGAGGCGCTGGCGCAACTGGCCGGCGACGACCTGCTGGTACTCTCCCCGGACGGTGAGCATGTGGCGGGCGCTTACCCGCTCACGCTGGAAGAAACGCCGCACCGGCTTTTGGCCAACGGCCACAGCTTGCGGGCCATGTGCGCCCTCGACGCGCTGGCGGTTGGCCCGCTGTTTGGCCTGCCGGCAGAGATTGAGTCAACATGCCGCGTGACCGGTACGCCCCTTTTTCTGCGGCAGGCCGGGGCAACGCTGCTGGCCGCAGAAACGTCGGCGGATATTCGGGTAGGCATTCACTGGCAGCCGCCCCAAAGCTGCGCGGCGCACAGTTTGTGCCGGGAAATGGTCTTTTTGGTTGATGCTGTGGCGGCGGCCGAATGGCAGGCCATCGCCCCGGATCAGCGTGATTGTTTCAGCCTGACGGCCGCCATCGAGCTGGGCGCGGCCTTCTTTATGCCGCTGCTGGCTAACCCCGTTCCGCAGGTGTGAAGCGCTCGCCTGATTCGCCGGCTCGCTTATTTGCTGACTCTGAAAGGAGGTTGATATGGCCGAGTTAAAAACAAAACCTACTGATCAGAACGTTGAAACTTTTCTGAACAGTATCGCCGACGATAAAAAACGGCAGGATTGCCTCGCCATTCTGGCGTTGATGGAACAGGTGATGGGCGCGCCGCCGCAAATGTGGGGCGACAGCATTGTTGGCTTTGGCAGCTATCACTATAAATACGCCAGCGGCCGCGAGGGTGATTGGTTTCTGACCGGCTTTTCGCCGCGCAAGCAAAATATCACGCTTTATATTATGGCCGGGTTTGACCAGTACGACGCGCTGCTAAAAAAGCTGGGTAAATTTAAAACGGGTAAAGCCTGCCTCTACATCAAAAAACTTGAGGATATCGACCTGCCCACGCTGCGTGATCTGGTCCGGCAATCAGCCGAGCACGTAGCCCGTACCTATTCGTAACGATTGCTCCTGTGAAAATAAACGAATCTGCGAATGAGCAAATCTGCGAAATCGTAGGTCGGGCTTGTAGCTC
>CAYOXS010000050.1:0-7308 GCA_964407935.1 uncultured Caldilineaceae bacterium
GAAAATCTGTGTAAATCTGCGAAATCTGTGACCTGATTCCAAAAGTGCAAAAGTAGTGTCGAAATTGCAAGCGCAAAAACTGTTAAACAATGATGGTTGCTGTTGTCTGCGTATTGTTAGAAAGAGCCGCGCTACCGGAAATGATTGCAAGTTGAAATGGAGAATCTCATATGCCACAAAATGGTGTTCCACGCTACTCTACATTTTATCGCCGCGATGAGATTGAGTTGATCATTAACTCGGCCGGGCAGGGCGAGTCTCTGGCATTTATGGGAGTCGCCGGGGTGGGTAAATCAAATATTGTTAATTTTTTGCGAGACATTGAAGTAAACGCGCCGCACGTTGAACAGGATGTGGCGCGTTTGCATTTTCCCATTGTCGATGCCACCCAATGGCAGGGAACTTACAACAGTTTGTGGGTGCTTATGCTAGACGCGCTCAATGGCGCTACCGCCAGCCTGCCCACCGTTTCACCCAGCCCGGAACTTCTGTCTGTGACGGAAGATCAGCGCATTTTCCGGCTGCTGCAAACGCGCCTTGATTATGTGTGCCAGGAGCGTGAACACCAGGTAATGTTTGTGCTGGATGATTTTGACCGGGTGTTTGAAAAAGCGCGGCTCGACGAGTTGGAGCGGCTGAGTGTGCTGCGCAGCGCCGGCAATCGGGGTTATCTGAGCTATCTGGTGATTACCAAAAAATTGCCTCACGTGCTGGGGCGGAACAAAAGCCTGGAGCAAAACTGCAAATTTTACGACCTGTTGCGGCACAATATTTACGCGCTGGAACCCTACACCCGCACCGATGCCCTGCAAATGCTGGCCCACCTTAACCAGAAAACCGGCAATATTTTGAGCGAAGAACAGCTCGAACACATTTATCGTCTTGCCGGCGGGCATGCCGGGTTGTTAAAGGTGGTCTTTTTTATCAAACAAAAGGCCCCGGCCACCGAGTTAAAAGCCATCCAATTAGCCGCCAACCCCGATATAAAACAGGAGTGCCAGCGAGTTTTCTCCAGTCTGCACTGGCAGGAGCAGCAGGTGGCCCTGCGCGTAACTCAGGGAGTCCATCGGCCCGAAGACAGCGCCACAATTGACCAACTGGCGCGGCGCGGGTTACTGGTCCGCTCTTCTGGCGCTATTTACTGGTTTAGCCCCTTGTTGGCCAATTACCTCAAAACCTTTGAAGAATAAGGAGCACAAACGTGGATACCTTGACAATTGTCGGCCTGGGTTGCCTGGTGGTTATTGGTGTCATTGCGCTTGTCTGGTTTATTACATCCGCGTCGCAGGTGGTGCGCCACGAAGACCGGCTGGTGGTTTACCGGCTGGGCAAATTCCATCGCGTGGTGGGACCGGGGGTGGTGCGAGTTTATCCCAAAATTGACCGGGTGATCAAAACGATAGAAGTTCGTGACCACCCGGTCAGCGTGACCGTGACGGGTATTTTTGCTTTTGGCGTGCCCAACGATTTCACCCTCAACCTGTGGTATCGCTCCGACCCGGTAGAGGCGGCCGGCAGTGACCGGGCGCTGCTGACCCGGCTGGTGCAAATGACCGACGCCGAACGTCACAGCCAGGTTGAAGTAAAAATGCGAGAAGCGCTGGTTCAGCAGGTAACGCTGCTGCAACAGCAGTACCCCATGCCAGATTACGCCTCAACGTTTGATGGGGTCATCGCTCTGGCTCCGGGTAGTGTGCGCTACACGGCGTTGATCGATGGCATTGCCCAGCGGTTGCGCCAAACGCTGCCGACCATCGGCGTGATCCTGCTGTTGGACCAGCCCATCACTCTGGTGGGGCGCGGTATCCCGGAAGAAATCATCAAGGCCTTACAGCAAAAGCGAGGGTTGGATATCAGCGGGCCAACGCTCATTCAGTACGGCGTGCAGCTCAAACACACCTTCCCGGAAATGTCCGACGCGGTGTTATCCCAGATATTGGGGTCCATTCCCGGCGTCGATATGTCCAATGTTCGGCCCATTGTAATGGAACACCTGCGCGGTTATGGCGCCAACGTGGAATACGAATTGCAGGAAAGCGGCCGCGGGCAGGTTAACCTGCAATTTGATTCCAACCCGCCCCGGCTCATCGAGGCCAAACCGGTGGATACTCAACCGGCGTCAGGCGGGAATGAACTCAATGAGAATGACCTGATGGTGCTCAAACGTATTCCCAGAAAAAACCAACCGCAAAAGAAGACGGAATAGAGGGTGTTTAGGGCACGAGCAGCGCAATCATAAACCGTAGTAACTTAAACGCCAGATGTTCCCCAAAAAATCCCCCTTGACAACCCGCTGCAACTTGGTTATGCTTATCCTACTCTGTGTGGATTTGCCTCGTTGAGTTGATCGCCCGGAGGAACGGTTTAATAAATGAAAAATATTTTTGACAAACTGATTTGGGCTATTTATACTCATCGGTTGTCAAAATTATTGTCGGGCCAGGCCCGATAGAACAATGCTAAAACCAGTCTGGTTGTAAACGGGATTTTCGGCTGGGCTGTTAACTCAAGTGAAAAGGTAAATAAGGATAAATGAACATGTACTCACGGTGCGAAATTTTGTTTCCACATTCCCGGGTCAGCGGACTGAAAAAGCTCAAAGGCGAACAGTGGAAAGAACTCACAGAATATGTGGCGGCGCTGCCCGAAACCCACGAAGACGCCCTGGCGTTTTCGCATATGATGATCAAATTGTGCGATTGCCTCAACTGCGATCTGGGCAGCTACAAAGCGGCGCTGGGCTGTGCGGCCTGTTCGCAGCGAACCATCAACGCCCTGCGCGATACCGATCAGCAGCTTGTTCGCCGTTTCAGCAAGTCTCGCAAAGAAGTTGAACTCTATCTTGAAAAAATAGGCGCAGACCAAAAACAAGTTGCCGCCTGAAAAGCCAAAACGCTATTTTTGCGGGCAATCTAACGCAGATTGCCCGTTTTTTGTTTTAAACGCCATGTTACCCACACCGCCAACTCTGTGGTAAGATAGGGCCGGTTCTCAAAAATTTAAATGACAGGATAACCTTGTGAAACATACCGAACTCTTGAAGCGGGCGCTGACAATTTCGTGGCGCTTCCGGGCCTTGTGGCTGTTTGGTTTTCTGCTGGCGCTGTGCAGCGGCGGCAGTGGCGGCAACGGCAATTTTAACATGCCGGGCGGCAATAATAGCAATTTTGACTACCCCGGCGGCGCACTGCCCGATATTGACCCCGGTATGCTCATCGCAATTATTGGGGCGGTTGTTTGTTTGGTATTAATTTTGACGGTTGTGGGCGTGGTAGTGCGCGCCGTTAGCCGCACCGCGCTCATCGGGATGGTGCAGCAAATTACACAAACCGAAGCTGTCACCATCCGCGATGGCTGGCGTTTTGGCTGGTCGCGCCGGGCCTGGCGGCTGTTTTTGGTGGGGCTGGTCATTGGCATTCCCGTGGCTATTGTCAGCATTGTTTTGATTTTGCTGGCTCTCTCGCCCCTGCTGCTGCTCATCAGCGGCGACACAACGGCGTCGGTGATGGCCATTGTGCTGACCATCGTTCTGGTTTTGTTTGTGGTGTTGCTGCTGGTTGCCGTTAGCGCCATCATTGCCCCGTTTCAGGAATTGGCCTGGCGGCGTTCTACGCTTGACGAACAGGGCGCGCTGGCCAGTTTGGGCGATGCCTGGCGGCTTGTCCGGCAGAATTTTAAGGACGTGCTGGTGATCTGGCTGCTCATGCTGGGGGCCGGGCTGCTGTGGGGGCTGCTGTCGCTGTTTGTGGCGCTGCCGGTGGCGGCGATTGCGGCGCTGCTGCTGGGCGGTATTCCGGCCGGTTTGGTTTATCTGATGTCCAGTTCGGTGCTGGCGGCGGCGATTACCGGCGGCCCGTTGGCGCTGATCGTTCTCATTTTGGTGATGAGCGCCGCCTCGGCGTTTTTCCTTATTTTCCAATCCGCGGTTTGGACGCTGATGTACCTGGAATTGCCCAACCCTGTGTTCTCCGCCGGCGAAAAGCCAGCGCCCCAGGTTGACCCGCAGTGATCACCGCCTCGGCGCCCGGTAAAGTCATTTTATTTGGCGAACACAGCGTGGTTTACGGCCGCCCGGCGATTGCTGCGCCGGTGTTCAATGTCTCCGCCTCTGCGCATATCGAGGCCGGGGGGCCGGGGTTTCGCGTGGTTGCGCCGGATTTGGCCCGGGATTTTTGGCTGCGCGATGCCTCGCCGGACGAACCGCTGGCGGCTGCCATCCGGGCGGCGCTGGCCCATTTTGCGCTGGACGAAGCTCCGCCCGGCACACTCACCGTCCAGTCAACTATTCCGCTGGGGCGCGGGCTGGGCAGCGGCGCGGCCATTGCCGCGGTGGTGGTGCGGGCGCTGGCCGGGTTTTTGGGGCGCTCAATTTCGCCGGCAGAAGTTTCGGCACTGGTGTTTGAAGTGGAAAAACTGCACCACGGCACCCCCTCCGGCATCGATAACACCGTCATCGCCTTTGCCCAACCGGTCTATTTTATCAAAGAACGGCCCATTCAACGGCTGCGCGTGGCCCGGCCCTTTACGTTGGTCATCGGCGATACCGGCGTGGTCGCGCCCACCCGCCGGGTGGTCGGCGCGTTGCGCCAACGCTGGCAGGCCGACCCCCAGCGTTACGAGGGCTATTTTGATGAAATCGCGGTGATTGCCCGCCACGCCAAAATCGCCATCGAACAGGAGGTGGTGGCTGTTTCGGCGCTGGGTAAATTGATGAATGAAAACCAGGAAATTTTGGAAGCGATGGGTGTTTCGTCGCCGGAGCTGGCCGGGCTGATTGCCGCAGCGCGGGTAGCCGGCGCGTGGGGCGCCAAGCTGTCCGGCGCGGGTGGGGGCGGAAATATGATCGCGTTGGCGCCGCCGGAGCCGGAAATTTTAGCGGCGTTGCAAACCGCGCTTGTGGCAGCCGGGGCCAGCGGTGTCATTGTCACCGAAATCCGTTAAGCGGCGGCTTCGGCGGCTTTGAACCGCTCCTCAAGCTCCAGCAAAGTCGCGCCGGCAATTTGCCCCAGAATGGAAAGCAGCGTCTTGTCGGTTTCGGTAAACTCGTCGCCGTTGCGCTTGTTGAGCAATTCTATCACGCCGATGACCCTGCCCCGGGCGGCCAGCGGCACGGCCACCAGTGAATGGGTGGCAAAGTTAAATTCGGTGTCAATCTGGCGGGAAAAACGCCAATCCTGATGGGGGGTGTTGACAATCAATGGCTGGCGATGGGTCACAACCCAGCCGGCAATGCCCCGGTCGGTGGGAATCCGGTAGCCCCGCAGTTGATGCTGGATGTCGCTGTGCACCAGCACAAATTCCAGGTCGCCGGTTTCCTCGTCCAGCAGCATCAGCGAGCCATCTTCCGCCCCAAGCATGGCCATCGCGCTGGCCAGAATTTTGTCCAGCAGCTCAAACAGGTCGTTTTCAGAGATGATTTCCCCGGCAGCCCGCTGAAGTTCTTCCAGAGCAGCCACATAACCGCGCAGCGCAAAATTTTCGGCGCGAAGGGTTTCATTCTCTTCGTGCAGCCGGGTATTTTCCTGTTGCAAAAATCTTAAAGTAGCTGAGTCCATTGCATTCCCTCGCGGCGACTGATGTTTTGGAATTACTATCAGTATAGTCTATCCTTAAACAATCGACAAGCAAGTCACAAAATATCAAGTTTTGAATCCAATGCCGACTGTACTATAATGTTGCTCGTTTGATTTAAGCTCTGGAGAATTGAGGAACACGAATGTTTAAATTTGGTTTTGGCGGCAACAAGATCAAGGAGAGCTTGACCCGCACCCGCAATTCCGTTTTTGGGCAGATTACCAGCCTGCTCGGCGGCGGCGACATTACCGCCGATTTGTGGGATGATTTGGAGGCGCTGCTGATTCAGGCAGACGTGGGCGTAGAAACCACCACCGAACTGCTGGATACTGTCCGCGAGCGGGTGAGCCGCGAAGGCGTGACCAAAGCCGTTGAAGCGCAACGCATTTTAAAAGAAGAAATGGTGAAGCTGCTCGAAGGCGACATCCCGTCGCAGGTTGAAAAACCGCGGCTGCTGACTGTTATTCTGGTGGTGGGCGTCAATGGCTCCGGCAAAACAACCACCATCGCCAAGCTGGCCAAACTTTACCAGCAGCAGGGTCGCCATGTGGTGTTGGCCGCCGCCGATACCTTCCGCGCCGCCGCCATCGACCAGCTCAAAATCTGGGGCGAGCGGGCCGGCGTACCGGTGATTGCCCACCAGCCCAACGCTGATCCTGGCGCGGTGGTGTTCGATGCCATTAAAAGCGCCCAGGCCCGCAAGGCCGATATGGTCATTATCGACACCGCCGGGCGGCTGCACACCAAATTCAATTTGATGAAAGAGTTGGAGAAGCTGCGCGGTATTGCCCGCAAACAGGTCCACGCCGCTCCCCACGAAACCCTGCTGGTGCTCGACGCCACCACCGGCCAAAACGCCGTGTCGCAGGCCAAACACTTCAAAGAAGCGGTGGAAATTACCGGCGTGGTGCTAACCAAGCTCGATGGCACGGCCAAGGGCGGGGTGGTGTTTGCCATCGGCAAAACGCTGGGCGTGCCGGTGCGCTTTGTGGGCGTGGGCGAAAAAGTGGACGATCTGATGCCGTTTGAGGCCCAGGCCTTTGTCGATGGACTGTTTGCGGCCTAGCCAGGACGCTTGCCGACCACAAACATTTCACCCTCCAGAATTTCCAGCCGGGTGATGTCCATATCGATCAAAATACCGGCCAGCGTTTCGTTCACCGTGTCGGTGGCCGATTTCAAAATAGCGTCAGGAAAACCGAACATGCCCATCTGGGCTTCTTGCACGTTAACTTTAAGCTGGCCGTTATCAACCACGGCGGTAGCCACAATCAGCGAGTTGAATTCAATCGGGCCGGCCGGTTTTACCCCGCCGGTCAGATAAATTCGCCCGTTGGTAAACCAGATTTGCGGGTTGCTCAGCGGGATACGCCCGGTTTCGGCCAGCTCTTTGGCAAACAGCGAGGTGATTTCCTCGTTAGTCACCCGGAGCTGGGCCTCGTGGGTTGAGGTGGCTTCTTGTATCGCCTGATAAAAATTCTGTTTCAAGCGATCCGCCGATTCTTCATTGACGGGCACCGGCCCGCCCGGCGGCGCAATTTCCGGCGAGTTGCCGCCCAGGCTGCAAGCCAGGCTGGTTAACACCAACGCCGCTAAAATAGCAAAAGATTTTCTAAAACCAAGCACGATAGATTGCTGAACTCCTTTATTGAAATCAGAATAAAAATAGAATTTTTGCCCCCACCCCCAACCCCCTCCCCCAAATTTTGGGGGAGGGGGCTATGGAATATGCGT
>CAYOXS010000050.1:7318-24898 GCA_964407935.1 uncultured Caldilineaceae bacterium
CCCCCCCCCCGCCCCAAAACAACACGCAGAATTAATTTTCCCCTTCTCCCCCGGGGAGAAGGGGGCAGGGGGATGAGGGCAGAAAAATTGAAGCTTTAAATTGCATTGAGTATTGACCCTAAATCAAACCGAAAGTATAGCACCTTTGAGGTGACATGACAACAGAACCCTTAACAGAGCAGGAATTAACCAAAATTATCGAAGGACTGCTTTTTGTCGCCTCCGAGCCGGTGACCATCAACCACCTGGCTTCGGCGGTGGAATGCAGCCCGGCCCGGGTGGAGGCCGCCCTGCAAAGCCTGCGCCACACCGCCGCCGAGCGCGGTATCCGCGTGCAGCAGCACGGCAACAAAATCCAGTTGGTCAGCGCGCCGGAGCTGGCCGACACCATTGAGCGTTTTCTGGGCCTGACCGTCACCGGCAAACTGTCCACCCCGGCGCTGGAAACGCTGGCCATTGTGGCCTATCGCCAGCCCATCACCCGCCCCCAAATCGAGGCCATTCGCGGCGTCAACAGCGATGGCGTGCTGCGCACGCTCATCAGCCGCGGTCTGGTTGAAGAAGTGGGCCGGCTCGATTCGGTGGGCAACCCGGTGCTGTTTGGCACCACGTTTGAATTTTTACGCTATTTTGGCATCGATGGCTTGGAGCAGCTCCCGGAACTCGATCTGCCGCAGCTCGAATTTCCAAAGAGCAGTCCGGCGGAAGACGACAGCGCAGAATCGGAAGAGCCGGCCAGTCCCGACCGGGACGACACCAACGGATGAAAATTCGATGTAGGGGCGGTTCGCGAACCGCCCCTACCGGTCGCAATTCGTTTATTTCACGAGGGGTAAAAGTATGACATCGTTTCGTTACGCCGGCCTGCAAAATGTGCATCAGCCCGGCTTTCAGGTAGAAGAGGCGGTGCGCCGCCTGCAAAAGCTGGCCTACGCCGAAGAGCGTTTGCTGCTGCTGCAAGCCGCGCATCTGGTTATTGTGCCGGAGTGGGACATCAAACTGCTGTTGGGCCGCACCCAGTACGAGGACGCCGAGCACGCCGACCAGCTCAAACAGCGGCTCACCGAACTGCGCGTTTCAAAAAACAAGGCCATGCGCGGCCAGGATGAAGCCCTCGGCCTGGTTTTTGACGAGGCCATGTACTCGGCCAACACGGTTGAACTGCTGGCGGCGCTCACGCAGGTGTTCAAACCGGCGCTGCTGCAAGCCTACCGCGAGTACATTGCCCAAACCAACGCCCTGGCCGACCAGCCGACGGTGCGCCTTTTGAAGCTGGCGTTGGTGGAAGAAGAAGAACATTTGACTTTGTTGCAGGCCGCGTTTGAGTACGCGCTGCGCCGTCAGCCCGATTTACAGCCGGCCGCCGAAACCTGGGCCGGTATACTGGCCGCGCTCCTGTCGGCGGCGGGCGGCATCGATGGTTGCGACCGGCCCGACCCGGCCGCGCTCAGGCCCGTCCGCGCCGCCGCGCCGTATGTTATCCCCCGCCGGCTCGGCCGCGATGACACCTTCAGCCGCATTTGGGATTTTCTGCACGTGGACAACATGCGCGTTGATGAGCGGCTGGCGCAGATGATCGCCACCCGCCTCAGTGAAATCACCGCCGCCGAGGGGTTGGGCTACGTGCTGTGGGAAACCAAAGACCAGCCGTGGCCGTTTTACGTCGATCTGTCTCGCCACCTGTGGGACGAAATCCGCCACACCCTCTTTGGTGAGGTGGCTACCGAGGACGTTTTTGGCGACCGGGCGGCGATGCCCATGCGCACCTTCGACGAGGCTTCGATTTTGGAAATGACCCCGCTGGAAATGTACGCCATGCTCGGCCTCGGCGTGGAGGCGTCGATGATGAAATACCCGCCCGGCAAGCGCGAAGAGTACGAATTTTGCCGCGATTCGGCCCGCTACCCGTTGATGGCCACGTTTCAGGATTTTGACTGGGCCGACGAGGTGCTGCACGTGAACATTGCCCGCCGCCAGCTCAAAGAGTGGTTCAGCGGCAGCCAGGATGAGTTGATGGCGCTGGCGCAGGCCGGGCTGGATCACCGCGCCGGTTTTCGGCACCGCCAGCCGCCGCAGCCGCTGCCCAGTGTTCGCCACAAACTTTCGGAAATGCAGGCCGGCGAATGACCAAAAAAGCGACAGTCAAAACCGCCGAAGAGCGGCTGCAAAAAGTACTGGCTCATGCCGGGGTGGCCTCGCGCCGTGCCTGCGAGGAGCTGATTTTGGCCGGCCGGGTGGCGGTCAACCGCCGGGTGGTCACCGAACTGGGCGTCAAAGTCAACCCGCGCCGCGATGTCATCACGGTTGACGGCGAACCCATCGCCAAAAAAGAGGAGCACCGGGTTTACATTATTTTGAACAAGCCGCGCGATGTGCTCAGCGCCGCCAGCGATGAACGCGGCCGCCAAACGGTGGTCGATCTGGTGGATGTGCCGGAGCGCGTTTACCCGGTGGGCCGGCTGGATTTCAACAGCGAGGGGTTGGTGCTGCTGACCAACGACGGCGAGCTGACCCAAAAACTGATGCACCCCAGCCACCATGTTGAAAAAGAGTACCACGTGCTGGTCACCGGCAAACCCTCTACCGACAAGCTGTTTCGCTGGCGCGAGGGCGGCATCGAAGTGGAAGGCCAGCCCTCGGCCCCGGCCATTGTGGAAAAACTCAACGAGGAGGGCGATGATACCTGGCTGCGGATTGTGCTCACTGAAGGCCGCAAACGCCAAATCCGGGTCATCGCCAAAACGCTCAAGCACCCGGTTAAAGTGTTGATCCGGGTGCGGTTGGGGCCGATTAAGCTGGGCCGGCTCAAATCGGGCCGCTGGCGGCACCTCACCTTTGTTGAGGTGGCCCGCCTGCGCCGGGCAGTGAAATAAATTTATTTTGTGAGGAGAATCTTGTCCAAACCGTCAACCATTGCCATCGATGGCTTTGCCGCTTCCGGTAAAAGTACCGTGGCCGCGCTGCTGGCCGAGCAGCTCGGCTATCTTTATTTTGACACCGGCGTTATGTACCGGGCCGTCACCTGGGCCGCGCTGGACCGCGGCGTCGACCCGGCCGACGTGGCCGGTGTGTCGCAACTTGCCGAGCAAATTTCGATTACCGTTACCGCCGACGGCCCGGCCGATGGCCGGCAGGCGACCGTGCGGGTAGATGGGGTCGATGTAACCTGGGCTATTCGCCAGCCGCAGGTTGATGCCGTGGTGTCGCGGGTGTCGTCGTATCCCCGGGTGCGTGCCGCGCTCACTCACCAGCAGCGACGGATTGCTGCCGCCGGCTCGATGGTGATGGCCGGCCGCGACATCGGCACGGTGGTGCTCCCCGCCGCCGATTTGAAGATATTCCTGCTGGCCTCGCCGGAAGAACGCGCCCGCCGCCGCTATCGGCAGTCGCTGGAGCAGAACCGGCCCGCCGATTACGACCAAATTCTGGCCGCCATCATTCAACGCGATGCGCTGGACCGCGACAACCCGGTCTCGCCCACCCATCCCGCCGCCGACGCCATCATTGTTGATACCGACCAACTGACAATTGCCGAGGTGGTGGAGCGGTTGAAAAATCTGGTTGAAACGAACTGCAATGAGCACGCGTAGCACGCCGGCCCGTCCCATTCCCGGCTACAAGCCCATGCGCCGGCTCATTTTTTTTGTGGGTAAAATCTTGCGGCTGGTATTGCTGCGCGCCAGCGTGAGCGGCCTGGAAAATATTCCGGCTCATGGACCGGTGGTGATTGTAATCAACCACATTACCGTGTTTGACCCGGTGGTGGTTTGGATGCTGGTGTCGCGCATAGTCATCCCGCTGGCTAAAATTGAAGCCTACAGCCTGCCCTTTTTTGGCTGGGTGATGAACGTGGGCGGCAGTATCCCCGTGCAGCGCGACGAGGTTGATACCAGCGCCATCAAATCGGCGTTGCGGGTGCTCAAGGAGCAGGAGTGCATTTTGCTGGCCCCCGAAGGCACGCGCAGCCGCACCGGCCAGTTGCAAGAGGCCAAAGATGGAGCCGCCATGCTGGCCCTCCGCAGCGATGCCCAGATTTTGCCGGTGGCTGTTACCGGCACCGAGCATTTTACCGCTCACTGGCGGCGCTGGCGGCGCGCGCCGGTTAAAGTTGTATTTGGCCAGCCGTTCAAACTGGAGGTGCCGCCCACTGACCGGCTGTCTCGGGAGGCGAAGGCCGCGCTCACCGACACGATTATGATCCGGGTGGCCCAACTGCTGCCCCCGGAATACCACGGGATTTACGCCGGCCGGGTTTGACGCACGGTCATCGGCACGCCGGGGCGCGGCTCCAGTGTGGCGCCCATGTGGGCGCGCACCCGGCCGGGGCGCGCCGCCAGCCGGACGCGCTGTAAAATCCGGGCCAGTACCACTTTGGCTTCAACCTGGGCAAAGGCAAAGCCGATGCAGTTTCTTGGGCCGGTGCCAAAGGGCAGGTACAGGTACGGTGGCCGCGCCCGGTTTTCGGCCGGGGTGAACCGTTCCGGGCAAAACTCGTTGGGCGCGGGCCAGTGGCCCGGGTGGCGCTGGGTCAGATAAATTGAAAACAACACCCGCGTGCCGGCCGGAATAAGAAACCCGTTAAAATGAATGTCCGCCGCGGCCACCCGCATCGACAGGTGAATGGGCGGGTACAGCCGCAGTGTCTCTTTGATGATCTGCTCCAGAACCGTTAATTCCCCCAATTTCTCCAAAGTGGGCGATTCGCTGCCCAGTACCGATTGCACTTCGGCCTCCGCCCGTCGCAGCGAATCGGGGTGCTGGCCCAGCAAATAGAGCGTCCAGCTCAGTTGGGCGGTGCTGGTGTCGTGGCCGGCAATCAGCATGGTCAGCAGTTGGTCGCGGATCAGCCCGTCGCTCAGGCCGGGCGTGCCCACCAGCAGCCCCAGCAAATCCTGCGATGAGCCGGGATTTTGGCGGCGGGCGCGGATAATCCCGTACAGATAATCGTCCATTTGCCGCAGCGCGCGGCGGTAGCCGGGCCGGGGCGCATCGCGCCACAGCAGCCACACCCCGGGCGAAATATAGGCCAGCGTTTTGAGAATGGCCGGCCACAGCCGGGCCATGTCCCCACTGAAATTAACCCCAAACAGCGACCGCAACAGCACCAGCAGCGCCACCCGGCGCATCTCCACCAGCATATCAACCGCCGCGTCCGGCTGCCACGTGTCGATGATGTCATCGGCGGCCTGACTCATAATGCCCACAAAACTGTTGACCATCTGCCGGTGCAGGGCCGGGGCCATCAGTTTGCGCAGCGAGTCGTGCTCCGCGCCATCGGTGACCAGCACGCCGCGCCGCAGCAGGTTGGTGACCGGCTCCCCTTCCGCGCGCCACAAAAATTTGTCCCGCTCCGTAATCAGCACCAGCTCCGCCGCCGCCGGGCCAGCCAGCATCACCGGCTTAAAGCCGGGCAGGTTGATCTGGAACACATCGCCGGCGGCGCGGTGGAACTGCTGCAGCGCGGCCAGCGGCGAACGCTGGCGGATCATTTCGCGCAGCGCGGCCAGCCCGGCCGGGCCGTCGGGCCGGGGCGGGTTTTGGATTGTCATATCCGCCGGGCGGCTTTATCCGCCAGCAGCATGCGGGCCGCAATTTTACCGGACAGGGTGACCATCGGCACACCGCCGCCGGGGTGGGTGGTGCCGCCGGCAAAATAGAGGCCGCGGAATTGTTTGCTGCGGTTGTGCGGCCGCCGAAAAGCCGTCCAGCGCGAGTTGGACGACACCCCGTACAGCGCGCCGCGCCACGCCCCGGACTGCCGCGCCAGATCGCGCGGGGTGAGCATCCGCTCGGCGTGCAGGTGGGGCCGCACTTCCAGCCCAAAGCGGGCCAGATAATCCAGCACCCGGTCGCGGTAGGCCGCGCCCTGCCGTTCCCAATCAAAGCCGGGGCCGAGCGGCGGCGCGTTGACCAGTACAAACCAGTTTTCGCTGCCGGGCGGGGCGTGGTCGGGGTCGGTTTTGCCGGTGATGGCCACGTAAACCGTTGGTTCGCCGGGCGGGATGCCCTGCCGAAAAATCTCGTCAAACTCGCGGCGGTAGTCGCCGGAGAAGAAAATGTTGTGGTGGGCTAGCTGCGGGTGGGTTTTGTTCACGCCCAGCAGTAGCACAAAGCCGGAGCCGGACGGCTCGTGGCGGGTGAGTTTTGCCAGCAGCCGGGCCGCCACCGGCTGGCGCGACAGCAATTTTTGGTAAACGGTGGCCACATCAACATTGGCGATGACCGCCCGGGCGGGCAGAAATTCGCCGCCGGGCAGCTCCACGCCGGTCACGGCATCGTTGTGGGTGATGATTTGGGCCGCCGGGCAGCCGGTGCGGATGTCGACGCCCAGTTCGGCGGCCAGCCGGGCCAGCGCCGCGGCGATGCGGTAAATGCCGCCCTGCGGATACCAGACCCCGCCGGTCAGCTCGACGTGGGCAATGACGTTGAGCGTGGCCGGAGCCAGATACGGGCTGCCGCCAACATACGTGGCAAAGCGGCCCAGCAACTGCCGCAACTGCGGCGAGCGCACAAAACCGGCAATGGCCTGCTCCATCGAGCGCAGGCCATCCACGCGCAGCATATCGGCAGGCGGCACGCGGCTAAAACTGCGCCACGAGGGCGGCTCATCGTAAATGAAGGCCGGGCCAGTGATCCGGTGCAGCCGGGCGGCGTAGGCCAGATAGGCCAGGTAGCCCGCCACGTCGCGCTCATCCAGCCGGGCAATTTGCGCCGCCATTTCCGGCAGGCTGCGGCTGGCGTCAAAAATCAGGCCGTCGGGGTAAAAATAGCGGGTCAGCGGATTGACCGGGAGCAGGGTCAGGTAATCGTCCAGCCGGCGGCCGGCGGCGGCAAACAGCTCCTCAAAAACGTGGCGCATGGTGATGACCGACGGGCCGGTGTCCCAGCGAAAACCATCGGCGCAAAGCTGGCTCATTTTGCCGCCCACGGCCGGATTCTGCTCCAAAACGATGACTCGTTCACCGGCGACGGCCAGCCGGATGGCCGCGCTCAGCCCGCCGATGCCCGCGCCAACGATGACAATCGGCTCAGCCATGCGCCCCTCGCGCCGCGATGGATCGGCCTTTCCAGCGCGGGCCGCCGTGAAAGTGCCACCAAATGGCCTGCGCCGCGATGCGGCTCATCAGCAGCACCGACACCGGCAGCAGCAGCCCGTCGCGCAGCCGCTGCCCGGTGGCGGCGGCGGTCAGCAGCCGGACGCCCAACCCCAAACCGATTAGCGCCAGCGGCCAGCCGGGCCAGCCGGGCAGCGCCGGGGTGAGCCAGCCGAGCGCCAGCCACAGCCACGGCAGCACAAATAGCAGCCAGTGAAACAGCCCGGCCAGCAGCAACAGCGCCACCGAGTTGCCGTAGCCGGCCAGAATATTTTTCGCGTAGCCAGTAAGTACGGACGTCCAACCCGGGTACATCCGGCAGGCGATCAGTCCCGCGCCATCGGCCATACGCAGCCGCAGCCGGGCGGCTTTCACCCGGCGGGCCAAAGTAACATCCTCCAGCACGTTATCGCGCACCGGCTCGTGGCCGCCAATTTGGGCGTAGGTTTCGCGGCGAAAGGCGAGACACTGGCCGTTGGCCGCGGCGAAGGCGGCAAACGGGGAGTGATGGACCAGCGGCAGCGGCAGATACCCCAAAATTGCGAAGGCCATCAGCGGCACCACCAGCCGCTCGCCCCAGGTGACGGTCTGTTGGGTGGGCCACACGGTCAGCAGGTCGGCGCGGCTGGTTTGGGCCTGCGCCAGCAGCGCGCTCAGCGCAGGCGTCGACCAGCGCACGTCGGCGTCGGCAAAAATGAGCCAGTCGCCGGCGGCAGCCTGCGCCAACTGGTGGCAGGCCCAGTTTTTGCCCAGCCAGCCGGCCGGGAGTGGCTGGCCGTTCAGCACCCGCAGACGCGGGTCGGCGCCGGCGGCCTGCCGGGCGATAGCGGCGGTGCCGTCGGTGGAGTTGTCATCGAGCAGGATAATTTCAAAATTGGGGTAACGCTGGGCCAGCAACCGGGTCACGGTTGGGCCGATGACTCCGGCTTCGTTGCGGGCCGGGACCAGCACAGAAATCGTTGGCAAGTCATCGGGCTGAACCGGCCGAAGGCGGGGAAAGGTGAGCGTGTTAAGCACGGCGATGCCGGCGATGACGATGAGCGCCAGCGTGGCGAAAATGGGCAGCAGAATCATGAGGCTACTCGCTGGCGCAGCCGGGGGGCGAGGGTGGGGCGGTGAGCGAGGTCGGCGCGGTATTTCCAGGCCAAAATGAGCGTACTGCCGGCCCACACCGCCAGCAGCGTGGTGCTGGCTGAAAAGAGGAACAGCAGCAGCAACAGCGACAGTGTCGTGGCCAGCACGGCCCAGCCATCGGGTTTGATGAGCAGATACCAGGCCACCAGCAGCAGCGCCAGCCCAAAGATACCCAGCCCCCAGGTGAGGCCGGCCCACACCCCGCCGGTTACGGCCACGGCTTTGCCGCCGTTGAAACCCAGAAAAGGCGAGTAGGCGTGCCCCAGTACCGGGGCCAGCGCCACCAGCGCCAGCGGCCAGCCATTCAGCCCGCCAAAATACCAGGCTGCACCTACCGGCAGCGCCCCTTTGAGAATGTCGAGCAGGAGGGCCAGCCCGGCCGCCGTTTTGCTGCCGGCGCGGAGCACGTTGGTTGCGCCGGGGTTGTGGTCGCCGTAACGGCGGATGTCGGTGCGCAGCGCCAACCGGCCCACCCACACCGAAAACGGCAGGCTGCCGCTCAGAAACGCCGCTAAAATCCAGAGAAATGTGGTCATTGTTTTCCTCGCCGGTAAGCCAGCCAGACGAACACTCCCATTCCCGCAAAGCCGGCCAGCGCCGGGCCGGGCATCTGCCAGAAAAAGAGCTGGCCGAGCGTTTGCAACAGCCACGTTACCACAAAAATAAACATCAACGGACCGATGGGCAGATGAGTGGGGCGCACCAGCGCGGTGATGAGCGCGCCGGAGAGCGCCCAGCCGGCAAAGTTGAGCAGCGGAATGCCAAAATACAGCCCCGGTTCGGCCCACACCCAAAACCCCCAACCGACCATCTGCGGGTCGATGAACAGGTCCCAGGCGGTGAGGGCCAGGGCGCTGAACAGCACAAATTGCCAGCCGGTGCGCCGGCCGTTGACCAGGTAGGCCGCGGCCCAGGCCGGCGGCAGCATCATCAGCCAGGCCAGCGGGATGAGCAGCGGCACGTGGCCCAGTTGGGGTTGCAGCACCGCGGTGTAAGAGTAGCGGCCAAATGGCAGGCCGGTGGTGGAGCCAATAAATTCGATGGCCCAGGTGAGGGTGACGATCATCGCCGCCACGATGGCGGTCCGCCGCGCGCCCCAGGCTTGCCGCAGAATTGCCAACACCAGCAGCGTCTGCACCATTACATTGACCGCCACCGTGGGCGCGCTGGCGGCATCGCCCCAAATGACAATGGCCAGCGGTAGGGCGATGAGTACTTGCAGCCAGCCGGCAAACAGCAGCAGATACGGGTAGCCGGGCCAGCGCCCCGGCTCCGCCAGCCGGGCCAGCAGTTCGGTTTTGATGAAAGCCAGCGACTCGTTACGGCCGCTGACCGGCGGCAATGATTTCTTTAACATTGGTTTCTTCCGACACGGTTGGCCTGCGGCAGAAGGCGGGTAAGCTGCTGGCGCAGGGCCGGATTGAGCCGTTCCTGGCTTTGCCGCGCCAGTACCAACACCAGGCCAAAAGTCAACAAAATATTGGTGACCAGGAAAAAGATAAACTCCTCAACGGGCAGCACGCCGCCCAGATAAATGTTCAGCGATTGGGCCGGGTCGATGGTCCACGTGCCGGAGCTGATGGCAACGGCATCGGCCAGGCTGAGGTAGAGGGTGCTGGAAGCGATAACCGCGCCCACCAGCGCCCGGTGCCGCCACAAAATATCGCCGCCAAAGCCAAGTTGAAACAGAATCGGCGGTAGCGCCCAAACCAGAATCAGGCCCAGGTAGGCGCCGGGCGTCCAGCCGCCGGCCAGCACGGCTATCGACCCCAGCCACAGCAGCCCCAATGCGCCAAACGGCCACCAGCGCCGGCCGGCCCAGCGCGATTCGTAGTCCGGCACGGCCAGTCGCCGGCCCAGCCACAGCAGCCACAGCGACGTTAAAATGGGTTGAACCAGAAAAAAGATGTATTCCTCAATCGGCACCCAGCCAATCACCACGCCGGCCACCAACTGTGGATTGTACCACCACACCCCGGTAGCCACCAGATAATTGTCCCACGGTGTGGTGTAGAGCAGCGCCACCAGCACATGCGCCGCGATGGCCACCCACGGCCGCCAGTTCTGCAGTTCAACTGGCAGGGTACGGCCGCGCCGCACATCGCGCCAGGTTAACAAACTCAGGCCGATGATCGGCCCTCCCAGAAAAATGGCTAAAAATTCAAAGTAGGTCATAAGTTGCTTTTTTGCCGTTACAGATAGGCTCCAGATTTTAGGGTTGCCTCAATTTATAAGTTAATCGTAGCACACTATCCAACATTTGTCAATATAAATCTGTGCAAATAGTTGACAAAAACCGGACAAGTTGATATACTGGTAGTTGAAACTATTTCGACTAATTCAGCAAGGCAGGACTAATTAATGAAAAACAAAGTGATTGTGATTGGCAGCGGGTTTGGCGGGTTGGCGGCGGCCATTCGATTGGCCATTAAGGGGTTTGAGGTTGAACTGTTTGAGAAGCGAGACAAGCTGGGCGGCCGCGCCTATGTGTACGAGATCAATGGCTTCAAGTTTGATGGCGGCCCGACGGTCATCACCGCGCCCTTTTTGTTTGATGAAATCTTTGAAGCAGCCGGCCGCCGGCGCGAGGATTACATTACGTTTGTACCGTGCGACCCGTTTTATCGCATTTTTGATCACACCGGCCGCAGCTTCAATTACAACGGCGACGAACAGTTCATTCTGCAACAGATTGAGCAGTGGAACCCGGCCGACCGCGACGGCTACCAAAAATTTATGGCCACCACCAAAGCCATTTTTGATAAAGGCTTTGTGGAACTGGCCGACAAACCGTTTTTGTCTTTCTCTGATATGCTTCGTGTAGCGCCAGATTTGATCAAGTTGCAATCGTATCTGAGCGTTCACAAATACGCTTCACAGTTTATGCAGGATGATTTTCTGCGTCGCTGCTTCTCGTTTCACCCGCTGCTGGTGGGCGGCAATCCCTTTGACTCGCCCTCAATTTACGCCATGATCCATTATCTGGAACGGGAATGGGGCATTCATTACGCCATCGGCGGCACCGGCGCGATTGTGGCTGCGCTGGGCCGGCTGTTCGAAGAACTTGGCGGCAAAATTCATCTGAATGCGGAAGTGGCAGAAATTGTGGTGACCGGGCGCAGGGCAATCGGGGTGCGGCTGCAAGATGGCACCATTTTGCGGGCCGACCATGTGGTCAGCAATGCCGATGTGGCGTTCACGTATCGTAACATGATCCCCGAACAGTACCGGCGCAAATATTCCAACCGCAAAATTGAACGGATGAAATACAGCATGTCGCTGTTTGTGATCTATTTTGGCACTAAAAAACGCTATCTCGACAGCAAGCTGGCCCACCACAACATCATTTTGGGCCAGCGTTACAAGGAGCTGCTGGACGATATTTTTAAGCGCAAGGTGCTGGCCAAAGATTTTTCACTGTACCTGCACATGCCCACCATCACCGATCCCTCGATTGCGCCGCCGGGCCACGAAAGCTTTTACGTGCTGTCGCCGGTGCCACATTTGGGGGCCGATATTGACTGGACCACGGCGGCCAAACCCTATCGGGACGCCATTATGCAGTTTTTGGAGGACAACTACCTGCCCGACCTGCAAGCCAACATCGTCGCCGAGCACTACATCGACCCGCTGCATTTCCAGAATACGCTCAATAGCTATCTGGGGTCGGCCTTTTCGGTGCAACCAACGCTCACGCAGTCGGCCTGGTTTAGGCCGCACAACCGCTCGGAAGATTTTGATAATTTGTATTTTGTAGGCGCGGGCACGCATCCGGGGGCGGGGCTGCCGGGGGTGCTGTCATCGGCCAAAATTGTGGAGGGGCTATTGGCCCCGGAGACTGTTGCGGAGCCGGTGCTGGCTCTGGCTTAACCAAACAGGTTGAGAATGTAATTGGTTTCAAAACCAAGCAGGCCGAGCTGTTTTTTCAGCTTGAGGCGGGCGTCGTGCAGAATTTTGTAGACGTTGTTGGTGTTGGTGCCCAGCAGGTGGGCCACCTCGGCCATGGGGATTTGCTCAAAATAAACCGCGCCGATCACCTGACGCTGGCGTTCGGTGAGATCGTTGTTGATCACGGCGATAATGTTTTGCCAGACCTGCTTCTTCTCGCTTTCGGCCTCGGGGTGGCTGAGCGCGTGCGAGTCATCGGCAATAACCTCTTGCAGCGAGGTGCCGGCCTCGGTGAGCACATCCAGCGACAGGTCGCGCCATCTGGCCCGCCGCAACCGGCCGATGGTGTGGTTGGAGGCGATTTTGGAAGCCCAGGTGGTGAACTTGCTTTTGCCTTTGAACGAGTTGAGGTTGGTTTTGATTTTGAGCAGAGTTTCCTGGGCAAAATCTTCGCTCAATTGCTCCAGTTCCGCCCCGGCCCGGGTGCCCAAATCGCTGCGGGTGTAGAGGTAACCTAAAATGCCGCGCTTCAGATAGCGCCGCAAATCCTCCACGGCCTGGGTCTGGTCAGGGTGGCCATCCTGCAACTGGGCCAGCCACATTTCGTTGGTTCGGTCCATCAAACTGTTCCTGGAAATCAATAGCAATCAAACAGGGTCGCTCTTTGTTCCGAAAGCTTTACTTTCGAACCCTGCCATTTTTCGGGTAGAGATTAACTGTAAGCCGCGCAGGCTTCATACAGAGCCTTTATCGCGGCCGTATCTTCTGCAAACGGGCAGCGAGTCTGGCGCATGTGTTCAAAATATTTGCCGGTTTGCTGCTGGCCAATCGCTGCTGTGGCCAGCCAGACCGGCGTTTTTGCGCCCACGTCCGGCGAATCGTGCCCGCCAAAGCCCAGGTTATTGCTCAACGCCGAATTAACATCGCCGGGGTGGCAGGCGTTGACCGCCACGTTGAACGGCTCAAACTGCCCGGCGTGGGCCACGGTCAGCATGCGATTGGCCTGTTTGGATTGGCGGTAGGCCGCGCCGTTGGAGTAGGGCCGCCGTTTAAATTCCAGATCGTCCAGCGCCAGACCGCCGGCCCAATAGCTGGCCACATTGACCACCCGCGCCGGCGCGCTCTGTTTGAGCACATCGGTCAGGGATTCAATCATCCAAACATAGCCCAGCACATTGGTGGCAAATTGCAGTTCGATGCCTTCCGGCGTTTCCTGCCGGCTGCGCGGCGTTGCCGCGGCGTTGTTCACCAGCACGTGCAGCGGTCCCTCCCAGCGCCGGGCCAGCGCCTCAATCGAGTCGCGCCGCGACACATCGACCACTTCCAGCCGGACCTGCGGGTTGCCGGTAGCCCGTTGAATATCGTACACGGCAGTCAGCGCCTTTTGTTCGTTGCGGCAGGCCAGCACCACCGCAAAATCCTTTTGGGCCAGTTGGCGGGCAATGGCCAGGCCAATCGCGCCGGTAGCGCCGGTGACTAATGCTACGGGTTGGGTCGACATAGGGCGTGTTCCTCGGTTGATTTGGGGGATATCATAGCATAAACCCCGGCGGCATACAATGCTCTGTTAAAAATCGGCGAATCAGCGCATTACGCATTACGTTTTACGAATTACAACACGAAATTTTTACCTGAGACGCAATAACGATGTACAATAAACCTATCCCAAAACGGGCAACGGCGCTCGTTAACCGGCAACTATAAATTTTAGCGAGAGGAAGGATTATGAATACACCAATTCAACAATTGCGTAGTTTTGGCCAGTCAATCTGGTACGATAACATTGAGCGCCGCCTCCTGAAAAACGGCGAACTCGCCGGGATGATCGAGCGCGGTGAAATTCAGGGGTTAACCTCAAATCCCAGTATTTTTAATAACGCCATTGCCAAATCAACCGATTACGACGCCGATTTGCTGCCGCTGGCCGAAGCCGGCAAATCGAACGAAGAAATTTTTGAGAATCTGGCCGTGGCCGACATCCGCGCCGCCGCCGATTTGCTGCGTCCGCTGTACGATAAAACCAGCCGCGGCGATGGCTACGCCAGCCTTGAAGTCAGCCCCAACCTGGCCTACGATACCGAAAGCACCGTGGCCGCGGCGCAGCGATTGTGGGGTTGGGTTGACCGCCCCAACCTGATGATCAAAATTCCGGCCACCCAGGAAGGGTTGCCGGCCATCCGCCGCACGATTGCCGCCGGTATTAACGTCAATGTTACCCTGATTTTTTCCATTGAGCGCTATCGCGCCGTGATGGATGCTTTCCTGTCCGGCTTGGAAGACCGCGTGGCGCAGGGGCTGCCCATCAGCGGCATCGCCTCGGTGGCTTCGTTCTTTGTTTCGCGGATTGATACTGCCGTGGATGACCAACTCACCGCGCTGGGCACGCCCCAGGCCACCGCGCTGCTGGGCAAAACGGCCATCGCCAACGCCAAACTGGCGTATCAGGCGTTCAACGAGGTGTTTGGCAGCGAGCGCTTTGCCGCGCTGCAGGCGCACGGCGCCCAGTACCAGCGCCCGCTGTGGGCCTCTACCGGCACTAAAAATAAAGCCTACCCGGACACCCTTTATGTTGATGAACTGATTGGGCCAACCACCGTCAATACTATGCCTCCGGCTACGCTGGCGGCGTTCATTGACCACGGCCGGGCCGCCGCCAGTTTGGAGAAGGATTTGGATGCGGCCAATCAGGTGATGGCCGATTTGGCGGCGGTGGGCATTTCGCTGGCCGAAGTGACCCAATCGCTGGAAGATGCCGGCGTTAAGGCTTTTGCCGATGCGTTTGCCTCGCTGCTGGCCGCTATCGAACAGCGCCGGGTGGTCACCGTCTGAAATGACCATTCTGTCCGAAAAAGCATTTTCCACCCGCGCCGTCCACGCCGGTGAAAAACTCGATGCCGCCGGCAGCCGGCCGGTGGTCACACCTATTCATGCCTCGGTAGGCTATACCTTTGCCGATTCAAATGATCTGGACGCCGTGCTGGGCGGCCAGAAACCCGGCTTTGTGTATTCGCCGCGTTACGCCAACCCCACTATCAGCGCCTTTGAAGCGGCCGTAGCCAACCTGGAAGGCGCAGAGACCGCGCTGGCTTTTGCCTCGGGCATGGCGGCCATTCATTTGGCGCTGCTGGCGGCCGGGGTGCGGGCCGGCCAGGCCGTGGTTGCCGCCGCCGATGTGTACGGCGCAACCTACACCCTGTTGCAGGATATTTTTGCCTCGCTGGGCGCGCGGGTTTTTCTGGTTGATGTGCTCGATCTTGAATCGGTGCAGCAAACGGTAGCGCGGGAAAAACCGGCGGCGTTGCTGGTTGAAACCATCTCTAACCCGCTGCTGAAAGTGGCCGACCTGCCCGGCCTGGCGGCCATCGCCCACGATAACGGGGCGCTGCTGCTGGTTGATAACACCTTCTGCTCGCCCTACCTGTGCAACCCGCTCAAATTTGGGGCCGATATGGTCATTCACAGCGCCACCAAATTTATCGCCGGCCACGGCGACGTGATGGCCGGGGTGGTAGCCACGTCAGCGGTTTTAAAAGAAAAACTGGTCAGACTTAACAAATTGATGGGCAGCAATACCGGCCCGTTTGAAGCCTGGCTGGCGCTGCGCGGCCTCAAAACGCTGTCGCTGCGGATGCGCCAGCAGTGTGATAGCGCGCTGGCCGTGGCTCGCTGGCTGCAAACTCAGCCCCAGGTCAAAACCGTCAATTATGCGTTTTTACCGGATCACCCGCAATATGAGTTGATGCAAACGCTGAGCGAGGGCAAAGGGGCCGGGGCGGTGTTGTCGTTTGAAATTGCCGGCGCGGGCCGCGAGCAGGTTTTTGCCTTTATGGATGCGCTGGAACTGATCCAGCCGGCCACTTCGCTGGGCGATATTTACTCGCTGTTGCTCTACCCGGCCATCTCCTCGCACCGCACGCTCACCCCCGCCGAGCGGGCGGCGCTGGGCATTGGCGATGGGCTGGTGCGCCTGTCTGTTGGCATCGAGGATGTGGCCGATATTCAGGCCGATCTGGCCCGGGCGCTGGCGGCTGTTTAAGCCAATTGCGAATTAGCATCCGGTAGGTCGGGCTTGTAGCCCGACTGTCACGCTGCAAGTGTGACCTACTTTGAAAATAGCGCCGCAGGCCGGGGGGTTTGGGGGGTAGCTCCCCCCAACCACTATTTTCATTCCCCGTTGCAGCGGCGCAGCTTCGGTTAGTTTGCTTTGAAAATAAGCGAGTCAACAAACGGTCGGGGCGCTTTGCAACGCGCCCCGACCTAATTTTGGGTCGATAGTCAGCTGCAAGCGTGACCTACTGGCCGGTTGGCGGCCCCTGCCAGCGCCGAAACAAATCCTGCGGCAGTTCAATCTCAAACAGATCGAGCACCCGGTTTACGGTCTGGTTGACAATATCGTCGATGGTTTGAGGGCGGTGGTAAAAAGCCGGCATGGGCGGCATTATCACCGCGCCCAACTCGGTGACACTGGCCATCAGCCGGATGTGGCCCAGGTGTAGCGGCGTTTCACGCAGCACCAGCACCAGCCGGCGGCGATCCTTGAGCACCACATCGGCGGCGCGCAGCAGCAGGTTGTCGCTGTAACTGGCGGCAATGCCGGCCATTGTTTTGATGGAACAGGGGATAACCACCATCCCCAGCGTTTTAAACGAGCCGGATGAAATGGGGGCGGCAATATCTTTGATGCCGTGGACGTGATCGGCCAGGGCAAAAACGGCGTCGGGGGTGGTATCTGTTTCCAGGTCAATAGTCCGTTTGGCGGCGTTGCTCAGCACCAGGTGCGTTTCCACGGCTGGCACATCGCGCAGCACTTCCAGCAGGCGAATGCCGTAAATCACGCCGCTGGCCCCGGAAATGCCGATGACTAATCGCTGCGGCTGACTCATAGGGCGGTGGCCCGGGCGGCGACAATCGTTGTGTCGTCGATTAGCGGCTGGCTGTGGGTAAATTCCTGCAGCCGTTGCCGCACGGCGCGCACCAATCCCTGCGCCGGCCAATCTGACCGCTCCTGCACCAGATCGGCCAATCGGTCCTGACCAAATTCTTCCTGATGCGGGTTTACGGCTTCGGTAATGCCGTCCGTATAAAGCAGGACAATATCACCGGGGGCCAGGGTAACGGATTCTTCGCCAAATTCAAATTCCTCTATCAGACCGATGGCCGCGCCGGTGGGGTTGAGGTAAGTGAGCGGTTCGTGGCCGTTTGACCGGGCGCGGAACAGCAGCGGGGGATTGTGCCCGGCGTTGCAGTAGGTTAGCCGGCGGGTTTGCGGTTCAAAACGGGCCAGAAACAGGGTTACAAATTTGGTCAGATGGATGTTGTGGCAAAAGAGCAGATTCAACCGGCGCACCACTTCGGCGGGCGAGTCGTAATCCGGGGCCAGCGTGCGCAGCGAGGCCTGCAAGCTGGCCATCAACAAACTGGCCGACATGCCGTGGCCGGCCACGTCGCCCACAACCAGGCCGGG
>CAYOXS010000051.1:0-9748 GCA_964407935.1 uncultured Caldilineaceae bacterium
GTAAATTCGATGACGGTTTCAAGGGCAGGCGACCACGGGATAACATCGCCCTGGCAGGTGGGCCAGTGCTCGCCGCAGCCGGCCCCGGAACCGGTGGCCCGCACAAACGCGCCCCAGACAATCACAAAAACATTGAGCACCAGCACGCCCCAGGCAAATCTGGCATAATTGTTTAGCTTCATAAAAAAGCCCTTTCTCCAGCTAAAATAACTTGCCTTGCTGTGGAATTTCGGGGTAGACTGCCGGCAGTCCGACCAGTTCTTTAAATTGATTACATGTGGCCGGCGAATGGCCGGAAAAATCGTTATTAAAAAAACCGTAGATAGTGTGGACCCGCTCCAGATTGGGCTGAATGTGTTCCCACCACCATTCCAGTTGAAGCAAAACATCGAGCTGAACCCGATCTTTTTGTTCAAATTGACCGTGCTGGCCCAGCCAGCGGATGTACTGAAAATTGGTAGTGAGGGCGATCTGTTTGGGCAAATCCAGGTACGCGGTTGAGGTCCAGCAGATGTTGCGCCCGCGCAGCAGGGTAACAGTTTCCGGGATAAACCAGGAAAGATGCCGAAACTCCAGCGCGAAATCAACATCGCCGGGCAGGATGTCCAAAAACGCGGCCAGATTGTCAAACTCGGCGGCAGAAAAACTGGGCGGAAGCTGAATTAACACCGCGCCCAAAGCGCCTTCAAAATATTTGATGGTTTCCAAAAAGTGCTGCATTTCGGCCTGGGCCGATACCAGCCGCAAATCATGGGTGATGAGCCGGGGTGTTTTGGGGCAAAATTTAAAGCCTTCCGGTACGGTAGCCGCCCATTGTTTAACGCGTTCAACCGGCGGCGTGCCGTAAAACGTCGAGTCCACTTCGACCGCGTTGAATATCTGGCTGTAATGAGCCAGATAACTGCGGCCCGGCGCGCCGGCGGGATAAAACACGCCATCCCAATCTTTATAACTATAGCCAACCGTACCCAAATACCAATTTACCAACGCAAACTCCCGGAGCAAATCTTAAGCTCATGATATACAAACGGCCGGTTCCTGCCAAAATACCGCTTTGACAAAAAAAGTGCCGCCCCTATAATGCACCTAATTTTAAGAGATTAAGCTCAATTAATCAATAGGGGATGACACCACGCTCCCCGCGAATCGACCTGTACCATGAAAACCGTTGTCATCACCGGCGCTTCAACCGGAATTGGCCGGGCCTGCGCGCTGGAGCTGGACCGGCGCGGCTGGCGCGTATTTGCCGGCGTCCGCCAACCCGCCGACGCCGCCGCGCTGACCGGCCCATCGTCCCCCAACCTCACCCCTGTGTTTATCGATGTCACCGACAGCGAGTCGATTGCGGCCGCGGCGGAACAGGTGACCGCGGCCGTCGGCCCGGCCGGACTCACCGGATTGGTGAACAATGCCGGCATCGGCGTCGGCGGCCCGCTGGAATTTATCCCGCTGGAGTTGCTGCGACAGCAGTTTGAAATTAATGTCATCGGCCAGGTGGCGGTTACCCAGGCATTTTTGCCGCTTCTCCGTGCGGCCCGGGGGCGCATTATTAATATGAGTTCCATCAGCGGCCGGGTTTCGGTGCCGTTTGTTGGCCCCTATTCGGCCAGCAAGTTTGCACTGGAGGCGCTGACCAACTCGCTGCGCAACGAGCTGCAGCCGTGGGGCATCAAAGTGGTCAGCATTCAGCCCGGCTCAATTGCCACCCCTATCTGGCAAAAAACGCTGGCCCGCAGTGAGCAACTGCGCCGGCAAATGCCGCCCCGGGCCGAAGATTTGTACGGCGCGGCGCTCGATGACCTGCTGGCCGTGGTGCGAAAAACAGCCGGGCGCGGCGTGCCGCCGGAGCGGGTGGCCGGCGTGGTTTACACCGCGCTAACGGCCGCCCGGCCCAAATTGCGCTATTTGGTGGGCGCAGATGCCCGGCTGGCGGCGCTGCTGGTAACCCTGCTGCCGGATCGATTATTTGACTGGCTGCTCATAAAATATGGCGGCAATATTTAGCCCAAGGAGGATGGTATGACCACGTTCAAAGCGCTGTTGCTGGAAATGGAAAATGACGAACTGCGGGCCTCGGTGAAGGAGCTGGAGCCGGCGGCGCTGCCCGCCGGCGAGGTGTTGATCCGGGTGGCCTATTCCAGCCTCAACTACAAAGACGGACTGGCGGTGACCGGCGCGGCCAAAGTGGTGCGCAGCTTCCCGATGGTGCCGGGCATCGATCTGGCCGGCACGGTTGAAGAATCAAGTTCGCCGGAGTACAAACCGGGCGATAGTGTGGTGCTGACCGGCTGGGGTGTGGGCGAAAGCCACTGGGGCGGCTTTGCCCAACTGGCCCGGGCCAAAGCCGGCTGGCTGGTGCCGCTGCCCGCCGGTTTGAGCCTCAAACAGGCAATGGGCATCGGCACGGCCGGCTTTACCGCCATGTTGTGCGTGATGGCGCTGGAAAATCACGGGCTAACCCCGGCCGCCGGCGAAGTGGTAGTGACCGGCGCAACCGGCGGCGTGGGCAGTTTGGCCGCCGCTATTCTGGCCAACCTGGGCTACCGGGTGGTGGCCTCAACCGGCCGCGCCGAAGCCCACGATTATCTCAATAGCCTGGGCGTCGTCGAAATTATTGGCCGGGAGGTGTTGGGCGCGCCTTCAAAACGGCCCATGGAATCGGCGCGCTGGGCCGGCGCGGTTGACTCGGTGGGCGGCGATACGTTGTCAACGCTGATCAAACAGATGGCGCCGCGCGCCAGCGTGGCGGCCTGCGGCAATGCCGGCGGCATCGGCCTGAACACAACGGTGCTGCCCTTTATTTTACGCGGGGTCAACCTGCTCGGCATCGACTCGGTGATGTGCCCGCCGGATGTTCGGCGCGAGGCGTGGCAGCGGCTGGCCCGTGATTTGCCTCTGGCGGCGCTGGAGCAGGCCATGCAAGTAGTGCCGCTGGCCGAGGTGCTTTCGCTGAGCGAGCAGATCGTTAAAGGACAGGTACGCGGCCGCACGGTCATCGATGTGAATGCGTAGCGCCCCGGCTACTGTACCAGCAGCAGCACCGCGGTGATGGCCAGAATGCCAACGATGATCCAGTCGAAAAGCTCTTTGTTGACCCGGCTGGCAAAAACCTTGCCGGCCCACACGCTCAGCGGCAGCAGCGGCAGCAGCCAGGCAATTTGCAGTAACTGGTTTACATTGAACAGGCCGGCAAAATAATACGACGGCACTTTAAACCAGTTCAAAATCGCAAAAAAGAGCACCATCGAAGCGACAAACGGGCGCGGCTTTAACCCGACCATCATCAAATAGATAACGACCGGCGGCGGCCCGGTGTGGGCCAGCGTCGATGAAATTCCCGACAGCCCGCCGGCCAGCAGCCCATGCCAGTTGTGCGGGGTGTAGTGCATTGAGCGCAAAATGCGCTTTTCAAACAGTCGGTAAAGCACAAACAGCAGGGCAATCACGCCGATGAACTGCCGCAGCCCGGCCGCCGAAATGCTGGTGAGAAACAGCGTGGCCACGGCCACGCCAAGTACCCCGCCGGGGATGAGCAGCAGCACCTGTTTTTTGTCCCATTTGTTCCAGTGCGCCCACAGGGCAAACAGATCGGCCACCATTAAAATTGGCAGCAGCAGGCCGATCACCTCGGTGGCCGGCATCACCATAGCCATCAGCGGTGTGGCCAGCACGGCCAGAGTGCCGCCCAGCCCGCCTTTGCCCAACCCAATCAGCACAATAACAATGGCCGCCATGATCAGATACGTGGTCATGAGTCAAAACCTGTTACGGCCGGTGTTCGGTGGGGTCCAGTTGCAACTCGCCCCGCAAAAAGCGGCGCGCGGTTTCGGCCAGAATGGCGGCCCCCAGCGGCATCACTGTTTCATCGATATCAAAAATGTTGGTGTGATGGCCCCGTTCAACGCCATCGGCCAGGGCCGCGCCGAGCAAAAACATCGCGCCGGGCGCTTGCTGGCACATGTAGCTGAAATCCTCGGCGCCCATGCCCATCGGCTGGGTAACCAGCGCGTTGCCGCCCACCAGATCGCCGGTTATTTTTGACAGCCAGCCGGCCACGGTGGGGCTGTTCCAGCCGGCGGGGTAACCGCGCTGAACTTTTAAGCGATAGTCGCCACCCAGCGGCCGGGCCACAGACAGCGCCCGCTCAACCTCGGTGATAAGCTGTTCACGCACGGCGGGGTCAAAACTGCGCAGCGTGCCGTGCAAATAAACCTCCGGCGGGATAACGTTGCTGGTGGTGCCGGCGTGAACCTGCCCCAAACTGACCACCGCCGGCTGCAGCGGGTTGACCCGGCGAGACACAATCCCGTGCAGCGCCGCCAGTACCGGCCCCAGCATCCAGATGGGATCGCCGGCCTCGTGCGGGTAAGCGCCGTGCCCGCCGCGAGCGGTGAGCCACGCCTCAAAGGTGTCAACCGTGGCCGAAAACCAGCCCGAGGTTACGGATACCTGCCGGGCGCGATGGGTAGACATCACGTGCAAGGCGATGACCGCATCCACATCTTCCAGCGCGCCAGCGGCAATCATGCGCGGCGCGCCGCTCAGCCCCTCCGCGTCGGAGTCTTCTTCGGCGGGTTGAAACAGAAAACGCACCCGGCCGGGCAGCTTTTCACGGGCAAACGTCTCTTTGAGTAGATGCGCCACCCCCAGCAAAATCGCGGTGTGGGCATCGTGGCCGCAGGCGTGCATCACCCCCGGATTTTCAGAGGCAAAGGGCAGCCCGGTTGCTTCGGTGATGGGCAGCGCGTCCATATCAGCGCGGATGGCGATGATCGGCCCATCGCCGCTGCCCATTTCGCCGACCACCCCCGTTTTGCCGACCCCGGTTGTAACCCGAATGCCGCCGATTTCCTGCAGGGTTTCGGCCACCACCCGCGCGGTGCGGGTTTCCTGAAAATTCAGTTCGGGGTGGCGATGAAAATCACGCCGCAATCTGATCAGTTCTGGCAGTAGTTGTTTGGCATGGTCAAGCATTTGTTTAATCTCCCTTAAAAATAGGATTCAGGAGTCAGGAATTAGAAGCTTCCCGTCCTGGCTTTTAAAAATTGTGACAGGAGTCCAAAACTGTAGTTTGGGACTCCATTTTTCATCCTCATTGATAGCGAGTCTGCGAGATGGAGGGCGCTTCGCAGAGTCGTAGTTTCGTTTATTCGCAATTGGATGGTTAGCTGGGGGATTTTACAGCCGAATTTCGGCTTTGACCATATTGAGCCGGTTTTCTGAATTGATGGGGATAATTTTGGGCTGCACCCGGATTTGATCTTCGACCCGGTATTCGGCTTTGGCGATGTTGAAGCGGCCATCGGGTGTGAAGCTGGTCAGCGCCCACAACACCAACACCGGGTTATCAAACCAGTCGAACGAATGGTTGAACAGCAACGGGTGCGGCGTGCCGGCTTCATCAAACAGGGTTAAATATTCCACCCGGTTGTAAAAATCGGGGATCATGCGCAGCGGCTCCGATGGCGCGACAATTTTAATTGGCAGCAGCAGCACCTTTTGTTTTTCGGCTTTGATCAAATTCAGCCGCTGGTTGGCGTTTACATGGACCAGCGTTGAGAGCGACGGGCCGGAGTCTGCCGGGGTTTGCTCTTGAGAGATCACCACTACCTGGCCGGCTATTGGCCAGTGACCCTGCCCGATAACGGCCAGACCAATGAGCGCACCCAGCAACATTGCCGACAGGGTAGCGTAAATTGGTCGCGACAACACGCCGGGGTTGAACAACGGCCGGCCGTTAAGCCCCGGCCAATGCCGGCTCGGCGCGCGGAGCGGACGGCCCAGCAGCAATTGCAAATCGGCGGCGTCCTCGTTGAGCGCGGCGGCCAACTGTTTGAGCCAGCGCGGTTTGATGTCGTCCGCCGGAATCAGCCCCTGCTCCAGCGCCTGCACGGTGGCGGCGGGCAGACTGGCCCGCTCCGCTACTTGCGCCACATCCAGCGCGGCGTTCCGGCGGGCGGCGCGCAGATAGCGGCCCAACCGCAGCGAGGCCGACTCAACCGCTGCTGCTTCGCCGCGGGCGCGCGCCGCGTAAAGCTGCTCGTGCCGCCGAGCCAGATGCTGGCCAAATTCTTCAAAATATTTGTCGCGTTGCTGTTCTTCGTTGGCCGACATAATCAGGCTGTTCCTTCAAACAGGCGGTTCAGTTCGGGAAAGGCACGCAGCTTGTCGCGGGCGCGCTTGTGGTAAACCCGGATAGTGTTTTTGTTCATGCCCAGCCGCTCGGCCACTTCGGTGGAGCTGGCCAATTCTTCAAAATAGATGAGCATGATTATTTTGCGCTCAACATCAGACAGGCGGGCAATGAGCTTGTGCAATAAATCATCGGCCTCTTTGCGCACGCCGGGGCTGATCTGCCCGGTTGATTCCTCAATCAGGTTGAGCTGGCTGGCAATAAAATAGACCGCCTCGTCTTTTTGGTCGCTGAGGGTATCCAGCGAGACGGGCGGCTGGGTGTTGAAAAATTCTCTGATTTTACGGTGGGCAATGCTAAACAGCCAGGTTTTGATGGGCGTGCCGGTGTAAACAAAGTGGTAAATTTTTTCGACCGCCACCAGCCAGACCGCCGCCGAAATTTCATCGGCGTCTGTGGCCGAAGAAACGCGGCTGCGCACGTAACGCCACACATCTTTGTGATGCCGGATGTACAGCGTTTCCAGAGCGCTGCGGCTTTCGGATTGGGAGCCTTCCTGAATGAGATCGAGCAGGGTTGCGTCGTCGGCGTCTTTGGTTTGGGCCGGCAGCGGCCAGGCCAGGGGCCAGGGGCCATTCAGATTAAACACAGAATTAGCGGGATGTTCGCTGTCGAGCGCCTGCATTGGCTTGCCTTTGGCTGTTAACTACAGAGGAACAACGTATCGGGTAGTGTAACCGATTAGCCCAACGGCGGCAAATTTAAAAAAAGAGACCGGCTGCGTAACGGGGTTGCGCAGCCGGTCTGCGGTTCCGGGCCGGTGGGCTATTGGTTGTGGAGCGCCTCAAGGTAATGTTCGGCGTCGAGCGCGGCGGCGCAACCGCTGCCCGCGGCGGTAACAGCTTGCTGGTAGTGATGGTCCTGCACGTCGCCGCAGGCAAAGACGCCGGGAATGCTGGTAGCGGTGACGTTGGTTTTGTCCGTAGAGGTGAGAATGTAGCCCTGGTCATCGGTTTTGAGCTGGCTGTTAAACAGTTTGGTGTTGGGCGTGTGGCCAATAGCCAAAAACAGGCCATCAATATCCAGTTTGGAGGTTTCGCCGGTTTGGGTGTCTTTGAGCAGCAGGCCGGTTACTTTTTCGTCGCCCAGCACATCGAGCGCCACTTTGTTGACCATCAGCTCAATTTTGGGGTTGGCTTTGGCCCGCTCCAGCATAATGGCCGAGGCGCGGAAGCCTTCGCGGCGGTGGATGATGTATACTTTTTGGGCAAACTTGGTCAGAAATGTGGCTTCTTCCATCGCGCTGTCACCGCCGCCGATGACGGCGACCGTTTTGCCACCAAAGAAAAAGCCGTCGCAGGTGGCGCAGGCGCTCACGCCGCGGCCAATCAGCCGCTGCTCGTTTTCCAGCCCCAGGTAATTGGCCGACGCCCCGGTAGAAATAATCACGGTGTGGGCCAGATAAAGTTCGTCGTCTACCCACACTTTTTTTACATCGCCGCTCAAATCCGTTTGGGTGACATCTTTGGTGATAAATTCTGCGCCAAAGCGTTCGGCCTGCGCTCTGAACTCCATCATCAAATCCGGGCCCATAATGCCGTCTTTAAAGCCGGGGAAGTTTTCTACTTCGGTGGTGGTCATTAATTGGCCGCCGGCGGCGTAGCCTTCGATCACCAGCGGTTTCAGATTGCCGCGCGCTGTGTAAATGGCCGCGGTTAAACCGGCCGGACCGGAACCAACAATAATGGTGTCTCGGATTTCTTTACCGTTTGGGGTTGAATTACTCATTTTTAAACTTTCCTCGATTTGGGTGGTGTATTTTTTCACTTTCACGCTTTTAGACGCAAAAACCCGGCCAAACCTTACCTCTACAATTTTACTATGCGCACTTCTTCCATCAACTCGATGTTGCGAATGGCGGTGAGTACCTCCGGCATTACATCGCCATCCACGCTGATAAACGAGATGGCCAGGCCACCCGGCTCGTTGCGGCCGGTGCGCCAGGTGGCAATATTAATGTGATACGCGCCCAAAATGGTGCCCACCTGCCCAATAAAACCGGGGCGATCGTGGCTGTAGGTGACCAGAATTATACCCTCCGGCCGCACATCGACGCGCCAGCCATCAATTTGCACCAGCCGCGGCTCGCGGTCGTTAAACAGGGTGGCCGACACCGTACGCTGGCCGCCGCCTTTCCACTCCACCCGGCAGGTGATCAGGTTAGCGTAATCCAGCGAATTCAGCCCGCTGGTTTGCGATACGGTAATGCCGCTGCGCTGCGCCAGGTGCGGCGCGTTAATATAATTGACGTTGCGGTCCATCACCGGCGACAGAATCCCTTTGAGAATGCCCACCGTAATCGGTTTGATGTGGTCGGCAATGTCATCGCCTTTGATTTCAACCTCAACCCGGGTGATTTTTTTGTCAGAAAGCTGGGCTTGCAGGCTGCCCACCTTTTCGGCCAGCAGCAGGTAGGGCTGCATGGTGCGCAGCAGGTTGGCATCGGTGAAGGGCATGTTGATAGCGTTGCGGTAATCCACATCGTGCAGCGCATCGAGCAATTGCATGACAATTTGCGTACCCACGTCGCTTTGGGCTTCAACGGTGCTGGCCGCCAGATGGGGCGTAACAATCACATTGTCCAGCTCCAGCAGCGGGCTGTCGGGCGAGAGCGGTTCGGTGGTAAACACATCGAGCGCCGCCGCGGCAATTTTGCCGCTTTTCAGCCCGTCGATGAGCGCGGCCTCGTCAACCAGCGGGCCGCGGGCGGTGTTGACCAGCCGCACGCCGTCTTTCATTTTGGCGATGGCCTGCGCGTTGATGATGTGTTTGGTGCCGTCGGTGAGCGCGGCGTGCAGGGCGATAAAATCGGCCTGGGCCAGCAGCTCGTCGAGCGTGACCGGCGTCACCTTTAAATCGCGGGCAATTTCGTCGCTCAGGTAGGGATCGTAGGTGATGACCTTCATATCAAAGCCCTGACAATGTTTGGCCACCCGCGCCCCAATCCGGCCCATGCCAATAATGCCGATGGTTTTGCGGTAGAGCTGAATCCCCATAAAGCTTTTGCGGTCCCACTCGCCCTGTTTGAGGCGAGAGTAGGCCTGCGGCACGTGGCGGCACAGCGCCAGCAGCAACGAAATGGTATGCTCGGCGGTGGCAACGGTGTTTGCGCCGGGCGTGTTGGTCACAATGATACCGCGCATGCTGGCCGCGGTCACGTCGATGTTGTCTACGCCAACACCGGCCCGGCCCACCACTTTGAGCTGGTCGGCGGCGGCCAGCACCTTTTCGGTAACTTTAACGCTGCTGCGCACAATCAGCCCGTGGTAGCCGGGAATTTTTTCGGCCAGGGTGTCGGGCGTTAGCCCTTTGACAATGTCGTAAGACACGTCTTTGGCGGCGTCAAGGTAGGCCAGCCCCTGCACCGACACATCATCGGTAATTAATACTTTGAAAGTCATCTAACTCTCCCTCCTGAAAAGTGGTAGGTTTTTTGCCCCATCCCCCCTGACCCCCCTTCCCAAAGGTAAGGGGGAATTAAAGGAAACGGTGTCAATTTCGGGCGCTTCGCGCCCGAAATTGACACCGAAATTCTCTTTTCCCCTCCCCTGCCTG
>CAYOXS010000051.1:9758-14871 GCA_964407935.1 uncultured Caldilineaceae bacterium
GGGGGCCCCCGCCCCCCCTACCCCCCCAAATATCCCCCTCCCCCCCCCCCCGCGGGGGGGGGGGGGGGTGGGGGAGGGGGTAAATCTCGCCAAAATTTTTGCCCACGGTTTAGTACGGAACCGTGCCGCAAGAACTGTTCTGTTTCAACTGTTAAACACTGCCCCGCCGGCCTCAATCAAGGCCAGCCCCCTTTCAAACAGTTCCCGGTAGGGCGAGTGTTCCAGCCGGCTGCGCTGGTGCGCGCCCAGCGCCAGCGGCAATACCGGGGCCAGGCTGGGCGTGGTGATAAAAATATCGGCGTGGCGGGCAACCTGCGCCCGGGTGACCACGCCCCCAAAACCAACCACCACGTCAACGGCGGGTTTGGCGGCAATATCGCTCATGCCATCGCCAATCAGCATCGAGCGCCCGTCACGGCCGGCCAGCAACTGGCGGGCCACATCGGCTTTGCCCTGCGATTCAACCAGCGGCGTTTCTTCGGCGTCAAGGTAGGCTTCGTCCGGGCGCGGCCCCCATTGGTCCTGCTGGTAATCCCACCACTCGCCGGTGAGCCGGTTAAACACCACGTCCACCGCCCGGATGTTGGCCCGGGGAATGCCCAGCCATTCGCCAAACGGGCGCACCGCCGGCAGCAACCCGCCGCTGATAATGAACAGCTCTTTGCCCAGCCAGGCCAGCGCATGCACCACCGCCGCGGCGTCGGGCGTGAGGGTGTCGCGGTAGCGGTGCTCCAGCTCACGGATTTCGGCGCGGGTGGGCGACAGCAGTTCCAGCCGGCGGTCGTAAATGCTTTGCAGGTGAACTTCGCCGTCCATGGCGGCATCGGTCATCCGCTTCACTTCGGCAAATTTACCTTTGCTGCGGGCCAGTTCGTCGATGCCTTCAATGGTGCTGAGCGTGCTGTCGCAGTCAAAAATAATAAAATCGAACCCCGGCCATTTGGCTTGCGCCCACCTGTCTTTGAGCACCGCGCCCCCTATGACAAAAATGGCGGACACATTGCTGTGCATCCGCCATTGGCTACCCAGAAATAAATTTTTGCCAGTTTACCGCAGTTGGGTTGATCGGTCAACCTAATTGGAAACCGCTGCGGCCACAGCTTTTTCAAAAATCTCCAGTGCCGCATCGATCTGCGCGGCGGTGACCACCAGCGGCGGAATCCAGCGCACGGTGTTGGCGTACATGCCGCAGGTTAACAAAATAAGCTGCCCGTTGGCCAGCGCGTGGCCCGCCACTTTTTTGGTCACATCGGCGGCGGGCTGGCCGGTGGCGGGGTCGGTAAACTCGGCGCCGACCATCAGCCCCAGGCCGCGGACATCGCCCAGTACGGGATGGCGGCTCTGAATTTCGGTCAGGCCGTCCATCAACTGCCGGCCGCGGGCAGTGGCGTTGTCCATCAGTCCCTCGTCCTGAATCACTTTGATGGTGGCTTCAACGGCGGCGCAGCCCATAATATTGCCGCCGTAGGTACCGCCGTGCGTGCCCACCTGCCATTTGCTCATAATTTCCCGCGTTGAAGCGATGCCGGAAATGGGGAAACCGCTGCCCATGCCTTTGGCCATCACCATCACATCGGGCTTGATGCCGGCATGCTGGTGGGCAAAAAATTTGCCGGTACGGCCAAAACCGCTCTGCACTTCGTCAACAATCAGCAGGATGCCGTGTTCATCGCACACCTGGCGCAGCCCCTGCAAAAACTGGGGCGGGGCAGGCACGTAGCCGCCTTCACCGAGCACCGGCTCAATGATCATGGCCGCGGTTTCCTGCGGCGCGGTTTGCGTGTGCAAAATCATATCGAGTTCGCGCAGCGCCCAGCGGCTCACTTCGGCGGCGGTCATGCCGTAGCGGTAGGCGTACGGAAACGGGGCCACAAACACGCCGCCGGGCAGCGGCTGGTAGGCCACCCGGTAAACGGTTTTGGCGGTGGTCATGGCCATTGTTTGGGCGGTGCGCCCGTGAAAACTCCCCTGAAAAACAATAATGTTGGGCCGGCCGGTGGCGTGGCGAGCCAGCTTTACCGCGGCTTCGACGGCTTCTGCGCCGGAATTGGAGAAAAAGAAGGTGTCGAGGTGGTCCGGGGTGACGGCGTTGAGGGTGTGGCTCAGCCGGACGAGGGGTTCGTGAAAGTAGCAGTTGACCTGCGCGTGCAAAAATTTGGCCGCCTGTTCCTGAATGGCCTTGACCACAACCGGATGGCTGTGGCCGGTGTTGGCTACGCCGATGCCGCTGGTAAAATCCAGGTACTTTTCGCCGGCGGTGGTGTACACGTAACTGCCTTCGCCGCGCTCAACAACCAGATTGGTGACCCGCCCCCAAACCGGCGACAAATGCGAAAGATCGTGCGTCATTGCGGTTCCACTCCTTTGCTTTTAGGATTAAGGAGTCAGGAGTTAGGAAATAGATGGTTCCCGACCCGGTTTCTACAAAATTGCGGCAGGAGTCCAAAGCTGTATGTTTTCATTTCCTGTTGCTGCGCCGCAGGTTGAGTTCGCCATTTTTGGCCTCCTATTTTACTGCCAGACCAGTGGTTGAACAAGCCCGCGGCCAAGGATTAAAGCAAGGCTGCGTATAATCGAAATATGTCCGCCCAATCGTGAATAGGCTGTGGATAACTGCCAACTTTTTGTGGATAACGCTTGTTTTTTTGTGAATAACTGGCCGTTTAACGTGGACAAATTCTAACTTTTTGGGGACAACTCCATGACCGACTTGCAACTCCTTCAGTTTTTTAACCAGACTCTGGCCAATCCGTTTTTAGACATTTTGATGATCGGGTTGAGCACGGTGGGGCTGGCATTGCTGCCGGCCATTGGCCTGGCGCTGCTGTTTAACCGACGCTGCCGCCGCAGCGGACAGGCCATTCTTGGGGCGCTGGTCATCAGCCTGATTGTCACGCTGGTGTTTCAATATCTGGCGCTGCGGCCCCGCCCGGAAGATATCCGAATGGTGGTCAACACGCCCAATTTTCCCTCGTTCCCCAGCGGGCACGCGGCGGCGGCCTTTAGTTTTGCGCTGGCGGCGGGTTTAACGTACCGGCGCTGGTTAGGGCCGGCGCTGCTGCTGGCGGCGCTGATCGCCATTAGCCGGCTGTATCTGGGCGTTCACTATCCGTCTGATGTTTTTGCGGGGACGGTGTTGGGAGCGGCTATTGGCGCGGCGGCGTTTGGGCTGGCCAAACCCCAGCCGGAAGGGCGCTGGCTGTTGTGGCCGCAAGCGGCCATTGTGGTGGTGGTGACGCAAATGGCCTACATGGGGTTACTGCCGCTATATGTGCTGCGCTGGCCTCTGGCCGACAAGGTGCTGCATTTTGTGCTGTTTGGAGCGGTTGTTTTTTGGCTCAATTTGTGGCTAAAGGGACGCACTATTAAATGGGGCTGGCTGATTGTGCCGGTGGCCATTCTACTGCCGTTGAGTCTGGCTCTGCTGGAGGAAGGGTTGCAGCATTTTTCGCCGCTGCGCACCGCCGACCCTTTTGATCTGGCCAGCGATGTGGCCGGAATGCTGTTTTTTTGGGGAATCAGTTTAAAGGTTTTGCCAGCGACAAAACCGCAGCCGGTAACCAGACTTACCTCAAATTGATCGGCGCGGTTTCGGCTGACATTGGAATTTCAAACAAAAATTTACTGCCAACGTCATCGTCGCCGGGTTCCACCCAGATTGTACCGCCGTGGGCCTCTACGGCAATTTTGCAGAAGGCCAGCCCCAGGCCAAACCCGCCCCGGCGCGGCCGGTCGCCTTCAAGCTGCACAAACCGGTCAAAAATGTGGGCGCGGCTGTCGGCGGGAATCCCCGGTCCGGTATCAATCACCTCAAAGCGCACCTTGTCGCCGCGGGCAGTAACCACCACTTTTACCTGGCCGCCGCCCGGCGTAAATTTTATGGCGTTGTGCAGCAAGTTGCCCAAAATTCTGTGCAACTTTTCTTCGTCGGCGTCGATGACCGCCAGATCCACGGAAACATCCGTTTCGAGCGAGATATTTTCCATGCCGGCCAAAAAGCGCACCCGGTTGACTCCTTCCTGCACAAACGCGTGCAGGTTTATCGAGCGGATATTCAGGTAAAAGTTACCTTCTTCCATACGGGCCACATCCAGCAAAGATTCAACCATCAATTGCAGCAAATCGCAGTTGGAATTGGCAATATCGATGAGCTGTTTGTTTTCTTCAAGCACATCCTCCGGCAGCACCATTTCTAAAATTTTGACCGCGCCAAATAAACTTGAAATCGGGTGGCGCAAATCGTGAACAATCAGGTCGATGGTGTCCTGCCGGATGCGCTCCAATTCCATCAGCTTTTGTTTTTCTGTTTGGAGCTGGCTCACCTGTTTAACAAGCTGGCTTTCGGCCCGGGAGCTGGTTTTGCGGGCATCGTCTGAAGCGCGGAGGCGGGCGCTGAGCATGCTTAAAATGCCCAGCCCCATGGCCGGATTCTGGCTGAGCAGCCGCTCAAAACTTTCGCGGGTAATGGTCAGCAGGCGCACATTTTCCAGCGCAATCACCGACGCCGAGCGGACTTCATTTTCCAGCAGGGCCATTTCGCCAATCACCTCGCCCACGCCCCGCGAACCGAGCACCGTTGGCGCAGAAAAATCGCCTTTAACCACGGCCACCCGCCCCGACCAGACAATGTACATGGTGTTGCCGGGGTCGCCTTCTTTAAAAATAATGTCGCCGGACTGGTACTGGCTTTCGCCCAGCAACTGGGCTAACGTTCCACGCCCGGCGTTAGCCAGCACGCGCAAAAATGAGTTGCCCAGTTTTGAATTTGATGATTTGCTGCTGGGAATGGGAATTGAATTGAGATTAATTAACTGTTCGGGGGTAATATTTTCAGCAATCACCGGCCTTGCTCCTTTATCTGCAACCATCAACCCTGCGTTAAGTAGCCTGTCGCAAAGAATAGCCCAGTTGAAAATTTAACATCAACAGGATTATTCTATATATTTTTCCAGCACCGGTAAATAGTCCAATCGGTTTAATCACGGATGGAGCCATCTGGCATAATGGTTTGCTCCAGGTTGGCAGCAATACTCAACTGCTCCCGCGTAATCACCGCGTCGGTCAGGTTAGCCCGGCTGAAATTAGCGCCGCTGGAATTGACGCCGATCAGGGT
>CAYOXS010000051.1:14971-24751 GCA_964407935.1 uncultured Caldilineaceae bacterium
TTGGCCCCGCTCAGGTTGGCCCCGGCCAAATAAACACGGCGCAAATCGAGCCGGTTCAAATCCTGGCCGCGCAAATCGGTTCCGGCCAGGTTGGGCAGTTCGCCTTTGGCCCGGGCTAATTCAATAAATTGATTAAGCTGGCTGCGGTCCATCATCCAGAATCGGTTCCTTGGTACTGCCTTTGCGGTAAAACGGCGAGTATGATTCCGGCTCGCGACCTTCCCAAATGGCCGCAATGGCCTGATTTGTTCTGACATCCTGCAAAAATTTGTAGCGCACTTTGGGATGGGTCAGGCCGTTGGCCAGGCTCTCAAGCAGACTGTGGGCAAAATCAACCACACGGCGTGCTCGCTCTTCCTGCCCGGCGCCGCTAAAAATGTAGTACAGATTCAAAGCCAGCCGCCCCTGATCTTCAATAACGCGCAGATTGTTTGTCTCAAGCCAGGCAGCCACTTCGTCGGCCAGTAACAGCGCCGGTTCAAGCTGATCCTGGGCAAAGTAAACAATGGCCAACCCGGTTTTGGGCACAATTTTGCCAGAAAGCGGCCCGGTTTCTGGCCGAGACTCCAGCGCGCGCTGATACGCCTCCCGGGCGGCGTCAAGCTCGCCCAACCCGGTCAGGGCGTGGCCCAGATAGATTTGAGTGTAGCCCTGGCCTTCAATTGCGCCAATTTTGCGCTGAATTTTAAGCGCCAGTTCGCAATAGCGGCGGGTGGTGCGGTTATCGCCTACGTGATAGTAAATCCGGGCCAGTTTGCCGGTTGTTTCGGCTTCGGCAAAAACATTGCCCATTTCTTTATTGGCGCTCAAAGCCTGGCCCAAATAGCCCAGAGCAATGGTGTAATCTCCCAGCGAACAGTATAAATCACCCAAACCGGCCATCGCCTGGGCCATCGATTCGCGGTCGTGCAGGTCACGGGCCATATCGAGCGCCAGCTCAAAATAATCCCGGGCGGCTTCAAAATTGCACTGGGCTAACTGCAATTGCCCAATATTGACCATTGTCTGGGCTTCGCCCTGCCGGTAGCCAATGGTGTGATAATTGGCGGCGGCCTGTTCAAAAAAATCGGCGGCGGCGGCAAATCTGCCAAGTTTGGCTTCAATCTGGCCCAGCAACCGCTGACAGCCGGCCATCGACAGATTTTGGCTGTGCCGCCGGGCAAAGGTCAGCGCGTTTTGAGCGTCGGTGCGGGCCTGCTGGTACGTACCGGCATACCAGTTGAGGCACGCGCCATAGTACAGGGCCTCGGCCTCAACAAAAATGGTGTCCGGCGTAAAAAAGACATCGTCGAGCTTGTGCAACTGCTGGCCGGCTTCGGCATAGTGGCCGGTTTTTATCAGCAATTTGGCCCGCGTTAGCCACACCTGGCCTGCCAGCGGGCCATCACCCAACTGGGCGGCAATGGCTTCGGCCTGATCCACGGCGGCCAATGCTTCGATGTACTGGCCGGTGTTGGCTGTAAATTGGGCATAGCGCAGGGCGGCCAGAGCTTCCCAGGCCGGGTTTTGGGCCGATTGCGCCGTTTGCATCAGCCGGGTTAAATCCAGCATTTGCCGCTCGCGGTCGCCTCGCCGGTCGAGTACGGTTTCGCGGGCCAACAGCAATTTAAAGCGGTTGGCCGCGTCGGCGGCAGGGGTTAAATCCAGCGCCCGGTTCAGGTAGCTCAACGCTTCGGCATTGGCAAACTGGCGCACCGCCTGCTCGCCCACCAGCGCCGAATAATGCCGCTCTTTGTCCTCGTCTTCGGCCTGGTGCCAGTGGTAGACCAGCAGCGTGTAAAACGGGGCCAGCGGCGTAGACGACGGCGGCAGGCTGCGGGTTAGCGTCAGGCTGGGGTTGGTATCGGTTTTAATGGCCGACAGCCGCCGGTCGGGGCTGGTGCCGGGTGTGGTTTCGTACCATTCGGCCACGGTGCGGTGCAACTGCCGGCGGCGGTCAAACAGCAGGGTTTGGTAAGTGACTTCCCGGATAATGATATGTTTAAATGAGTACGACGGCTCGTGATAGGACTCCGGTTCGGGCACAATAAAGCCGAGGTAGGTCAGGTCATCGAGATTGAGTTTGATTTGCGGCTCGGCAATTTCAAGGTGCTGGCGCAGCGTTTCTCGCAGGGCAGTGTGGGTAAAGGATTGGCCAATCACCGCGGCCACTTTGAGCATCAGTTGTTTTTCGGGCGGCAGCAGGTCAATTCTGGACAGGATGACGTTTTGAATGGTGGCCGGCAGCGTTTGGGCGGCCCGGTTCAGATCATCGCTCACCAGGCAGCGGGTGGCGTCGTCCATGGCTTTAAAGGTGATGAAACCGTTTTGATGCAGGTAGTAAAAAATTTCTTCGGCAAAAAACGGGTTGCCGCCGGCCCGGTTGCGAATCAGCTCGGCCACAGATTCGGGCAGCTCGTTGCTGGTTAACCCCAACGGGGCCGTTACCAGCGACAGAATATCATCGGGCGGCATGGTGTCAAGCCGCAGCCGGTCGGTTTGGGGCAGCGCGGCCAGCGCGGCCAGGTCTTGCCGGGCATCCGGGTTTTCAAACGGCCGGGTTACCAGCACCAGCATGACCGGTAACTGGTTGTTAACAACGGTCAGGGCCATCTGGGCTGCCAGCCCCCAAGATTGGGCATCGAGCCATTGGGCATCTTCTAAAATCAAAAGCTGCGGCTGGCTGAGGTTGCCGGCGTCGAGCAGGGTTAACACAATTGAGGCGATCATCTGGTAGCGGCCCGGCTCATCGAGCAGCGCCGTCAGCGCGTTTTCCGGCAAATCAAGGCCCAGCATGTCGTTGAGCAAAAACAGGTAGTCGGTGAGATAGGGGTCAAGCCGCTGCAATTTCTCCCAAACCAGGTCGCCCAGCGCCGCGTTTACCTGGCCGGCGCTGGTGAGATAATCGTTGAGCATTTCGCGCCACACCCGGAGCGGAGTTAATTGATCAATGCTGCGCCCAACCCCCAGCAGAACTTTGGTCTGCTGTTTGGGAGCAAACTGCACCAGCTCTTTGAGCAACTGGGTTTTGCCAATGCCGGCCTCACCTTCGATGATGACAATCCGGCTGTGCCCATCTTTTATGGCCTCCAAATGCGTGTTTAGCCGGGCTAATTCGGCGCGACGCCCTACCAAAAATGGACTTGTCTGCTGAATTTGCTCGAGCTTTTGGCCGGGCCGGTAATCACCGGTGGGTTGGTACACCCTAATGGGTTCGGTTTTGCCCTTTACCCGAACCGGGGCGAGCGTGTTGAACCCCATCTGGCCATAGCTGCTCCGAAAAGCCTCGTAGTTGCAGCGAATCCGGTCGGGTCGGGCAACTACCATCAGTCGGGCGGCCAGATTGACGGTATCGCCCATTACGGTGTATTCGCGGCGGGTAAAGCCACCCACCGGCCCGGCAAAAACGCGACCGGCGGTTATACCGCCAGAAATCTGCATGTTGTGGCGCGGAGCCAGCGCCTGCAACTCCAGCGCGCAGCGCACCGCCCGTTCCGGGTCGTCTTCGTGAGAGTTGGGCGGCGCGCCAAACAGCACCAGCATCACCGTGCCTTTGTCGTCAACGGTTATGCGGGGCATGCTGCCTTCCAAACTGTAGATCACCGTTTGAGCGTCGCGCACAAAATGATGCAGCCGTTCAATGGTATCGGGCGGAGTGTAATCCAGCCCGTTAATGCCGATGAACAGCACGCTCATAGGGCGCAGCGTGGCCAGCCAGCCGTGCAAATCTTCTCCCAGCCAGATGCGTGCCGGTATCGGCACAAAACAGCGCAGCACCGCTTCAACCGCGGCCGGGTTTTTAACCGATTTCCAGTCAATCACGGGCAGGGGACGGGGCGGCAGGTCTTGCGGGTAGAGCACCGCCTGGGCCTGCGGGCTGAGTTTGATTTCGCCCTGGAGCGCCTGGCGTTCAGACAGGGCAGCCTGCACCAGCGCGTCGCCGGCAATCAGATACTCCCAGCGCTGGCCAACGCCGCCCACGTTGGCCTCAACCAGCTCGCCCGCGCCAATGCCAAAGCGCATTCGCAGCGAAATCAACCCGACGCTGCTTTCCATAATCCCAAATTCTTCCATCGCCGACTGCATGGTTTTGGCGGCCTGCAGCGCCCGGCGGGTGGCGTGGGCCAGAGGTTCCTCTTCTGCCCTGAACACCACCGACAGGGCGTCGCCGCCAAATTTTACTACTTCGCCGCCCTCGGCCTCGATAAAGGCGATCATCCAGCTAAAATAGCGGTTGAGCAGCCGGGTAAGTTCCTCCGGCCCTTCGGAACCGCGCTGACCCAAAGCCTCGGTGAGCGGGGTAAAGCCGGAAACATCCGCGTACAGCACCGCTGCCGGAAACCTGTGCTGCTGGTAATCTGCCGGCGGCGCGGGGTTTTCTGCGGTTACTACTGCCCGGGTAAGATTAAAAGGGATATACGTAGCAACGGTATGGTATAGCTCGGTCATACTGGGAAACACGGATATTTAATAGTATCGGATGAACTTCATACAGTATAACACATCCCGCTTCGACTCACCACATGTTTAACATGACCGGCAGCCTGTCGTATCGCCCTGAATCGGCCTTTTTTGCGTCCTGTCAGGGGCAAGATTATAATCCGACCAAATGACCACGCGCCAGCTTGTCCTGTTTGCCGTTATTTTAGTCACCTACCTGATTGCGGGTGTGCTTTTTGCCACGCTGACTCCGCCCTGGCAAACGCCAGACGAACCGGCCCACTACAACTACATTCGCTACCTGGGTACGCACACCGATTTCCCGGAACTGGTAGCGGGCTGTTACAATCAGGATTACCTTTCGCGGCTTACCACGCAGCGCTTTCCGCCCCAACTTCCCATCGACACCATCTGTTACGAATTCCACCAGCCGCCGCTCTACTATTTGCTGGCCACGCCCTTTTATTTGCTGGGCGATGGGTCGTTAACTGTGCTGCGCCTGGTTTCGGTGGCGCTGGGCGCGGGGGTGGTCATTTTGGCTTTTTTTGTGGCCAACACCATCTTTCCCAAAAATCTAACGCTCACCGCCGGCACAATGGCACTGGCGGCGTTTGTGCCGATGCACACGGCCATGCTGGCCTCGGTGAACAATGACGCCCTGGCCGAGCTGCTGCTGGCGGTTGTGCTGCTGCTGCTGGCCCGCCGAATGACCGCCGCCACCCCGCCCACCTTTGCCCAGAATACAATTTTGGGAGTAGTGCTTGGCCTGGGGCTGGTTACCAAAACCACCGTGTACATTGCCGTGGTGCCGGTTGGCGTGGCTGTGCTGCTGCCGCTGCTGGGTTCAAAAATCACGGTGGGTAAATTTGCCGGGCAGGTCGCCCTTATTTTTGGCCTGGCCCTACTGATTGCCGCGCCGTGGTATCTGCGCAACGCCGGCCTTTACGGTGGACTGGATGTTTTGGGGCTGGCTCGCCACGATAAGGTCGTGGTCGGCCAGCTCCGCACCACCAATTATCTGGCCGAGGTGGGCGCCGCCGCGTACGCCCGCAATTTTGGGCTGACCACTTTCAAAAGTTTTTGGGGCCAATTTGGCTGGATGGCCGTGCCAATGGATACCCGCACCTACCGCCTGCTGCTGGCGCTGGTTGGCCTTGCCGGGGCCGGGCTGGCCGCATTTTTGGTGCAGCAGTGGCGCGGCAGCCCCGGCCGTCAATTTGAGCTATCGGCGGCGCAGTGGCAGGCATTGGGCCTGCTGGCCCTGACCGTGGCGCTGGTGCTGGCAGCCTACAGCGGCTACAACCTGAGTTTTGTTCAGTTTCAGGGCCGATACCTGTTCCCCGGCCTCATTCCACTGGGTCTGTTTTTATCGCTGGGGTTGAGCGAGGCCTGCCGCCCGCGCTGGGCGTGGTGGCTGGTGGGCGGGCTGGCGCTGGTGTTGCTGTGGCTGCTGCTGCGCAGCGGGCTGGACAAGCGCACCGCTCTGTTACTGATGGCGTTTGCCGGCGCGGCCGCTGCCCGCAAAATATGGCCCGCGCTGGCGAAACCGCTATCGGTGGGGCTGCTGGCGGCCTGCTACGTGGCCCTGGCCGGGCTAACCCTGCTCAGCCCGTACTGGTTTGTGCTGCCGTATTTGTAAAACGTAATTCGTGATGCGTGATGCGTGTTGTGGGGGAGAAGTGAGGAGTGAGGAGAGCCGCAGAGTCGCAAAGTCGCAATTCGCTATTCGTAAATGTTATAGGACTTACGCAGTTGAGCCTGGAAATCTTCCCGGAAGCTGGTTTTAAGCCTGATAAACCGGCATAATTTAGCCAAATTGCCCCTGATCCAGCTTCCAGGAAGGTGAACTGCGTAACTCCTATGTTATTTTTAGGAGCCGGGACTGGAGTCACCTAATTCTTAATTCCTAACCCCTAATTCCTGACTCCTAACTCCTGACTCCCATTTTCACAGGAGGTTTACCCAATGTCACACTTGCTATCCACCGATGATTTAACATTGCTCTTCACCTTTCCCTTGGCCTACCGCGGCGGCGGGCAGAAATCGGCCGGAGCCTGAGCCGTGACGCCCGTAACCATCTACACCGATGGCGCCTGCGACCCCAACCCCGGCCCCGGCGGCTGGGCGGCCATTATTTTGCGGCCCAACGCCAAACCACAGGAATTATCCGGCGGCGAAGCCCACACCACCAACAACCAGATGGAGTTGCGCGCCGTCAGCGAGGCGCTCAAGGCGCTGGCCGAGCCACACCAGATCACCCTCTACACCGACTCGCAGTACTTGCGGCAGGGCATTACCCAATGGCTGCCGCAGTGGCAGGCGCGCGGCTGGCGCACTACCGGCAAAGAGCCGGTTAAAAACCAGCCGTTGTGGCAGGAGTTGGCCGCGCAGGTGAGCCGTCATCAAATTGAGTGGCGCTGGGTTAAAGGCCACGCCGGCAACAAATGGAACGAGCGCGCCGACGAGCTGGCCCGGTCGCAACTGCCCAAAACCCAACTCCCGCTTAATGACCCAAACGCTATCCACATTTTTGCCGCGGCCTCGTACCTGGGCAAGCAAAAACAGGGCGGCTGGGGCGTGCTGCTGCGCTATCGCGACCACCTCAAAACGCTCAGTGGCAGTGAAGCCAACACCTCCGCCAACCGCATGCACCTGACCGCCGCCATCGAGGCGCTGCGCGCGCTCAAACAGCCGCGCCCCATCCACTTTTACACCGGCGCGGATTATCTGCGCGATGGCGTTACCCGCTGGGTGGCCGGCTGGCAGCGGCAGGGCTGGCAAACCCGCGATGGCAAGCCGGTGAGCAACCAGGATTTGTGGCAGGCGCTGCTGGCGGAAACCGCCAAATACAGCCACATCGAATGGCACCTGGCCACCAAACAGGACGCCCCCGAGCTGTTGCAGCAGGCCAAAACCCTGGCCGATGCCGCCGCCCGCGGTGAGCCGCCCGCCGAAAATTGACTCGCCGCCCGCTTTTGGGTATGACCTTAAGCAGAAAAATGTGGTTTTGTCCTTTCGTCGTTTTGAAGAATTAATCGTTACCTGTAACTTGGCCAGGTAAATTTCCCCATCCCCCTGGCCCCCTTCCCCAAGGAAGGGGGGATTCTGAAAGCGAGATGAGCGGGCGGCAAAGCCCCCCGCACATCTCGCCAAATTCTTTGCCCCCACCCCACACAGGGGGCGGGGGGTGGGGGCGGGCCCCCCCCCCCCCCCCCCACAACGCCATATTTAACACCTGTTCGCCCTCGGATGGGGGCAAGTTGGCTTACTACTATTTTTTTTTGGGGGAAAAAATAATGTCAATCCAAAAAATTTACGGGGCCTGCCCCCACGATTGCCCCGACACCTGCGGCATCGTCACCGAAGTTGAAAATGGCCGCGCCGTCAACTTTTACGGCGACCCCGACCACCCTGTTACCCAGGGCTGGCTGTGCGCCAAAGTGCGGCCCTACCTCAACCACGTTTACCACCCGGACCGGCTGCGCCAGCCGCTGCGCCGGATTGGCCCCAAAGGCGACGGCCAATGGCAGCCCATCACCTGGGACGAGGCCATTGCCGAAATCGCCGGCCGCTGGCAGCAGACCATCGCTGATTACGGGGCCGAAGCCATTTTGCCCTACAGTTACAGCGGCACGCTGGGGCTGGTGCAAATGAGCGTGACCAACGGCCGCTTCTGGAACCGATTGGGCGCCAGCCAGCTCGAGCGCTCCATTTGCGGCGCGGCGGCGGAATTTGCCGTCGAGGCCACGCTCGGCGCGCGCTACAGCCAGCCCTACCCCGATGTAGCCCGCAGCCAACTGGTGCTGATTTGGGGTCACAACCCGGCCAGCACCGCCCCCCATTTTATGCCCCATCTCACCCAGGCCCGGCGCAATGGCGCCAAACTGGTCGTCATCGACCCACGCCGCACCCGCACCGCCCGCGCCGCCGACCTGCACCTGGCTCCGCTGCCCAACACCGACGGCGCGCTGGCGCTGGGGCTGGCCCACGTGATTGTGGCCGAAGGGCTGCACCGCGAAGCCTGGCTGGCCGAACACACCGTCGGCTGGCCGGAGTTCAAGGCCCGGCTGGCCGAATTTCCGCCGGAGCGCGTGGCCGACATCACCGGCCTGCCCGCCGATCAGATCATCGACCTGGCCCGGCTGTACGCCAACAGCCAGCCGGCGCTCATCAAAATTGCCGATGGCTTGCAGCGCCATCTCAACGGCGGGCAAACGGTGCGGGCTATCCTGTCGCTGCCGGCGCTGACCGGGCAGTACGGGCTGGCCGGCGGAGGGCTGGCTTACAGCACCAGCGGCTACATCAAATGGGATGCCGATGTGCTGGGCAAGTGGACCGATTGCCCGCCGCCGGGGCGCAGCGTCAATATGAACCGGTTGGGCGCGGCGCTCACCGGTGAAGCCGCAGACCCGCCCATCCAGGCGCTGTATGTTTACGGTTCCAACCCGGCGGCCATCGCCCCCAACGCCGGCAAAGTCCGCGAGGGGCTGCTGCGGGACGATCTGTTCACGGTGGTGCATGATCTGTTTCTCACCGACACCGCCGATCTGGCCGATATTGTGCTGCCGGCCACCAGCCAGCTTGAACACACCGATCTGCACAAAGCCTACGGCCACACCCGGCTGGCCTACAACGCGCCGGCCATCCCGCCGCTGGGCCAGAGCAAAACCAACTGGGAAGTGATGGGTCTGCTGGCCGGCGCGCTGGGCTTCACCGAGCCGTGGCTGCGCCAATCCGCCGATGAGGTCATCGCCGAAATGCTGGCCGCGATGGCCGCTAAAAATCCGGCGTTTGCGGGCATCACTTTGGAACGGCTGCAAAACGAGCACTCCATTGCGCTGGCGCTGGACAACCCCACCCCGTTTGCCGGCCTGCGCTTCCCCACGCCCAGCGGCAAAATCGAGCTGTATTCGGCGCGGCTGGCCCGGCAGGGGCTTGACCCACTCCCCAACTGGCTTGGCCAAATTGACGACGCCCCGCCGCCCGACGCCGGCTCTGCGCCACTAACGCTCATTTCCGGCGCGGCGCATCATTTTGTGACCAGCAGCTTTGCCAACCAGCCCGATCTGCTGGCCCGCGAAAGCGCGCCGTTTGTCGAAATTAACCCCATCGATGCCGCCGCCCGTGGCATTGCCCCCGGCGACACGGTGCGGGTGGCCAACGGCCGGGGCTGGTGCAAGCTGCGCGCCGTTGTCACCGACGACATCCGGCCGGGTGTGCTGGCCTCGCCCAAAGGCCGCTGGGCCAAACACGACCCGTTTGCCAATGGCGATGGCGGCCGCAACGTCAACTGGACCACGCCGGATGCGCTCGGCGATATGGCCGGGCAGAGTACGTTTCACAGTAACCGGGTGTGGGTTA
>CAYOXS010000052.1:0-17756 GCA_964407935.1 uncultured Caldilineaceae bacterium
CTGGCCCCGGAGTTGTTTGCCAACCTTGAAGCTGAGCCACAAGTTGTGGCTTCGGCTCAATCATAAGGGTGTGACTAAAATGAGTGGGAAAGCGCCGCAGGCCGGGGGGCTTGGGGGGTAGTTCCCCCCAATTCCCTCCTCCCCAACTCACTTTGGTCACACCCAAATCATAAAAATTGGATGGAGGCCCAACGTGCTGCTATTACGGTTAATTTTGTTTTCTGGACTGGTTTTGCACAAGCTGGTTTGGGAAGTACTGAAAAAAAGGGACAAAAAGCCCAAAGCGTCGCTGCAGCCGCCGGCGACAAGCCCATTGAAGAGTTTGGTCAAACTGGGTAAAGCGGCCTTTTTAATATTCATTCTATTTCAAACCCTTTTTCTCAATCTGTTTCCCATCTCGGCAGAACCGGCTGTTTTGCGGGTTGTTGGCACCCTGATTTACTTCACCGGGCTGGCCATCGCCATAACCGGGCGATTGCAGCTTGGCAAAAACTGGGCCAACCTGGAAGATTATCAGTTTTTGCCGCAGCAGAAGCTGGTTTCGCACGGTATTTACCGGTATATCCGCCACCCCATTTATTCCGGCGATATTTTGTTGCTGGTGGGGCTGGAACTGGCGCTGAATTCCTGGCTGGTTGTGCTGGCTATCTTGCCCATTTTGGTAGTGGCCCGGCAATCTAAAGCCGAAGAAGCGCTGCTGGGGCAGGTGCTGCCCGGTTATCAGGAATACTGCCAGCGAACAAAACGCTTTATCCCCTTTCTCATTTAAAAAGTACGCCGAGGAACAACCGTTGAAAACATTTGCCAGCCGGTTTGGTGTTGCCCGCTCAGAAGCCGGTCTCAGTTCTTCGTCGCCGTGGCTGTGGCTGGGCGCGGGCGCAGTTTGCGCGGTTGCCTTGTTCGGGCTGACCTATTGGGTTTCCCCGTTGCTTCAGCCAGAACCGGAACTGCTGCCCAACCCGCTGGCGCTGGGCAGCGCCGCCCTCATCTCCGGGCCAACCCCGTGCGGCAGCGAAACCTGCTACAAAATCGAGCTGACCTGCCCGGAAGTGAGCCGGCCGGAGCGCGTTTTGTTGCAGGTGGGCCAGCCGGCCGGTTCAACAGAGCGAGGCACCATTCTGTTTGCCAGCGGCTGGATTGGCACCTTTCTCTGGGAGCAGCGCGGCGTCGAAGCCCGGCGGGTAATCACAGAATTGCAGGCGGCCGGCTTTCGCACCGTGCAGTTGCATTGGACCAATAACTGGTACGGCGGCGCGCCGGGGCAGGCCGAGGGGTACGCCCGGCTGGCCTGCCGTCCGGCCACCGCCGCGCGCTGGGTGTTTGATAACCTGCATCAGCAAAACCCCGATACTGCCTTTTGCGCCGTGGGCCACTCTAACGGGGCGGCCCAGGTGAGCTACATGCTCACCCATTACGGGCTGGCCAACCAGTTTTCGGCGGTGGTGCTTGAGAATGGCCCCAATTTTGCCCGCATCGACCAGGGCTGTCTTCATACGCTGTTGAACCGTTCGCTGCGTTATCCTCAGGATTCGGCGCAGGATGTGGATTTGGGCTTTGGCTTTGCCAACGACGGCGCCGGCCCGTGTGGCAGCCATAACGCGGCTTTTCGCCGGCAGTTTCAGGAGGCCAGCATCGCTTTCAGGGGGCAGCAGTACGTTTATCCCAAAACGATGGTCTGGTTTTTGTTTGGCGGGCAGGATGATACACCAACCTCAGCCCAGGGCCGGATTTTTTACCAGCGCCTGTTAAAAGCAAACACGCCCCTGCTCGGAATGGATGTTGTGCCTGATGCGCCCCACGAGCTGGTGTCTGTCCCTGCCGGCGCAGACGCCCTCCGCGATGTGCTGCTCAAAGAATGCTGGCCTCGCTAAATTTAATGATGGCAGAATAAAATGACTCAACCTCATGTTGTGATTCTTGGCGCGGGGCCGGCCGGCCTGGGCGCCGCTTTTCAATTGACCCGCCATCGCCTGGCCCGGGTAACCGTTTTAGAACGAAACGCCGATGTAGGCGGTAACGCCGGCAGTTTTGAGCTGGCCGGCCTGCACGTTGATTTCGGCAGCCACCGCCTGCACCCGGCCTGCGATCCGGCGGTTTTGCAGGATATTCGCATGCTGCTGGGCGACGATTTGCTGGACCGCCCCCGACACGGCCGCATCCGTTTGCGCGGGCGCTGGATACATTTTCCGTTGAAGCCGCTCGATCTGGCCCTGAAACTGCCGCCCGATTTTGCCGCCGGAGTTGCCGGCGATTTTGCCCGTAAAGTGTCGCCCTTAAAATCCTTTTCGGCCAACGGCAAGCACGAGAATTTTGCCTCGATTCTGGAAACGGGTTTGGGTCGGACCATCTGCCGCGATTTCTACTTTCCCTACGCCCGCAAGGTGTGGGGCGTGGAGCCGGAAAAACTGTCCGCCATTCAGGCCCGCCGCCGGGTATCGGCCGGCTCGTTGACCAAAATGGTGCGCAAAGTGATGGCCGCGGTGCCGGGACTCAAACCACCCGGCGCGGGTCGTTTTTTTTACCCCCGGCGCGGCTTTGGCCAGATTTCTGCGGCGTTTTATCAAGCGGCCGCTGAAAACGGGGCCGAGTTTCGCTTCAATGCCAGCGTGACCGCGGTTGAAAAGCAGGCCGATGGCTTCACCGTCAGCTACCGGCGAGATGGCCAAACCGGCACGGTGGCGGCCGATTATGTGTGGTCAACCATTCCCATCACCGTGCTGGCTCGCTGCCTGCAACCCGCGCCGCCGCCCGAATATTTGCAGGCCGCCGAAAGCATCGATTATCGGGCGATGATTTTGATCTACCTGGTACTGGCGCAGCCGCAGTTCAGCGAGTACGACGCCCACTACTTCCCGGAAACACACATCGCCATCTCCCGCCTGTCTGAGCCAAAAAACTACGCCAATTTAACCGAACCAGCCGGCTGCACCGTGTTGTGCGCCGAGCTTCCCTGCTCGCCCACTGACGCGGTTTGGCAGCAGAGCGATGACGAACTGGGCCGCCTGGTCTGTCATTCGCTGGAGGCGGCCGGGTTGCCGGTGCATGCCCCGGTTCAACAGGTGGTTACCCGGCGGTTGCGGCAGGCGTATCCCATTTATCAGCAGGGCTACGAAGTTCATTTTGAACGGCTGGATGAGTGGCTCAGCCGGTTGGACGGGCTGCTCACGTTCGGCCGCCAGGGGCTTTTTGCCCACGATAACACCCACCACGCCCTTTTTATGGCGTACTGCGCGGCAGACTGCCTGGATCAAAACGGCCGGTTCGATGACCGGCGCTGGCAGGAATATCGGCAAATTTTTGAAACACACGTTGTGGAGGATTGACGAATGCGCTTTGGGTTGATCGGTTGCGGCGGTATTGGGCAGTTACGCGCTCAGGCGCTGGCCCGGCTAAACTCATTCCAATTGACGGCGGTCAGCGATGTTGACCTGACCCGCGCCAATGATCTCGCGGCCAGGTCCAGGGCAGCAGCGGTTGAAGATTGGCGCGCCCTGCTGGACCGGCCCGATGTGGACGCGGTGATTGTATCCACGCCGCCCTCGCTGCACGCCGAAATGTGCCTGGCCGCGCTCAGGGCCGGCAAACACGTGTTGTGTGAAAAACCGCTGGCCCGAACCCCGGCTGAGTGCCAGGCCATTGTTGACGCCGCCGAAAAATACCGGCGCTTTGTGGCTACTGGTTTTAACTATCGTTTTTACCCCTCCATTTTAAAAGCGCGGGAACTGCTGGACAGCGGCCTGATCGGCGAGCTGGATCACATTCGCAGCTACACCGGCTATTCGGCCACCGATCACACCCACGCCTGGCTGCACAACGCCGAGGTGATGGGCGGCGGCGCGCTCCGCGATAACGGCATCCATTTAATTGACCTGACCTGTTATTTTTTGGGCCAGGTTGCCGAAGTGAAAGGCTTTGCCACAAATTCGGTGTGGCAATTCACCGGCTGCGAGGATAACGGCTTTGCCCTGCTGCGCAGTTCGGCGGGCAAAATTGCCACCCTGCAAGCCAGTTGGACCGAATGGCGCGGCTACCGCCTGCTCATAGAAATTTACGGCAGCCAGGGGTGTATCCGCACTTCCTGTTTTCCAATGCTCACGCAGGTGGTTTGGGCCGATGAGCGGGGCGGCCAAACCCGCAAAAAGAGTTATCTGTTCCCCAAAACCCACCTGATGGAGCATCTGCGTTCCTATCGCTGGGTGGTGACGCAGAGTTTTATTCTGGAATTTCAGGCTTTCGTCGATGCCGTTCAGGGCCGGCCATCGCCCGTTGGCACCGGGTGGGACGGTCTGCAAACCGTGCGCATTGCCGATGAAGCCGCCCGGTTTAACGGCGTCAGCCAGTTCGTGAGTGAGCCGCACCGTTACGAACCATTAGCAAGATGGACTAATTACTCAGGCTGAAATTTTAGAGAGTAGGCCGGGCTTGTAGCCCAATCGGCATTCTATGAAAATTGGCAAATCGACGAATGTAGGGGCGCTTCGCGAAGCGCCTCCACCCGAATTTCGTTACTGCACCGCAGAAATCGTTGGTCGGGCTTGTAGCCCGACTATCACGCTACAAGCTGACTACCCCGGCTGCAAATAAAGGTTATCCCAAATGAATCACCATCAAAATTTTACCACCCCGGAGTTAACCGTCGTTGTAATTATTTTGTGCGGGCGAGAGCCGTTGACCCGCTGCCTGACCGCGCTGGCTCAGCAAACGGGCCAGCCCAATATTGAAATTATTGTACCCTTCGATGAAAGTTTCAAAGACAGCGCCGCCATGCAGCTAAAATTTCCCCGCGTGCGCTTTTTGGGGGTTGAGGGCTACCGCACCTATGCCGAACTGCGCTCGCTGGGCGTGCAGCAGGCTCGCGGCCAGATTATCGCCCTTACCGAGGATCACTGCCTGCCGGAGCCAAACTGGTGCGCCGAAATTTTGCAGGCGCATACTGGCCCTCACGCCGCGGTGGGCGGGGCCGTTGAAAAACGCACCCCGGATTCCGCCCTGAACTGGGCGCTCTACCTGGCCGATTATGTCCGTTATATGAATCCGATGCCCGAAGGCCCGCGCCACCACCTGACCGATTGCAATGTAACCTATAAACAAACGGCGCTGGCCGCGATTGCGGAGGTTTGGAGCCGGGAATTTCACGAGCCGGACGTGCACAACGCGCTCAAACAGCGAGGCCAGAGTTTGTGGTTTTGCCCGCGGATCATCGTTGAGCAGCAGCGGAGCGTGCGGCTCAGCGAGGCCATTAAAGACCGGTACACTTTTGGCCGGTTGTTTGGCAGCGGCCGGGTTAAGGGGGCGTCTGTGCTCAAACGGCTGGTGTATGCTGGCCTGGCGCTGCCGCTGCCACTGTTGCTGGTTGGCCGGGTGGCCGGGCAGGTATTCCGCAAACGTCGCGGCATGGGCGCGTTTTTCCGGGCGCTCCCGGCGCTGCTGCTGATCAGCGCCGTCTGGGCCTGCGGCGAGCTGGCCGGTTATGTTACCGGCCGGGCGGCGGCGGTGCTCACGCCGGGCCGGCGGGCCGAAACGCTGTCGCCGCAGAAGCAGGGGGCCGGGCCGTGATCTTTAAAGGCATCGAACTTTGCTGTCCCGCCTGCCGGGGGGAGCTGCGCGAAATAGGGCTAAAAGAAAAATACCTGCACTGCCCGGCCTGCGAGCGGCGATTTCCGGTGCTGCTGGGCATCCCGGACCTGCGGCTTTTCCCCGACCCGTATTATAGTTTTGACAAAGACAGGACCAACAGTTTTGAGTTAGCCGAACGCTGCGCCGGCCTGGATTTTGAGCGCGCCGTGGATGTTTATTACAGCCAGGCCAAAGTGACGTCGGAGCAGGCCCGGCAATTCAAGGCCGGCTTGCTGGCCGGCCGGGCGCGTTCACTGGCGGCGCTGGAGCGCTGGGAGGCAAAAACAACCGGCCAGCCGCCCGCAGAAAGTCTGCTCGATGTTGGCTGCGGCACGGCTCAGTTGCTAACGGTGGCGGCGCGTCGTTACCGGCGGGTGGCCGGGGTTGACATCGCCCTGCGCTGGCTGGTGATTGCCCAGCGCCATCTGGCAGACGCCGGGCTGGATTTGCCACTGATCTGCGCCTGTGCCGAGGCTCTGCCCTTTCCCGATAACTCGTTTGACCGGGTAACCGCCGATTCGGTGCTGGAGCATGTGCAGGATCAGCCCGCCGCGCTGGCCGCGAGCTATCGCGTTTTGCGGGCGGGCGGGTACCTGTTTGTGTCAACGCCCAATCGCTTTAGCCTGGGGCCAGACCCGCACGTGGGTTTGTGGGCCGGCGGGTTAATGCCGCAGCGCTGGCTCGATGGCTACGTTCGGCGGCGGGGCGGCAATCCTCCCATCCGCCGCCTGTTGTGGTATCAAAACCTGAAACGGCTGCTGGCGGCCAACGGCTTTACCATCCCTCAGATTTACCTGCCCGATGTGCCGGCGGAGCAGCGCGCCGCGTTTGGCCCGGCGCTGAACCAACTGGTTGGCGTGTATCATCTGGCCAAACGACTCCCGGTTAGCCGCTGGCTGCTCAATTTGATCGGGCCAATTTTACATGGGGTATCGCAAAAACCGGGCGACTCCTCAAGCCGGATTACATCTGACTTGCCAGCAGTCGTTACACATTACCGGTAAAATCCGTCAAAACGTGTTGCATATTGCGGGTTACTTGTGATTTTGTGTCATAACCCTGACGGACCACGCAGCACGCATCACGCCCGTGGCCAGCAAAACAGGCCAATTTGTATCCTACGGGTATTGCATAAAGCAGCTACCCGGGCAAAATAAACCACGCCTTTTCCTGGAACAACCTGAACAATGTCTAACCTTTTGCTATGAACGCATTTCGGAACATCCTGCGGCTTTCTGTTGGCGATTTTATTGCCAAAACGCTCTATTTTTTGTCGTTTGTTTACCTGGCGCGGGTGCTGGGCGTAGACAGCTACGGGGTGTTAGAGTTCGCCCTGTCTCTCCAAACCTACCTGTTGCTGCTGGCCGATGGCGGTCTGGAGTTTTGGGCCACCCGCGAGGCGGCGCAGGGTAGGGATATCCGGCAACTGGTGGCCCAGGTAGCGCCCCTGCGGTTTGGGCTGGCTATTGGCGCTTTTGGTTTGTTGTTGGCCGTGCTGCCCCTCTTTCCCGATTATTCCCAACTATCGCTCATTCTGGTTCTGTTTGCCACCACGCTACTTGTTCAGGCGGTCAGCGTGAAATGGGTTTTTATGAGCCAGGAACAGATGGTGCAGGTGGCGACCGGGTTGATGATCGCCCAGCTTGTCTTTGCGCTGGCCGTTTTTGGCCTGGTGCGCCAGCCGGCCCATGTGGTTTGGGTGCCGCTGCTGCGGCTGGCCGGTGATTTGGCGATGGAAGGATACTTTTGGCGTCGCTTTTTTAGGCAGTATGGCCGCTTGCGTTTTAGCCTGAGCTGGCAGGGCGCGCGCAATATCCTGCCGTCATCCTCGGTGATGGGGATTTCTCAGGGGTTGGGGCTGCTCAGCTACAACTTTGATACGGTGCTGCTGGGATTTATGGTTGGAACTTCGGCGGTCAGTTGGTATAATGCCGCCTACCGGCCTATTACGGCCTTGTTGGCCATGCCCGTCACCTACTTTTTGGGGCTGTTCCCGGCGCTATCCAGAACCTATGCCGAGGGGCAGGACGCCTTCCGGGAAATTGTCACTCGTTCGCTGCGACTGGTCTCAATCTTTGCCGCGCCCGTAGGTGTCGGGGGGCTTTTTTTGGCCAAACCGATGATTCTGCTCCTGTTTGGCTCTGCTTACGCCAACTCCATCCCCACCCTTCAAATTCTGGCCTGGTCGGCGGCACTGGTTATCATGCGCGGCACGTTTCGGCAGGGACTAAACGCAGCCGGTCGGCAGGCCGTCGACGTTCGCTGCGCCAGCCTGGCCGTTGGCCTCAACGTGATTTTGAATATTCTGCTGATCCCGCACTACGGCATTATCGGCGCGGCCACAGCCACGGTAATCACCGATTTCATCTGGCTGGCGTTGCTGTTATTTTCGTTCAGCCGCTATGTGATGCCGGTCAATTTGTTGCCGTTTTTGTGGCAGCCGGCTGTGGCCGCCGGCGTGATGAGTGTCTGTTTTTTGGCCACCGAGCCGCTCTTTTGGCCGGTGCGCGCCTTCGCCGGAGGGGTAGTTTATTTTGGGGTGCTTTTTTTGCTCGGCGAAACGGAAGTATGGTCCTGGGTGCAGCCGCGCCGCGCCCCAATAGCTTAACAAAAATAACTGCGATGGGATAGCCGCAACGATGAACGTAACAGATCAGGCTGATAAACCGTTTGATAAAACGTCACAAATTACCCGCCCGGCAAAAGACAAAAGCGGGTTGCGGCGTTTCTCAACCGGAGGCATCGCCTTGCGTTTGTTTTTAACCTGCTGGCTAATATATGTGCTCCATTTTGCCACCAACACGGTTCGGGAAATCTACCCGGCCTTAAGCCTGGGCGATCACCTGAGCTTTGACGTGTCGGAGTATTTGGGGTTGCACCCGGATATTTTTGAGCTGCCGGGGCGGGGTGTGTTTATCAATAATAACCCCGGCGCTTCGCTGATGGGGGCTGTGCCGTATGCGCTGGCCCGCCCGGTGATTGATCCGCTGGTGGCGCACATGCAACAGCGCCGGGCCGCCTCGGGTGCGCCCCCGCCGGAGTACAACAGTATCTACCCGATGGCCCGCGAGTTTTATCGGCTGGCCTATGAGCGGGGTTTCGATATTAAATTTGGGCTGGCTGCCGGCGTTATCCAAACGCTGCTGATGGCTCCGCTGTCGGCGTTGAGCGTGGTAGTGATGTTTTGGATTCTGGCCAGCCTGACCGGCTCCGTTCGCCCGGCGTTTTGGCTGGCCCTGCTCTACGCCTTTGCCACGCCGATCTTCTACCGCACGGCCCAGTTGAACCACAATCTACTGGTTGGGCACTGCGCCCTGTTTGCCTTTGCCCTCCTGTGGCGGCCCTGGGCCAACCCGGCCCAACCGCAGCGATCTCACTATTTTGCGGCCGGGTTGTTGTGCGGCTGGAGCGTGGTTTTGGATTACACCGGCCTGACGGTGGTGGCTGCGGTGGGGCTTTATGCCCTGGTCAGGTGGCTGCGGCAGAAATCGTGGGGCAATTTGCTGTTTTTTGGCGGCGGCGCCGCGCTCAGTGTGGTGGTGTTGCTTGGTTATCAATGGCTGGCGTTTGGGCATCCCCTTTACCCGGCGCAGCGTTACATGCCGGTCACGCAATACAGCCATTACGGTTACAATGGGATGGACTGGCCGCAGTTGGATTTGTTGTGGGCTACCGCCTTTAATCTGCGGTTTGGGTTATTTACCTCGGCCCCAATTTTGCTGCTGGCCCTTTACGTTCCGGCCTGGCTGCGACGGCGGAACCGGCTGGTGGGCAATCTGGAAACGGGGTGTATCCTCATTTTCAGCAGCGCGTTATTCCTGTTTGCGGCGGCCAGCCAGTACGGCTGGTTGCAGTTTAACAGCGGCGTGCGTTATGTGGTGCCGGTAACTCCCTTTCTGTTTTTGCTGGCGGCCGGAGTATTGTTGCGCCTGCCAACCCGGCTGGCGGTGGTAATTGGCGTGGCCGCTACTTATTGGTCGTGGTGTCTGGCTATGTACCGGGATGTTGAGCAGGGGCTGGGCGTGCTCGAGGCGATTATTCACATTACGCGCAACGGGGTGCGCCTGCCGTGGCTGGCTACAATTGAAGGTATGGGCTACGCGCCTCCCGGCGTTTTGGCCCTGCCGGTGCTGCTGTTGGCGGCAGGTGTCGTCTGGCTTATTTGGAGAGTCAGGTTACCGGAATTTGCTCTGAGGAGACGGACTCAGCCTGTGGCCGCGCAACGATGAACGAAAATCTAGCCACCTGACAGTTTGTCATTCTGAGCGACCGCAGGGAGCGAAGAATCTCCAATTTGGGCTGATTTCCAGCTCAAAATAAGAGACTCTTCGCTCCGCTCAGAGTGACATGTCAAAAGTGTCCGGTAGCTAGAACGAAAATTAACATTTGACCGGTCAGGAGACCCTTCGCTTTGCTCAGAGCCTGCCCCGCGTGGCGTTGGCGGGGTGACACCATTGAACGCACCCTAATTCCTAACTCCCAACTCCTGACCCCTATTTTCAAGGGAGACTTGATGCGACGTAACATCTACTTGCCGGTAATTGTTGTTTTAATTGGAATGCTTTTGCTGTCGGCGGCGCTAACCTACGCGTATGCCGATGTTCTTTTTGACCGCGAACCGGCGGTGATTACCCTCAATCCGGGGGTAAAGTATCAAACCATCACCGGCTGGGAGGCGGTAGCGCAGGCCGGCCAGTTTGATTGCCCCGGTTTCTCCCAATACAGCGACAAGTTGTTTGACCAGGTGGTCAACGATTTGGGGATCAACCGCATCCGTCTGGAAATCCAGAGTGGCGCCGAGAACACGCCAGCTTATTGGACCGGGCATCTTGGGCAACTGCGTTTTGCTACAGTTAATGACAATAATGATCCGGCTGAAATTAACTGGGCCGGCTTTCAGTTTGACGCATTTGATCAAACTGTCGAACAAGTTGTACTGCCGTTAAAACAGCGGCTCGAAGCCAGGGGTGAGCGGTTATTCATCAATATCAATTATGTCGCGTTTACCAATAAACTTGGCCCCCGCGCAAATTACCATCACGATAACCCGGCTGAGTACGCCGAATTTGTGTTGGCCACATATTTACACATGCAAAGCAAGTATGGGTTGGTGCCCGATAGCTGGGAAATTCTGCTGGAGCCGGATAATGTGCTCCAATGGGATGGCCGGTTGATGGGCCAAGCTGTTGTGGCGGCGGCGGCCCGCCTGACCGAGCATGGTTTCACCCCGGCGTTTGTCGCTCCATCAACAACGGCTATGAGCAATGCGCTGCCCTACTTTGAGGCCATGATTGCGGTGCCGGGTGCCGGCCAATATGTAAAAGAACTCACCTATCACCGTTATTGGGGCGTATCTGGCGACAACCTGCAAGCCATTGCCGCTAAAGCCGGACAGTACAGGCTCAACACGGCAATGCTGGAACACATCGGCAGCGGGTATGAAGATTTGCATCAGGACCTGAAGGTTGGCATGAATTCGGCCTGGCAGCAGTTTGCCCTGGCCTACTGCACCAAAGACGATGGCGCTCAATATTATCCCATTGATACCAGCAATCCGGCCGAGCCGGTGATTACTATGGGGTACCAAACCCGGTTTCTCCGCCAATATTTCAAGTTTGTGCGCTCAGGAGCGGTCAGGATAGAAGCCGGGACAACCAATAATAAATTTGATCCCGTGGCTTTTATCAATGCCAACGGCAAGTATGTTGTGGTTATCAAAACCAATCGGGGCGGGGCTTTCACTGTTGCCGGCTTGCCGGCCGGCAGTTATGGCCTCAAATATACTACCTCAAGCGAATACGATGTAAACCTGCCGGATATTACGCTTGAATCTGGCCAGAATTTGGAGGGGACCATCCCCGCGGCGGGGGTGATAACCGTGTTTGCTATGTAAATTAAATGGGTGTGACCAAACTGAGTTGGAGAATGGCTATTGCTCGCCTGCAAAGTTAAATTGGACGTAATGAAACAGCAAGTTTCTTACTAAGAAATTTACAAGTTCTTAGTAAGAAAAGCATATTTTCTTAGTAAGAAATTACTAAGTTCTTACTAAGAAATTAATAAGTTGCAGGCGTGAGATTTAATTTGTTAGGGTAGTAAGGGGGGAATTAAATGAGGTTTTTAACGAACAAATCATCTGTCGCCCGGTTGTTAACCTCGCGGCCAGATGGCCAGCTTCGGCTTGCCGACATCTTTGCCCTGGTGATTTGGTTTGGGTTGGCAACCGGACTGGCCGAAATTATTATTCTGGCATTTAAAAAGTTCTTTTTGCAGCAAACCCTCTTTTTGAGCCTTGATGCCGTTTGGATGATTCCCCTGGCTAACATCTGCCTGTTTGCTCTGCTGGCAATCTGTATTTTTCTGGCGGCCCAATTTTTGGCCCAACTCGCATCGTTACGTGTTGTTGTGTTTGGCTATGCCTGGGTGAGCTTTACCAGCCTGCTGTTTATGTTTGAGCCATTGCACAAATTGGCAGCCCTTGTATTGGCCGCTGGTCTGGCGGCGCAGGCGGCTCGTTTGGTAGCGGCCCAACCCAACCGGTTATTCGCCCTGTTGCGCCTTCCAATAAACAGGGCTGACTCCTTTACCCTGCCCACCCGGCCGCCCGATCTGACAGAAATGGGCAGCCCAACACCTCCCGGCGAATCGGGGTTAAGCCGCCGGCAGTTCCTGATGACGAGTGGCGGGGCTATAGCCGGGTTAGCGCTGGGCCTGCACGGTACGGAGAAATTAGCAGAATGGAGTCGGCTGGCACAACTATCCCCGGTCCGGCCTGATGCGCCCAACGTACTGCTGCTTGTCCTTGATACGGTTCGCGCCCGAAATCTAAGCCTGTACGGCTATAAACGCCCCACCTCGCCGCAATTGGAGCGGTTGGCCCAACGGGGAGTGCGTTTTGATCGGGCTTTTTCAACCGCCCCGTGGACGTTGCCTTCTCACGCCGGCATGTTCACCGGGCGCTGGCATCACGAATTGTCCGTTGACTGGTTCACGCCGCTTGATAACACTTACCCCACCCTGGCCGAGGTGTTGACCGAACATGGTTACGCAACCGCCGGGTTTGTGGCCAATCTCATTTACTGCGGTTATGAAACTGGCCTGAATCGAGGGTTTACTCATTACGAGGACTACCCTGTGTCAGCGGGACAGGCAATCCTCAGTTCAACTTTAGGCAAGACCATTACCAATTCCGGCGCGCTGCGTGATCTGGTTAACTATCACGATATTCTCAATCGAAAGAGTGCGGCAACTTTAAACCATGATTTTTTGGCCTGGCTTTCCCAACAGGATCAGCGCCCTTTCTTCGCTTTTATCAACTACTTTGATACCCACGAACCCTACCTGCCGCCTGCGCCCTTTGATGGGCTGTTTGGCGTTCCAAACCGGCGCGATAATTCTCTCATCGTCAATAGGACAAACTCCGCCTACCGTTCTGATATGTGGAAAATGACCCCGGACGAGGTGCAGGGCGAAATTGCCGCTTATGATGGCACCATTGCTTATATGGACCATCACGTTGGCCTGCTTTTGGCAGAATTGGATACACGCGGGGTACTCGATAATACGCTGGTGATGATTGTGGCTGATCACGGCGAAGAGTTTGGCCGGCACGGTGTTTTTACCCACGGTAACAGCCTTTATCTGCCGGCGCTTCATGTTCCTCTATTGCTTTTATGGCCAAACAAATTACCGGCCAACACGGTTGTCCACAAACCGGTCAGCCTGCGAGATTTACCGGCAACGGTTCTCGACCTTATTGGGCTTGATGATAACGGCCGCTTCCCGGGCCATTCTTTGGCGCGATTTTGGAATAATACCCGTCAACACAACAGCTCGGCGGCGGGCATCATCCTTTCTGAAGTTGGCAGCGGTCTTGATGTGCCTGACTGGTATCCGATTGCCAAAGGCAAAATGAAGTCGCTTGTCACCGAGAAATACCATTACATCAGAAACGGTGATAACCGGGAAGAGTTGTACGATTTTGAAAGTGACCCGTTTGAACAGCAAAATCTGGCCGGTTTGCGGGCGGGTCAGGTGGCGCTTTCCCATTCCAGGGGATTGCTGGCAATGGCTCTAAAGGAGGGGTAATTTTTGGGCTGCATTCTTGAACCGGTGGGTTTTGAAGTTTGCGTTGCGTCCCCCCTTCACCAATCACAAAAGGATAAATAATGAACCGAACCGGGTTATTAGTATCATCCAGGATAACGCTGTTAATCATCCTCATTTCCTGGGTAGGTGTGCCACATCTGGCAGGGTCTGCGGATATCCACCTCAATCCAGCCACAACCTTCCAAACAATTAGCGGCTGGGAAGTTACCGCTCAGGCCGGTCAGCAGGAATGCGCCGGCTTTAATAATTACAAAAATCAACTCTTTGATCTGACTGTCAATGACCTTGGGATTAATCGAATTCGTTTGGAGGTGAGAAGCGGTTCGGAAAATCCGGTAGATTATTTTAACCAATTCATCACCGGGCAAATTCCTTTTAGCCAGTGGCGTCCGCACTGGTACGAGATTATCAACGACAATTCCAATTCCACTGTTCTTGCTGCCAACGGGTTTCAATTTTCAGAACTGGATCATACCATTGACAATGTGGTGCTGCCGCTGCAACAGCGTTTGGCTGCTCGCGGCGAAACGCTGTATGTCAATCTTAACGTGGTTGATTTTGACTCCAATCAAGGCCAATCAAATGTTCAATTTCAAAGCAGCCCGCAGGAATATGGCGAATTTGTGTTGGCCACGTTTCAGCATATCCAGAGTAAATATGGCTGGTCGCCCGACGCGCTTGAGGTTATTTTAGAGCCGGATGTTGCGGCCTGGGGAACGGGTACGGTGGTGGGCGATGCTCTGGTCGCGGCGGCTGGCCGGTTGCAAGCCGCCGGCTTCAGCCCGGATTATATTGTCCCATCCAATACAGATATGGGGCGAGCAATAACCTTTTTTGACGCTCTGGCCCAAAATTCAGCCGCCCTCAATCTGGTCACAGAGTTATCTTATCACCGGTACAGCGGCGTATCTGATGCCAATCTGCAAACCATTGGCAGCCGGGCCACGCAGTATGGCATCAATACATCCATGCTGGAACACATCAACAGCGGCTACCTTGATCTGCACCAGGACCTCAAGGTTGCCCGCGTTTCGGCCTGGCAGCAGTTTGCCCTGGCCTTTTGCACTACTGACAACGGCGCTCAATATTATCTGATTAATAACAGCAATCCCAATAGCCCAACTGTCAATATGGCCAGCCGAACGTACCTGCTGCGCCAATATTTTAAATATGTGCGGCATGGCGCTGTTAGAATAGATGCCACAACCAGCAATAGCAGTTTTGATCCCCTGGCATTTATAAACACCAATGGCAAGTATGTGGTTGTGATCAAAACCACCACCGACGGCACCCTGGCTATCCACGATTTGCCAGCCGGCACTTACGGCATCAAATATATGACAACGGGGCTATCCGAGGGCAATCCGCCCAATGTTACCCTGAGCGCCGGGCAGGTGCTGAATACATCAATACCGGCGGCGGGGGTGTTGACGGTTTATGCCATCACTTCAACCGGATCAACTCCACCCTCCAACCTGCTCATCAGCGGTCCCACCAGCGGCGCGGTAAATACGGCCAATACCTTCACCGCCAGCGTAAACCCGTCAACCACCACCCTGCCGTTAACGTATGTTTGGCAGGCCACCGGCCAGTCAACCTTAACCCGGGTCATCAATGCGCGTACCGACACCGTGCCGTTTACCTGGACCAGCGCCGGCGCCAAGGTAATAACAGTTACCGCCTCCAATGCCGCCGGGTCGGCCAGCGATTCTCATACCATTACCATTAATTCTCCGTCCACGCCTACATCAACGCCAACTTTAACCCCACCTCCGCCCACACCCACCTCGACTCCGCCCGCGCCGTCTCCCCCCGCCGGCCTGCTGATCAGCGGATCAAATGTGGGCGCTGTCGGTATTCCTGTAACCCTTATCGCCAGTGTGAATTCTTTAACAACCACGCTGCCGTTAACGTATGTTTGGCAGGCCACCGGCCAGTCAACCTTAACCCGGGTCATCAACGCTCGCAGCGACACCGTTTCATTTACCTGGCCCAGTACCGGCGCAAAAGTGGTTACTGTCTCCGCTTCCAACGCCGCCGGGTCGGCCGGCGATTCTCATCCCGTTACCGTTATCCCGCCCCTGAACGAGTATTTACCGCTAATTCTAAAAGAAAACTAACTGCACTTCTTGCATTCCTCATTTCGCCCATTGGGCTGACAGCCCGCTGCTTTTTAACCCTGCGTTTGAAAACTTACGCTGAAATAAATTTGCGAGTTACACCTTTGCCCTCATTCCCCCAACCCCCTCCCCAATTTGGGGAGGGGGTTGGGGGGAAGGGGATAGAAAGTGCAATTTTCATTCTGGCTTTAGTATAGCTCGTTGACCGAAAGACCTGCTTGGGGGAGGTGTTTTTTATGGAATCATCTATTCGGGCAATCTCTGCCAAACAACAACAGGTTGATAAGCCTGTTGCTTTTCTTTTAAATATTCCCCTTTCTATTCTGTTTGTGGCCGTGCTGGTGGGGTTTCTTCATATGGCGCCGTATTGGCGCGCCCAATCGCAAACACCGCCGGGGTGGACCTTTACCGGGACTATTACCAGCTCACCGGATATGATGCAATACCGGATGTGGGCGCGTCAAAGCCAGATCGATGGGGTTTTGATTTCCAACAAATTCACCACCGAACCCAATCAGCCGCATTTATTGGTTATTTTTTATTATGCTATCGGCCAAATTTCGCGGTGGACAAATGTGGCCCCGGAGTTTGTTTACGCTTATCTTGGTTCGATTTTTGCTTTTGCGTTAACCATTTTGCTGTTTGTCATTGGCCGTGTTTTTCTGGGGTCAGCCTATCAGGCCGGGTGGGTGCTTGCCGTGCTTTTGTTGGGCGGCGGACTGGGCGGGCATCTTAAATTTTTATCTGCCTCAGGTTTGGCCAGCAATAACTTTATCTTCCACCGTGTTTTTGCCGAACCTCTGTCGACAATTGCCTTGTTTGAGGATTATCGGGGTAATTATATCTTTAAAACCCTGTTCGACTCCCATTTTTCGCTGCTCTGGCTTGCTGCCACCGCTGCGGTATTCTCGTTATATTGGGCTTTAAAAAAATACTCTGCGGGACGAGTTGTTCTAACCGCCCTGCTGTACGCAGCAGTTACCCTGTTGCACATCTATGAAGGCGTGACGTTAGCCGTAATTGCCGTCGCCATAATTTCTCTTTATTGGTGGAAGGGGTTGCTCAATCGATCACATATTGTTACCGTGGCCGTTTGCCTTGTGGCCGCTGCTGTAAGTATCGCCGGGCAAATCCTGCTTTATCGTGCTTCGGGTCTCTCGCTGCCCGCCTGGCGCGGCGAAAACATCCTGTTTTCAGTTTTGCTGATTGCCTATCCGCTGGCCTGGGGGCTGCTGGCCTGGGGGTTGCCCAATTACTGGCGCAAAGCCGGCCTCAATGAATGCTTTCTGCTCGGCTGGGCGTTGGGCTGCACGGCGCTGACTCTGGCCGGGCCTTTCTTCCCCTACCCGGATCGGGGCACCATGACGCTGCAAATTCCGCTCTATATTATAGCCGGGGCCATTTACTTTTCTCACTTCAAACGGGTTACGCCTGTGGCAGTATTGGTCGCTGTTTTGATTTTAGGCGCAACCCCGGCCTGGGTATTGCGCCATGCCTGGAATCAGACTCGTTTTGACCCCGCCAAGCCGTATATGTTTATGAATACGGATCACCAGGCGCTGGTGAACTTGCTCAAAGAACGGGCCACACCAAACGATGTTCTGATTGTGGATAAAACAGACCAGCCGTGGACCACCGATGATTTGTGGCTGGCTCCCGAATATCCGGGCAAGCTGTATTGCGGTCACTTCTTTTTAACCGAGAAATATTGGCGGAAGTGTGGTGAACTGAGCGACTTCTATCACCGTATGTCGCCGGAGGACCAAACGGCCTTTCTGCAAACCAACGACATCCATTTTATTTACGTTGGCCCCGCGGGCGACCTGCAACGTTTTGAGCGTATCAATGACCTTGTCCTACTGAAATCTACGTCTGCCGGGTCTTTGTTTGAATATACGGGCGGCCTGGCCC
>CAYOXS010000052.1:17856-24557 GCA_964407935.1 uncultured Caldilineaceae bacterium
CTATCTCTCACCGGTCTCAAACCCATTTCGCGTCTTGAGTTAATCATCGTGATAATTCTGATTCTCAACGGGTTTGCCTTTCGTGCCTGGCAAATTTCAAGCGCCGGCCTTGACCATTTTGACGAGGGCGTGTACGTGTTCAGCGCCCTCGGCTTAACCGACTCGCATCAGCCCTACCGGCTGTATCCCGGGCAATTCAAGTTTTCACCGCCGCTATTCTTCAGCCTGGTGGGGCTGGGGTATCAGGTTTTTGGCGCGCCGCTGGATAGAGCCGCCATCCTCATCAATGTACTGTTGGGCACGCTCACTATTGGGCTAATCTGGTGGGTTGGCCGAACCTGGTTTGGCCCGCCGGCCGGGCTGGCGGCGGCAGCGTTGCTGGCATTGAGCGGGTACCACATTGCTTTCGCCCGGACAAGTCTCACGGATGTATCGTTTGCCTTCTTTTTTCTGCTGGCGCTGGCGCTGATTGCCCTGGCGATTGAACGACAAAGTTTTGGCTGGGCTGTTGTTGCCGGCCTGGCGGTTGGCCTGGCCTGGAATACCAAATATCACGGTTGGTTTGCCCTGGCTGTGGCCGGGGGAGCGCTGCTGCCGTTAACCGGATTCCGTTATTTCCGGGGTCAATTTACCGCGCGGGTCTTTCTTTTGTGGGGTGTTATCGCGGCGGTGGCGGTTGCCTGTTATCTGCCCTGGGCTACGTACGTTCAGATGCAGCCTGGCGGATATGCCGGTTTAACCCAGTACCAACGCACCTTGATCCACCCGCACAACTGGTTTCAAAACTTTTGGCAGCAGGCCCAGCAGCAGCTTTTGTTTGAAGGCCCGCTCAGCCGCGCCTCGATTCTGGCGGCGCTGGTCGCGGCAATTGCGGTTAATCCGGGAGTGCGGTTCGGGCCAAAATTCCTGTTCGGCCTCATCTTTGTGGCTGTCTCTTCCATATTAATAGGCGGTTCGGGAACGGCTGCGCTGCTGGCGCTGCTGGCGCTGCCGGCGCTGCTGCGACGGTCGGCTTCTTTTTCAACCTGGTTGGTTTTGGGCTGGCTGGGACTCTGGTTTTTAGCTACGCCTCTGTACCATCCTTATGCCCGGCTGGTTTTACCTTTTACCGTGGCCACGTACCTGGTTGCCGGCTGGTGGTTGGCTCGGCTGGTAACAGAGCCTGCCTCCGAAACCCAATCCGGGAATTGGCGATTGGTTTTGGCCGCCGGCAGCGCTGCTGTTGTTGTGGCCGTGGCGGCTCTGGCCATCCCCAACCCGGGTAACCCGTGGCGGTCATCGCGGGGTATGGCCGAGGCTGCGGCCGCGATGGAGTCGATTATCCCCGCAGGCAGCCGCGTGATCGTCATTGGCGAGCCGGCTCTGGCCTTTTACCTGCATCTGGCCAACCGCCCGGCCTTTGAACGAATTGAGAATATCGATGCGCTGGCAGACATCGATGCGCCCATTTTTGTGGTTACCGGGGTGTACGCCAAACGCGCGCCCCCGTTACGAGAAGGGCTGCAAAAGTTGGGCAACCGGCTCACACCGATAGAAACTTTCCCGGTTGTCCCCAGTGATGTTCGCCTTCTGGATGATTTTCGCCCTCAAGACGCCGGTCGTTTCCGGGCCGCACCCGATGAAACATTTGCTGTTACGCTCTATTCCCTGCAAGCAAAGCAATCAAACGCGCTGAATAATCCCCGGCCCGGCCCTTTGGCCGGCGACGCAGCTTTTCCCTGACAGGTTGGCGTTATGTCTCAAATTGCATCTTTTGCCGCTGACAAGCTTGGTGTGCCAACACTCGTTAAGCATCCACTGGCGCGCCTGTTGGCGTTTTTTGCTCTGGCCGGGCTGCCCGTTTTGTTTGGCCGCGGGGCAGTAAAGGCCGCGGCTAACCTTTATCCTCTGGCCGACTCGGCTCAGCCTTATTTTGCGCCGGCTTACGCGGGCCTGCTCTATGTTTGGTCGCCGTTGGTGGTGATCAGCGCCGGCTGCCTGTTGTTGACGCCGGGCTTGCTGCTGGCGTTGGCCTTAAACTCGGCAAAGAATGCAGGCCAGTGGGTGCTGTCTGGCTTTGCCCTCAGCCTGATTATTGTCAGTGCGGCGGCGGGCGCTGTCCAGTTTGTGATTAACACCCCCCTGCGCGACGGCGCATTTGTGGCGGTGGTGTTGGGCTGTTCGGTGCTATGCCTGGCATTGCTGCTGGCGCGGTTGGCGCGCGGGCAGGCCGTGGCCTGGCCATTTCAGCAGCCGTATGCGGGTATCACGCTGGCGTCAATGATGCTTGTGCCGCTGCTGCTGGTGATTGCCCTCACGCCCAAGTTTTACTGGGACAACTTCAATGGCGATGGCGCGCACGCCTACGAGTCGGCCCGGCTGCTGCTGGTTCAACCACTGCCATTCTGGCCGCCAACCGCCGGGACAATAGCCGATTTTCCGGGTATCACTTCGGTTTTGTTTGCCTTTCCCGCCTCCTGGTTTATCCGCCTTTTTGGCGAGTATGAAGTATCGGCGCGGCTGCCGCTTTTACTTTATGTGGTCGCGCTTTACAGCGCCTTACTGGCGCTCATCGAACACGGGCGCTCAAAGCCGGCGGGCCAGGCCGAGCGCTGGTTGCTCTGGCTGAATTTAATCGTGTACGTGGTGGTGATGGCCTTTAGCGCCACCTACAACCCCTATTCGGCCGACATCGCTCTGCCCGCCACGCAAGACACGTTGTTAATGGTCTGTTATTTTGGCTTTATTTTGGGGTTTCTCAGGCAAGATCATAAGTGGATGTGGCTCTTTATCGGGCTGACCTATATTTCCCTGCCAAATGGCCTGCTGCTCATTGGCTTTTGGTTGGGCGCGGTGCTGCTGGTTTGGCGACCACGCCCCTGGCGACAGATTTGGCTGACCGCGGCGGCGGTCTGCGGTTGCCTGGTTGTAACCGTGCTTGCGCCCCACATTTTGGCGCTGCTCCATCTCCCTGCCCCCGGCCGCGAGTATGGCGCGCTGGAATTACTCAAACGCTTCGCCTTTCTCCAATGGGCCGATTGGCGTCGCCTTGTCTTTTTGATTGTGCCGAGTGGTATTTTGCCGGCGGCGGCGCTGCTGGCCTGGCGCTGGCAGGATCAGGTGGCGCGGGCGCTGACCGTGGTCACAGTTGTTTGCTTTGGTTTCTTTTATGTTCAGGCCCACATCGTGCTGCATTATTTTGTGCCGGTGATGCTGTTGCCGTTGGCGGTTTTTTGGCGGAACAGCGGGCTGCTCAATACCCGGTTCCGGCCCTGGCTTTTGGCCTGTGCCGGAGCCGCCGCCGCGGTGGCCCTGGTGTTGTCGCTGCCGCAAGATGCCCGGCCGCATACAACCGCCCGGCTTATTGGCGCAGCCGCTGAGGATCGGGTGGGGGAGTACAACCGGGTTGCGCCGGCCACCTTTCGGCGGGCCGAGCTTTTTAACCGGCTTTTTCCGTATGATTGGAGCCCGGATGTCCCGCTAAAAAGTTACGGCGGTTCGCCGCTTGTCTGGAATTACTACGCTCACCAGCCCAAAACAATTACCCAACCCATAAATTACGTTTTGCAGCCTGCCGAACAGCCTGCCCCGCTTGGATTGCGGCTGGTGGCCCGGGATGAGGATACCGCGCTCTACCTTAAAAACGACTCACTTTGGGCGACTCACCTCGCCATTCGTCCCCCCACTCCGGCCGGCAGCCCCATTTACACCATCCCCCGGGGGATTATCTTTCGGTCGGTGCCCGTTGATAAAGGGCCGCCCATTATCAACGTGGTGCAAGTGCTTGAAGCTTCAGGCTTTGACATGAGTGAGATGCTGAATCGTGCAGGAGTGAAATACCCATGACAACTAAAAGGTTATTTTACATCAGTTTGGGGCTGATTTTGGCCGGAGGCGCTGTCGCCGGCCTGTGGGTATACGCCGCCGGGGGTTTCGGCTTTTTAAGCGATATGTCCCACGCGCAGCCGGTCTATTTTGGCCCTTTGCTGGCGGTGATGGTTTATTACTTTTTTGCCCGGTTTATTCGCTGGCAATTTCTCCTGCGCCGGGCCGATATCCGCGTGCCAATCCGCCCTAATTTTTCTATCTATTTGGCCTCACTGGCCGGAATTGCCACGCCAGCCTATGTTGGCGAAATCATTCGCAGCATCTTCATGCGCCGCAAATTTAACACCCCGTTGCGAATTTCCGTGGTGGTTCTGACTGTGGAACGGTTGTTGGATGTTGTGGCGCTGGCCTTTATCGGTTTGATCACAACTGATGCCTGGTGGCTGCGCGGGGTGATGTTCAGCCTGATTATTGTCGCCGGTGTCATCGGCGTGATGGTTAAATTTGCGGCGCACAAGGTGGGAGCGCCAACCATCCCGATGGCCCAGTTGAGCAAAGGCAGCACGCTGGCTCAGGCGTTCGGACTGTCGCTGGCGGTCTGGCTGCCGGCAAGCTGGCTGATTAGCCTGGCCGCTGCCAGCTTTAATACGTGGACGCCGCCCGTTGCCGGGATGAGTATTTTCAGTACCGCCACCCTGCTCGGCGGGATGACCCTGATGCCGGCCGGCGTTGGTTCAACCGGCAGCCTGGCCATTATCCAATTGCAGGCGCTGGGACTGCCGCTGCCCACCAGCGTTGTCATTGTCTCTCTTATCCGCCTGACTACCGTTGGGCTGGCCCTGACGGTGAGCGCGGTCTTTCTGTTCTTTGAGCTGAAAAGCCTGCGGCAGGATGCGCTGGCTGAAAGTTCGGTTCATTTTGACAAAATTGCCTGGGAATACGGCGCGCAATTTTCAGAGCATGTTTGGGAGCATCTGTTAGAAAGAAAGATGGGGCTGCTCTCCGTCGCCTTGCCTCCATCAATCGCGGCCACCGGCATTGGGCTGGATTTGGGCTGCGGGCTTGGCCAGCAATGCCTGTCCCTTGGCAAACGGGGCTACCGGGTGGTGGGCATGGACGCCGCCTCTAACCTGGTGCAGCAGGCGCACCGCACCGGCGTTACGGTAACCACCGGCAACGCCCTGAGCCTGCCCTTCAAAGATGGCAGCCTGGATTATGTTTATACTGTTGGTGTGTTGCACCATCTGCCGGGGGTAAAAGCGCAGCTTGCCGCCTGCCGGGAAGTAAAGCGCGTTTTAAAGCCGGGCGGGCTGTTTATTATCCACGAAACAAATCCGCGTAACCCGCTCTTTCGTTTTTATATGGGGTACCTCTTTCCGCTGCTAAAAAGCATTGATGAAGGCACCGAGTGGTGGATTCAACCCGCGTACTGGCGAAACCTCAATTTGTTGCGGCTGGTCAACATCCATTATTTCACTTTTTTGCCAGATTTTGTCCCCAGATTTCTGCTGCCGCTTTTGTTGGGCTTACAGGAGTGGCTTGAAGCCACTCGTATCCGCTCTTATTCAGTTCATTACATGGCGGTTTTACAAAAAGAACCGTCAGCTCCAGCTACGCCGGCGCCCAAACCTTTTGCGCCGAAACCCGTCCTGCGGCTGGATGCCCCGCTGCCCATCGAGGCCGCCTGACCCGTCGCCGCAACGCTCTTTTCAGGAAGATAAATATGTCTTTACCAACAACGTTATCTCGCCCCAACCGGGGGCCTGTTTTGCTGCGCATTCTGCAAATCTGGTTTTGGCTGCTGGCTGCGGGCAGTTTTAGCTGGATTTTTGGCGACGCCCGTTTTCGCAGCGCCGAGGGTTTGCTGACCGGCAGAATTTGTCTGCCGCTCAGTCTGGGGGTAGCCCTGCTCATCATCGGCTGGACGGTGGCCGGCAAACTGCGGGCGTTTGGTTTTTGGCTGGCGCTGGCGCTGCTGGGCCAGGCCGTGGCTCTGCAACTGATTCAGGCCGGGCCATACATGCGCTATCAGCATTACCTGCCGCTGTCGCAGATTCATCCCCTGCTGCTGAGTTTTCTGGTGGTGCAGGCCGGCCTGGTAGTGCGCGGACTGGCCGGGCGTTGGTCATCAATTGGCCCCTGGCTGCGCCAAACTTTCAAACCCTGGCAACTGGTTGGCCTTGGCCTGATTTTTTTTCTCACCAGCGCCACCGTCTCGCCCCGGCCATCTGTTTACGCCGCCGATTTGATTTTTGCGGCGGTGGTGCAGACGCTCAACCTGGGCGGTATCATCCTGGCAATCTGGGCTTTGCCGGTAAACGTTCTGGCCTCGGCAAAGGTGTATTTTGAGCGTCTGTTTGGGCCGGCCACAGCCCCGGACGAAACCGCCGAACCGGGGCGACTGGATCGCTTTGCCCTGCTGTTGGCCGTTTGGGTTTTCATTCTGGCCGCCGCCCTCAATTATTATGCTTATCAGCAGCATCCCCATATTCCCGACGAAGTGGCTTATCTGGTTCAGGCCCGTTTTCTGGCCGCCGGTGAGTTGACCCAACCTCTGCCACCGGCGCCGGCGGCGTTTGACTTTTACCTGATGTATTTCCGCGAGCAGTTTTGGTATCCCAGCCCGCCCCCCGGCTGGCCGGCCATGCTGGCGATTGGCGTTTGGCTGGGCGCGGGTTGGCTGGTTAACCCGGCGCTCACCGGGCTGAATATTCTGGTTGGCTACCTGCTGCTTCGGGAACTCTACTCACGCCGCACGGCCCGCCTGTCGATCTTTTTGCTGGCGGTCTCGCCCTGGTACGTGTTTATGGGCATGAATTTTATGACCCACCAGTTTACCCTCACCTGCGCCCTGCTGGCAGCGGTGGGAGTGGCCTGGGCCAGGCGAACCGGCC
>CAYOXS010000053.1:0-6218 GCA_964407935.1 uncultured Caldilineaceae bacterium
CAGGCCGCGCCGCGCACCATTATTGCCGTTAACCAGGAATTTGTTGAACCCACCACCCGGTTGACCGATGGCGACGAAGTGGCCTTTTTCCCGCCGGTCAGCGGCGGCAGCAGCGCCGGCAGCGACGACAAATTTGGCGTCACCTTTGACCCCATCGGTCTGGATGAGATTGCCGCCAAAGTAGTAAAGCCGGAAACCGGCGCGGTGGCCGTGTTTGGCGGGGTGGTGCGCAACGTATCGGCCGGCAAAGAGGTGGAGCACCTGGAATACGAAGCCTACGAGGCAATGGCTCTGGCCAAGCTCAAACAAGTGGCCGCCGAAGCCCGCGAGCACTGGCCCAAAATTGTTGATATTGCCATTGTGCAGCGCATTGGCCATTTGGAAGTGGGCGAAAACGCGGTGGTTGTGGCTGTGTCCAGCCCGCACCGCAACGATGGCTGTTTTGAGGCATGCGCTTACGCCATCAACCGGCTCAAAGAAATTGTACCTATCTGGAAAAAAGAAGTAAGCCCCACCGGTGAGGAGTGGGTGGAAGGAGACTATCTGCCTTCATCCGGCGACGCCGCCACAATCTAATTTCTGAACTGGCGATACGGCAGGTTTCAAGACGAGCTTGGCTTCTGCCGTTTCTCCAGTTCCACCTGGAGGAGACTATGACTGCTGTACTTCAAGCCGACGCCGAGCTTAATCTTGATTTTACCGACAAGGCTTTGCTGCAACGGGCGTTAACTCATCGATCTTATTTAAACGAAAACCCCGACTACCCGTTTGAAGATAACGAGCGGCTGGAGTTTTTGGGCGATGCCATCCTTGATTTTGTCACCGCCGAATATTTGTATCACCGCTTCCCGGAACTCCCCGAAGGCCGGCTGACCAACCTGCGTTCGGCGCTGGTGCGCACCGAGCGGCTATCGTGCTATGCCAGCGACATCAATCTGGGCGAATTTTTGTTGCTGGGGCGCGGCGAAGAGGACAGCGGCGGCCGGCAGCGGCCAGCCATTCTGTGCGATGCGTTTGAGGCGCTGATTGGCGCTATCTATCTGGACAAAGGCATGGAATCGGCCCGGGAATTTATCAGCGCCTTCATCGAACCGGCGCTGCAAAAGGTGCTGGCCTCTGACGCCGAAAAAGACCCCAAAAGCCGATTGCAGGAAATCGCCCAGAGCCGTTTTCAGGTAACGCCTACCTACCGCACGGTCAAGGAAGAAGGGCCGGATCACGCCAAAGAATTTACCGTGGAGGCCATGATTGGCCACCAAACCTATGGCGTGGGCAAAGGGTTGAGCAAACAAAACGCCGCTCAGGCGGCGGCCCAGGCGGCGTTAAAAGGTTTGGAAAATGAGGTTAGCTGAGGCTACCACACCCGGCAGACAAACCCTTTGAGATATTCGGTTTCCGGGCAGGTGAGTAAAATAGGGTGATCTGACCCCTGCGACAGTTGCTCGATGATTTGCACGGTGCGCCCGGCGTCAACCGCCGCGCCAAACAGCACTTTTTGAAACAAATCCCGGCTAACCGTGCCGGAGCAGGAAAAAGTGATCAGCACGCCGCCGCGTTTGAGCAGTTTCATGGCCAGCATGTTGATGTCTTTGTACCCGTGCGTGGCTTTTTCTACGTTGCGTTTGCTAAAAGAAAATTTGGGCGGGTCCAGAATGATCACGTCAAATTTCCAGCGCGCCTCGTTGTACGCCCGCAAAATATCAAATACATCGGCCACCGCGTACACGTCATCACGGCCGCCAAAGCCGTTGCGCAGCATGTTGCGCTCGGCAATTTGCAGCGCCCGCTCAGACGAATCAACATTGATGATCCGGGTAGCGCCGGCGTGAGCGGCATACACCGAAAACGCGCCGGTGTATGAAAAGGCGTTGAGCACCTCTTTGCCCTCAAAATATTTTGAAATCCGCTCCCGGTTTTCGCGCTGGTCAAGGTAAAAACCGGTTTTGTGCCCCAGTTTCACATCAACCAGAAAGGTGTGGCCATTTTCCACAATTTCAATGAGGTCCGGCGGGACTTCGCCCCACACCGGGCCGGCCACCGGCACCAACCCCTCTTTTTCGCGGGCGTCAGTGTCGCTGCGCTCGTAAATGCCCTGCGGCTCCATTAAATCAACCAGAATATTGATGATTGTCCGGCGGTGCCGCTCAACCGCCATCGACAGGAACTGAACCACCAGCCACGGGCCGTAGACATCGGCAATGAAACCCGGCACGCCGTCTGCCTCGGAATAGACCACCCGGTAGGAGTCGGTGTTCTGGTTTTGTTTGAGCGCCAGCCGGCCGGCCACAGCCCGGCTCACCCGGCGCTGCCAAAATTGTTCATCGATGGGGTCGTTGGGATTCCAGGTGAGCAGCCGCACCCGGATTTGCGATTTGTCGTTGTAAACGCCGCGAGCCACAAACCTGGCCCGGCTGTTCCACACATCAACAACATCGCCATTTTCCGGATCGCCCTCAACCCTGGCCACCGCGCCGGAAAAAATCCAGGGGTGGCGATTATTCACCGATTTTTCGCGGTCTTTTTTGAGGATAACTTGCTTGGTAATCATGGCGGGTAGCCCTCGCTGGGTTCGTTAGAAAGGTATGGCGGTCATACCCCAAAAAATTTAGATTTATATTATGGTTAACTAAAAATTTGTCAATTATGACCGGTAACGGGGGAGTTTGATGGTAAATTTGCTGCCCTGGCCCACTTTGGTGTCTATTTCAATCACCCCCAGGTGGGCATCGACGATATATTTTACCAGCACCAGCCCCAACCCCAACCCTTCTTGTGCCCGCCGAACCGGGTCGCTGTTTTGCTCAAAAACCTCCCAGATTGTTTCCAGCCGATCCGGGTCAATGCCGGTCCCGGTATCGACCACGGTGATCTCTATCCACTCGTCGCCGGCACTGGCGCTGAGTTTTATTTTGCCGCTGGGCCGGTTATATTTGATGGCGTTATCCAGCAACTGCGCCACCGCTTCTTCAATTTGTTTGACATCCAACGGGAACGGCGGCATGTTGGGGGCAATTTCAGTGATGATGGCAATCTGGCGGCTGCGGGCTTTAAATTCGGCCAGCGGCAGCACCCCGTTGATCACCGGCGTGAGCCGGCCCATCACCGGTTTGATGCTTTCCTGCTTGCTCAAAAAGCCGGCCACCCGAATGAGGCTCATTACCATGCGATCCAGCTTTTCGGCCTGGCGTTTAAGCACCATCAGCGTGTCGAGCTGGTCCGGCGTCATTGTGCCGAGCCGGTTGCTATCTAGTAACTCAATCGACTGCAAAATGAGAACCAGCGGGGTGCGCATTTCATGGTTGACAGTACTGAGAAACGTGGACCGCAGCCGGTCAAGCCGGGCGCGGGATTTCCGTTCCTGGTCAATAGCGCGTTGCAAATCCTGCGCGTACTGCTCCTGCTCGGTTGACTCCAGCCGGTTGGTTGAACCAGATGACAGCCTTTTGGCCAGTTCTGAATCTGACATAAAGATAATTTCTTGGCTCTCGATTATGTAAGTTAAGAATACTTTCATCACCGCCAGATGTCAACCCCCTCTGAGTCTTGTGATGATAAAGTTGCCGCCGCCATTGTCACAGCGCCTGGTTTTTTGGTACAATACCGCTATCCCAAATTCATCGTCAGGAAAAACCCATGCCCCGCATCCAAGAGACCGTTGAAATCCATGTGGCTCGCGCCGATGTCTTTCGGTTTTGCCACGATTTAAAGCACTGGCCCGAGTGGGTTGAGCAGATTGAGGCCGTAGAAATGATCACGCCGCAGCCGTTTCGGCGCGGCACGTTGCTGCGTATCGATTCCCGGCAGGGTAGCAGCGCCGTGTTTAGCTGGGAAGCCGAAGTAGTGGATTATCAGATGCCGTCCGGTACCCGCATCAAGGCCATCGACACCGCCGGCACCAGCCCGTTTGCCGCCGGCAGCGAACTGACGTGGGAGTTTGTTTCAACTGGCAGCGGCACCCGTTTTTCGTGGAACTGGAACTACCAGCCGCGCGGCTTCATCGCCAACCTGCTCGATAAACTGGGCCGGCAGCGCACCACCCAAAAAGCCATCCAGTCCAGCCTGGCGGCCCTCAAAAACCTGCTCGAGTCTGGCCGGCGGGCAACCATTCACAGCAATTGAAAGCAGGGAGATTATGTGCGGAAGATTCACGCTCACCCAAAACAGCCAGCAACTGGCCGAGTCGTTTCAGCAGTTTGCGCCGCCGGCCGATTTTTCGCCGCGCTACAATATTGCCCCAACCCAGCCGGTGGCGGTAGTGGCCAACGATGGCCGCCAGCAGATTGACTTTTTTATTTGGGGCTTGATTCCCTCGTGGGCCAAAGAGCCGTCTATCGGCAACAAGCTGATTAACGCCCGGGCCGAAACGCTGGCCGAAAAGCCCTCATTCCGCTCGGCGTACCGCCGGCGGCGCTGCCTGATTCTGGCCGATGGCTTTTTTGAGTGGCGCAAAAACCCGGACAACAGCAAAACCCCGCTGTACATTCAGCTTGAAGGGCAAGAGCCGTTTGCTTTTGCCGGGCTGTGGGAGCAGTGGCACTCGCCGCTGGGCGACGAAGTGTTGAGCTGCACCATCATCACCACTGAACCCAACGAGTTGATGGCTAAAATTCACAACCGCATGCCGGTGATTTTGCCGCCCGCCGCCTACGCGCCGTGGCTCGACCCCGCCGAACAGAAGCCGGAGCGACTGCAATCGCTGCTGACCCCCTTCCCGGCGGAGCAGATGACCGCCTACCCGGTGTCGCGGGCGGTCAACAACCCCCGCTTCGATGGCCCGGACTGCATCGCGCCGTTGGCCGAGCAGCAGGGATTTTAACCGTGGCTGGCGCTGGTCGTCGCAATTTTGAGGATGGTCTTATGACCGGCCTGACGCTCTATTACATTCTAGACCCCATGTGCAGTTGGTGTTACGGCTTTAGCCCCGTGCTGGAAACCGTCATCGCTCATCTTCCCCCTGATGCAACGCTGCGCTACGTGATGGGCGGGCTGGCCCCGGACTCCACCCGGCCAATGCCGCCGCAGATGCAGCAATACGTGCAGCACCACTGGCGCGAAGTTGCTGCCCGCACCGGCGCGGAGTTCAATTTTGATTTCTGGAGCGCCTGCACGCCTGTGCGCTCAACGTATCCCTCGTGCCGGGCCGTGCTGGCCGCCGGCTTGCAGGGCCAGCAGCACGTGGCCCCGATGATCAAAGCCATCCAGCGCGCCTACTACCGGCAGGCGCGCAACCCCTCGCTGGAGGCCACGCTGATCGAACTGGCCGCCGAGATTGGCCTTGACCCGGCCCGCTTTGCCAACGAGCTGAACGCACCGGAGGTGGCGCGCCGGCTGCAAGAGGATTTTCGGTTTAGAAGCCGGTTGGGGGTGCAGGGCTTTCCCACGCTGGTGGCGGAAAAAGAGGAAAAATTCTACGGGTTGACTATCGGCTGGACGCCGGCCGAGGTTGTGCTGCAGCGGCTCAGCAAAGTGCAGTCGCTGTGAGCCGGCTCACACCAGCAGGCTGTAACCGCCATCGATGAGCAGGGTTTGGCCAACCATCATCGCCGCCGCATCGGAGCAGAGAAAAGCCACCAGCCCGGCCACATCTGCCGGTGTTACCAGCCGGCGGGCCGGCGCGCGGCCGGCAGCGTACTGAAATACCTCCTGCAAATCCACCGGAAACGCCGTCACGGCATCGGTATCAACCAGCCCCGGCGACACCGCATTGACCACAATCCCCTGTGGCGCCAGTTCAACCGCCAGGTAGCGGGTGAGCGCCTCGATCACCGCTTTTGACAGGCCGATGACCGCGTAGTGCGGCAGCACCCGGCTGCTGCCGGGGCTGCTGATATTCACAATTCGGCCCCAGCCGTGGCGGGCCATCAGCGGCGCGGCCCGCTGCACACAGCGCAGCACCGAACGGGCATTCACGTCCATTGTCCAGTCCCAATGTTTGTCGGTCAGTTCCAGCGCGGGCCGGGGCGTGCCGCTGGCGGCGTTGCCCACAAAAATATCACAGCGACCAAATTCGGCCTCAATCTGGTCAAACATCGCTTCAATTTGGGCGGCCTCGGCCAGGTTGGCTTTGATGGCCACGGCGCGCCGGCCCAGCGCCTCAATGTCGGCGACTACGGCTTCGGCGGCGCTTTTTTTGCGCAGATAGTTGACCACAACATCCGCGCCGCGCCCGGCCAATTCCAGAGCGATGGCCCGGCCAATGCCCCGCGACGCGCCGGTAA